>JBCDDJ010000366.1:0-6895 GCA_039180385.1 Cyanobacteria bacterium P01_G01_bin.38 | reverse complement strand
TGAGGGTGAAGAGGGCTTTGTGGTGCCTTCTCCTGACACGATTGAGGCTTACCAGCCCCTGGCTCGCCCCATCTTTATCTACGTCAACACCGCTGAGCTGTCCAGCAATCCCGAGTTGCGTGCCTTCGTCGAGTACTACATCCAGACTGCCTCCGACATCGTGCCTGAGGTGGGCTATGTAGCACTGCCTGACAGTGACTACGCTGACGCCTTAGCAGGTCTCTAGGCGCAGTGCTTTAAAGGCAGATCTTGAGTATCTGACAACTGTTCATCACTCAGTGTGCATCAACCTTTATAGGCCCTAGGACTGAGCTTTTTGCCAGAGTCCCAGGGCCTATCGCTCTGAGTTGTAAGGGGCCGACCGGCATGATAGATCTCCCACAGCACGTTTCCAAACAGCATCCCAAGTTGCAGCATCGGTTTTTACGGCTTTTATTTCACCCATTGACCTGGGCGTCAGTGGGGCTGCATGTGCTGCTGTTATTGATGCCTACTTGGGAATTAAAACATTCAGAAGCTGAGGAGTCGGAAATTCTCGAAGAGGAACCTGTTATTGAAGTCGAGAGTTTAGCCGAGCTTCTCGGTCAGCCTGATGAAACGCCGCCGTCCGAAGTGCCTGTAGAGCCCCCGCCCCAGACTCAGGCTCCAGTTCCCCCCCAGCAGCAGGTTTTAACTGAGGTCCCCGAAGAGCTTCCCGACGAATTGCCCCTCGACGAGGTGCCCCCCGATGAGGTGCCCCCAGACGAGCCCCCCCCCGATGAGCCACCGCCGTTTGACCCAGCAGTTCAGGCCCAGTTCAAAAGTGCGTTGAGTAATTATCTGTCAGTGGGGGCTAGCAATGCAGCAGGCACCTCTTCTAACTTCGATAACACAGACCAATGGCCTGTCCCTGCCGGATGGATTCCTCGTTCTTTTAGCGATCCGGCGGCGTTTTTCGCAGCTGACAGTATCGTTGATGAGTCGTTTCAGCCCTATCCTGGCGTTGAGTTTAAATACATCGGTCGAAATTTTGATCTAGTCTCTAGCGAAGGGCTGGGTCCCGCCGTTCAAGAGAACGGGTTATCTTTTGAAAAGATAGATACGTACGGGGGCAGTGACCTCTATGTGGTGATCTCTCCAGAGGGAAACCCGATGAATTACATTTCCTTGGTCGATATGAAAGGGTCCACCGCTGTGTTCGTTTGGCCAGATGATCCCAGACTGGGGGTATCAGGTGTGTAAAAAGGGAGTATTTTGCAATCGGCTTATAGCCATCTAGTCATCCAGGTAACATTGCCCCATCTATGAAACTCTTAAAGGCGATACATCCCATTTTTCTCTTAGCCCTAGGGCTGCATGCGGCGCTCTTAATGATTCCCATTTCAGGGTCGTCAGATGAGGTTGTCCCGGCCCCTGACCCTGAGGGAGAAACCATCTCAGTCACACGCATCCCGACAGAAGATGACAAAAAAGCAGCTGCGGCAGTGAACCCAGCAACTTCTCCCCAAACAGTCGCTGCAAAGCCAGCCCAATCCAACCGTCCAGCTCAGCAGGCTCAATCAGGCACCCCTCGCAACAATGCCCAACAGCGTGGTCAAAGTGGTCGCTCGGCCAACGGAGCCTCTAACCGTGCAAATGGTCGTAACGCCCGGGGGAGCGATGCCGACAATCGCAATGCCACCAATCGTAATGTCGATGAAGAAATCGCCAATTTAGACAATGCTTCGTCCCCACCCCCACCCCCCACAGAGACATCGCCTGTGAATGCCGTTCCCCCTGCCCCTCCCCAGGAGCCTTTGACCTTAGCGGCCCTGCTTGAGAAAGCAAAGCGCCCTGTCCCTGAGCGGTTAAAGGATCTGCTGGCTTTATTTAGCACAGCCTATCGCTATCAAGCTGAGCAAACCCATGAAGCCGCTGAAACCCAGGCCCGTCAAACATGGCTTACCGGCATTCGCGATCGCACCGGCATCGCCGTCGAACCCGAGCCCCTAGAAACGCCGGTCAAAATTCCCTATCCCCTCGAACGGGAGGACTCCTTTTTACAAAAGTACGGGGATTATGAATACGATTTAGACTTCGTCGCTTGTCTGAAAGAAGCCCCCCAGCCAGCTGTGGTCGGGATTGCGTTTGACCAAGCGGGTGCGATCGCACACCAAGATCCCGTCATCCTGCGCAGTACTGGCTACGAATTTCTCAACCAAGAAGCCCTCGAGCGCGTCAAACAGTACCAAGGCTTCCCTCGCGAAAAAGCCCAAAAAGCCTACACCATTGACGTCGAAATTGACCACGACGATGAGCGCTGCCCGGTGGTGCCGCAAGCAGAGATTGCGGAAGGAGATGCAGCGGAATAAAGGCGAAAGGGTCAGGGCGAAAGGCGAAAGGGTCAGGGCAAAAGGGGTTAAGGCGTTAAGCCCTTTTGGTGTAGCCTCCCCCCCTTCCCCTTTTCCCCTTCGCCCAACCTTCCTCAAACTTTCGTTCGGTCCGTCAGGATTTCATGCCCCTCCGTCGTCACCAGCACCGTGTGCTCAAACTGCGCTGACAGGGAGCGATCCACTGTCACCACTGTCCATCGATCGCGCAGGGTGCGTGTATGGCGAGAGCCTGCATTAACAATCGGCTCAATTGCCAGGGTCATACCCGGTTTGAGGGTGACATTGGGTAACTCTTGGGTACGAAAATTAAATACCGATGGGGGTTCGTGCAAATTGCGCCCGACCCCATGCCCCGTAAACTCTTGAACGACGCTGTAGTTACTAGCCTTGACCGCATCTTCGATGGCCCCCGCGATGTCCAATAGCCCATTGCCTGGCTTAACCTGTTCAATCCCGGCGTAGAGGGCCGCTTCGGCTATCCGCATTAAATCCTTGGCTTGATCGCTGACTCGACCCACCGCAATCGTGATGCACGAGTCGCCATGAAAGCCTTCGTAATAGGCCCCCGTATCGACCTTTAAGATATCCCCTGCGCGGATAGTTTTTCGCTTGCGCGGAATCCCATGCACCACTTCATCGTTGACACAGGCACAAATCGACGCCGGAAAGCCATGATATCCCTTGAAGCTAGGGGTAGCTCCCATGCCTCGAATCCGGCGCTCGGCATGGTCATCTAGATCCGCCGTCGTCATTCCCGGCTCAACGATTTCTGAAATTTCTTTGAGCACCGTCGCCACAATTTTGGACGCCGTCCGCATCGTCTCAACCTCTGGCTCAGACTTAAGCTCAATTCCCTGACTGCGGCTTGGCCCCACCATCACCGGACGAAACACCGCACGCGATAGCAGGTTGGTTAAGACGTTCATGAGTTTTACAAAGTGAAAGCTGGACTTCCCCTATCTAGTATGAAGGATGACGACCCAGAAATTTATTTCTAAATCCCTGGTCTTTTAGCATCAAGTTGGCGTATTATAGTAGACCGTGTGCTTTTCAGGGATTATGAACGCTGAGGCAATTATCCGCTCTATCGAAGCGGAACAACTAAAAGACGATCTTCCCGACATCTACGTCGGGGATACAGTTCGGGTCGGTGTCCGAATCAAGGAAGGCGGCAAAGAACGCATTCAGCCCTATGAAGGGACCGTAATTGCTAAACGCAATGGCGGTATTAATGAGACAATTACCGTACGTCGCATTTTCCAGGGGATTGGCGTAGAGCGTGTGTTTTTGATCCATGCCCCACGGGTGGCCAATATCAAAGTTGTCCGCCGGGGTAAAGCGCGTCGCGCCAAGCTATATTACTTGCGCGATCGGGTGGGTAAGGCAACGCGCTTAAAGCAGCGTTTTGACCGTCCGCTCTAGCGGGTCGTGCGTCCTTAGTTCAGTTGGTAGAACGTCGGTCTCCAAAACCGAATGTCGGGGGTTCGAGTCCTCCAGGGCGCGCTGCATCATCCAGAGCGATTCTACCCGAACTGCTAGCTAGCAATAAGCTTCGGGTAGGGTCGTTTTCGGGTGATCAATAGGTGATTGTATCAGTCTGGCGATAATCACGTTTAACTGACTAAGGCTGTGATTTATAGGGCCATGACTCATAGGCTGTGACTTAACAGAGCTATGGCTTAGCAGGGCATTAAGGAAGCTAGTAACGTGGTCAAAAAAGAAGCTAAGCAAGAGACTCCAGCAAGCAAAAAGCAAAAGGACAGTGACGCGTCCGAGGGCTTTAGCGCAGGCGAGTTTGTACAAGGCACCCGAGAGGAGCTTACTAAAGTTGTCTGGCCCACCCGTCAACAGCTTTTTAGCGAATCAGCTGCCGTCATTTTGATGGTGAGTTTATCTGCGGGGTTAATTTATCTCGTTGACAAACTATTTGGTTGGGCTTCACAGCAGGTGTTCTGATTATGACTTATGCATCAGACGATCCAAATTACGACGTGACCAAGGGCGCTGACGAGCCAAAGCCAGTCAGGTCTCGCTGGTACGCTGTTCAAGTCGCATCGGGTTGCGAAAAGCGGGTCAAGCTTAACCTTGAGCAACGCATCAAGACCTTAGATGTGGCCAGCCGAGTCCAGAGCATCGAGATTCCCCAGACCCCTGCGGTTAAGCTCCGCAAGGACGGCTCTCGCCAAAGCATTGAGGAGAAAGTCTTTCCGGGCTATGTTTTGATCAAGATGCAGCTCGATGACGAAGTCTGGCAGGTGGTTAAAAATACCCCCCACGTTATTAACTTTGTGGGTGCCGAGCAGCGACGGAGTACGGGCCGAGGCCGAGGGCACGTCAAACCGATGCCGCTCAGTGCTGCAGAGGTCGACCGTATCTTTAAGCAGACTCAAGAGCAGGCCCCCGTTGTCAAAGTTGATCTAGACTCTGGGGATAAGATTTTGGTGCTGTCAGGCCCCTTTAAAGACTTTAGTGGTGAAGTCATTGAGGTCAGCCCCGAAAGAAGCAAGCTCAAGGCGCTACTGTCTATTTTTGGCCGTGACACGCCCGTCGAGCTGGAATTTAACCAAGTGCAAAAAGAGAGTTAATCAATGGCGAAAAAGGTTGTTGCAATTATCAAGCTGGCGATCCCCGCTGGCAAAGCTAACCCGGCACCGCCCATTGGCCCTGCTCTTGGTCAGCATGGTGTCAATATTATGGCGTTTTGCAAAGAGTACAACGCCAAGACCGCTGACAAAGCAGGGTTAATTGTGCCGGTCGAGATTTCTGTCTTCGAAGATAGAAGTTTCACCTTCATTCTAAAAACCCCTCCCGCGTCGGTTTTAATCAAAAAAGCCGCCAAAATTGAGAAGGGCTCAGGTCAGCCTAACCGTGAAAAGGTGGGCTCAATTACCCGGGCTCAGCTCCAGGAAATTGCTGAGGTCAAAATGCCCGACCTCAATGCAAACGATATTGAGGCCGCGATGAACATCATTGCAGGCACCGCTCGTAACATGGGCGTTAGCGTCGCTGATTAGATCGGCAGTTTATGTTTTTTTATTGGGGGAGAGGATCAACCTCGCTCGGACCCCGAGGAGTTATCACCATGGCAAAGAAAGTTTCGCGTCGCCTGCAAGAGGCCCTGGCTAAGGTCGAAGATCGACTATATGAGCCGCTAGAAGCCCTCACACTGCTCAAGGAAACCGCAACAGCAAAGTTTGCTGAGTCAGCCGAGGCCCATATTCGACTAGGCATTGACCCAAAATATACAGACCAGCAGTTGCGTACCACCGTGGCGCTGCCTAAAGGGACAGGTCAGACCGTGCGCGTCGCCGTCATCGCTCGGGGTGAGAAAGTGACCGAAGCGACTGACAACGGTGCAGATTTGGCGGGCTCTGAGGATTTGATTGACGAAATCCAAAAGGGTATGATGGACTTTGATGTTTTAGTGGCCACCCCAGATATGATGCCTAAGGTGGCTAAGCTGGGTCGCCAGCTCGGTCCCCGAGGCTTAATGCCGTCACCTAAGGGTGGGACGGTCACTTTTGACCTGGCCCAGGCCATTGAGGAATTTAAGGCCGGTAAACTAGAGTTCCGGGCTGACCGAACGGGCATTGTGCATGTTATGTTTGGTAAGGTCACATTCCCGCCTGAAGATCTATTAATAAATCTGAAGGCGTTGCAGGAGACCGTTGATAGAAACCGCCCTTCTGGTGCGAAAGGCCGCTACTGGCGAAGTGTCTCAGTATCTGCAACGATGGGGCCATCGATCAAAGTCGACTTTAGTGCTCTGAGAGACCTTAAGTTAGACGAATAATTTTTTTATTGAACGGAGAGATTGCAAAAGCCCCAAATTTTGACAATCGAATATGCATCCAAAGACAGCAGGTGCTTTAGCTTAATATCCTGCCGAGGTTTGCTCAGCGTTTGAGACGTTTGCCCCTGTGGCAGTCTCTCCCCTGATATCAAGCTTGCCTCGGCCCATTGGTCGGGGCTTGTTTTTTGGATGCTCAAATGCCTGTCAGTTTGTCGGCGTTAGTCCGTCAATATCAAAAGCTTGTCCACAGTCCCCGCTTATAAGGAGGTGAACATCGAATGGGGAGAACCCTAGCTAATAAAAAAGAACTCGTCGCCGAGCTAAAACAGCTGTTGAGTGAAACTGAGTCGCTCTTTGTGATCGACTATAAAGGGTTAACGGTTGCTGAGATCTCCGATCTGCGTAACCGTATCCGCGAGAAGGGTGGCACTTGCAAAATTGCCAAAAATACCCTGATCAATATTGCCGTCGAGGGTGATGAAAACTGGCAACCGGTGCAGTCGTTCTTGAAGGATACAACTGCGCTGTTGCTGACCAAAGACGATATCGGCGGTGTCGTTAAGGAATACAAAAAGTTCCAAAAAGACACCAAAAAGACCGAGCTGCGCGGCGGTGTTTTAGAAGGCAAGGCGCTCAGTAAAGCTGAAGCCGAAGCCATTGCCGATCTGCCTAGCAAGGAAGAACTCTACGCCAAGATTGCAGGTGCCCTCAATGCACTGGCTGCTAAGGTCGCAATCGGGGTCAAAGAGGT
>JBCDDJ010000365.1:0-6895 GCA_039180385.1 Cyanobacteria bacterium P01_G01_bin.38 | reverse complement strand
GAAACCGTCTATATCTATCAGAGCGGCCAGCTTACAAAAAGCTACCCCTACCCCTATCCTTAAGCAACTTCAATGCAGACCCAAGACAAATACGCCAGCCCGCTACCCATCACCCATTATCTCCCTCAACGGGCATGGCGGCGGGCTCGCCAGCCGGTATAGCTCAGTAAAGCAGTTGCTGCCAGGGCATAAATGACGCCGCTGGGCATACCCGAAAACGCCAGTGCCAAGCTCCCAGCCCATAGAGTTAAGGCATAGATAAACAGCACCGTAAACCGGTGGGAGAGCCCCGCATTCAAAAGGCGGTGGTGCAAATGGCGCTTATCGGCAACAAAAGGCGATAGCCCCCGGCGCAGACGGGCTAGGATGACCGCCGACATGTCTAAAATAGGCACGGCCAAAATCAACACCAATGAGGGAAACAGAACTGCCGCTGTCGTGACCCCTTTGACCAAGCCAATGACACCGACACCCGCCAGGGTGAACCCCATAAAGTAGGCACCCCCGTCTCCCATAAATATCTGGGCAGGGTTAAAGTTATACCTCAAGAAACCCAGGGCTCCCCCGGCCAAAGCCGCAGCAACCAGGGCAGCGGCAGGCTGGTTCATAAACAAGGCCACTATCATCATGACAATAGCCGCAATGCCGGAAACCCCAGCCGCCAAACCATCCAGGCCATCAATCCAATTAATGGCATTGGCCATGCCCACCAGCCAAACCACCGTGATCGGCAAGCTTACCCAGTAGTCAGCTAGCTGTACGATGCCAAACCCTGGGATAGATAAAAACTCAATATTCACACCCACTTGCCAGGCCAGAGCGGCCACAATCGCCTGCATAATTAGACGGCTGATGGCTGACAGGCCAAATAAGTCGTCCATCAATCCGATTAAAAAGAAGGCGACTCCGCCAATGGTCACGCCCCAGATTTCGTATTCATCCACTGGGTTGAGAGGGTTGCCCTGGATATCTACGAAACCACCCAGTCTCCAAACCGTCAGCAGCGCCACGACCGTCCCGATAAAAATTGAAACGCCACCTAAGCGGACCATCGGCGTTTTGTGCACTTTCCGACCCCCCGGCATATCAACGCGACCGCTACTGAGACCTAGCTTGCGCACAATCGGCGTCAGGGTCAAAACAATCAGGGCTGACAGTGTAAAGGTCAGTAGAGGATAAAGCTGAGACGGCATTAGGGGCGTAGAGGGATAGCGACAAATATCATCAAATCTTGGCAGCACCCAGATTTACAATGAGTCTTCAGATAAAAACTCAAGGTTTTCTACTGGATGTGAATTAACGAAGCTCGCAAAGACATTAAACAGGAAATGCGGCTTTGTCAATCAATCAATGTCTTCGGTTTAGATGGGCAGCTATCCGGTGATAGAGCAAAAACTATTCACGCATTTCTACGAAACAGATTTTGCAAGTGCGTCTTATCGACGGGGGTGACAGATGTCGTTGGGCAGAAAGCTGAAAAACGTATTTCCAAGACGTCCTAACCTCAATAAATACCGTTTACAGGCAATACCGTTCGTAGGGCCCAGGGAAGTTGATTTAAGTCTTCCCAGCCGGTTGTCGATCATGCAAAAGCTCTATGCAGAATTGGGCTGCACTAAGCCGTTCGGCGTTAGTATAACCCGTTCTTTTCTGCATAGAGCAATTTTTTCTTGGGTGTCTGAGGTGTTTAGCCTCTCGCCCCAGCGCCTTCTGGACTGGTTAAACCAGAGCGGGGGTCGCCACACTCAGATGTGGATAAAGCGGAAAGCGATCGCACAGGGCGGCGACTCGACGCCGACAGTCTGCCCGCACATCACTATCATCAGGACTGACGAGCCGATCAACAATAATATTGGCAATTTCGACAAACTCTGGCTGACCCATACCGCGGGTGGTCATGGCCGGAGACCCAAGCCGCAGGCCGCTGGTGACAAAGGGAGACTCTGGATCGAAGGGGACCGTATTTTTGTTAGCGGTGATATTGACTTCACTGACCAGGGCGTCAGCCTGTTTGCCGGTCATGCCAATCGAGCGCAAATCAACCAGAACTAAGTGATTATCAGTGCCGTTGGAGACAACTTTAATCTCTCGACTTTGGAGTTGGGCTGCCAGGGTCTGGGCATTGGCAACCACTTGGGCAGAATAGGTTTTGAAATCAGGTTTGAGGGCTTCGCCAAAGGCAACCGCTTTGGCTGCAATCACATGTTCTAAGGGCCCTCCCTGGCTACCGGGGAAGACAGCTTTGTCAAATTTCTTACCCAGATCTGGGTCGCGGGTCATGATTAACCCCCCTCGAGGGCCTCGCAGGGTTTTGTGAGTGGTGGTGGTGACCACGTCACAGTGGGGAATGGGATCAGGATGCAGGCCTGCGGCGACGAGTCCGGCAATGTGAGCAATGTCAGCCATCAGGTAAGCACCGACCTCATCGGCAATGGCCCGAAACTTACCGAAGTGAATGGTGCGAGGATAGGCAGAATAACCACAGATAATCAGCTTCGGCTTATGCTGTAGGGCCACCTCACGGATTTCGTCAAAATCCAGCTGCTCGGTTTCGCGATTGACGCCATACTGGACAACATTGAACCACTTCCCTGAAAAGTTCACGGGTGAACCGTGGGTGAGATGTCCACCGTGGGACAAATCCATACCCATGATAGTGTCACCGGGCTGCAGCAAGGCTAGAAAAACGGCGAAGTTTGCCTGGGCTCCGGAGTGGGGCTGCACATTGGCATGGGCAGCCCCAAATAAGGTTTTAATGCGATCAATAGCCAGCTGCTCAGCCTGGTCAACAAACTCACAACCGCCGTAATAGCGCTTATTGGGTAAACCTTCCGCATACTTATTGGTCAAGACAGATCCCTGGGCGGCTATCACCGCCGCTGAGGTAAAGTTCTCGCTGGCGATCAGTTCTAAATGGTCGCGCTGGCGCTGTAGTTCGCGGCCAAGAATGGCGGTGATTTCAGGATCGGTTTGCTGCAAAAAGTCGAAATTTGTCGATGTCATAGTTATTGAACTCTCAAGCTACCCAGTAAGACGCCCTAGGATGACCTATTCTAAAGCCTATTTCCAGGGTGTCTATCATAGCGTGATGGTTATTTAACTTTTAACTTTTCCCCTTCAAATCCAAAGGAAGTTTGACGGGAATTGAGTTTTCGTATCGAAATGTAACGGTTTGAAACTTATAATGGTTGGGATCCTTGAGATCAGATAATGGATAAGTTGTTGGGAGATCATAAGAATGCGGGTTGCGATCGCAGGCGGGGGTTTGGCAGGGCTAGCCTGTGCAAAGTATCTAGTAGAGGCAGGTCACACACCGATTGTCCTAGAAAGTCGAGACGTGCTGGGTGGTCTGGTGGCGGCGTGGCAAGACGAAGATGGCGATTGGTACGAAACCGGGCTACATGCTTTCTTTGGAGCGTATCCCAACATGCTCCAACTTCTCGGTGAGCTAGGGATTGAAGATCGCCTGCAGTGGAAAAAGCACACCTTGCTTTTTAATCAGCCTGAGAAACCCGGCACCCTGTCACGGTTTGATGTGCCCGACATCCCGGCTCCTTTCAACGTGATCATGTCGATCATTCGCAACAACGACATGCTGAGCTGGGAGCAAAAGGCTCGATTTGCAGTGGGTCTGCTACCGGCTGTGGTGCGCGGTCAACAATACGTTGAGGACATGGATAAGTACAGCCTCTTAGAATGGCTGCGCGCCCATGGCATCGACGATCGAGTTAATAGCGATGTGTTTATCGCGGCCTCTAAAGCCCTGACGTTTATCAACCCCGAGGATGTCTCGGCCACGATTATTTTGACGGCCCTCAATCGTTTTTTGCAGGAACGCTATGGTTCTAAGATTGCCTTTTTAGATGGCTCTCCCACCGAGCGCCTGTGTCAACCCATCGTTGATTATGTTGCCGAGGGCGGGGGCGAGGTCCGGCTTAACTCGCCCCTCAAAGAAATTGTGCTCAATGAGGATGGCACCGTACAGCATTTTATTATCCGGGGGATTAATGGGACCGCTGATCAGATCCTTGAAGCTGATTGCTACGTCTCAGCGACGTCAGTTGATGTGATGAAGGTGCTGATGCCCCAACCCTGGAGACGCATCCAGTTCTTTAAGAATTTGGATGAGCTAGAGGGGGTACCCGTCATTAATCTCCATCTTTGGTTTGATCGCAAATTGACCGATATCGACCATCTGTTATTTTCTCGATCTGATTTGCTGAGTGTCTACGCCGACATGAGCAACGCCTGTCGTGAATATGCAGACCCCAATCGGTCTATGCTGGAGTTAGTGTTAGCGCCTGCCAAAGATTGGATTGACCGCTCGGATGAAGACATTGTTGAGGCCACCCTGGTGGAGCTGAAAAAACTCTTCCCCCAGCATTTTGATTCGGATAGTCCGGCCCAGTTGCTGAAGTATAAAGTGGTGAAAACGCCTCGGTCGGTGTATACCGCGTCCCCTGGGCGTCAAGCCTACAAACCGTTACAAGCCACACCCATCAATAATTTCTTTTTAGCAGGTAGCTATACAATGCAACGTTATCTCGGCAGTATGGAAGGGGCCGTTTTGTCTGGCAAGCTTGCTGCTCAGGCGATTGTGCGTAATGCAGACACCCTTTCTAAGACAACGCTCGCCGTTGCCTAGGAGGCATACATGCTTCAGCTATCCACTTCTCCAACGACTAAGCCACTGATCTCTACAGAAGACTCCTATGAACGCTGTCGTCAGATTACGGCGGAGTTTTCTAAAACGTTTTACATGGGCACGCTGCTCATGTCTGAGGCAAAGCGTCGGGCAATTTGGGCAATTTACGTTTGGTGCCGTCGTACCGATGAGTTGATCGATGGGCCCCAAGGCCACCTCGCCACCGAGAGCACCCTAGATGATTGGGAGGCTCAGCTAGAGTCCGTGTTTGCGGGTAAACCCTTAGACGACCTTGATGTGGCTATGGTAGACACACTTGATCGGTTTCCCCTGGATATGCAACCCTTTCGAGATATGATCTCGGGTCAGCGCATGGACCTAAGTCGCTCGCGGTACGAAACGTTTGAAGACCTCAAACTTTACTGCTATCGGGTTGCGGGTACGGTAGGGCTGATGTCTACTATCGTCATGGGAGTAGATCCTGACTACAATACAGCGCCCTGGGCGCGCAACCACCCGCTACCAAACCCTACCCAACAAGCCATTGCTTTGGGCATCGCTAATCAGCTCACCAACATCCTGAGAGATGTGGGCGAAGACGCCCGTCGCGGACGCATTTATATTCCCCTTGAGGACTTAGCGCTCTTTAACTATAGCGAAGAAGATTTACTGAAAGGCATTGTTGACGAGCGCTGGCAAGCGCTGATGCGGTTCCAGATTCAGCGAGCCCTTAAGTTTTATGGAGAAGCCGAGAAGGGTATCAGTGTGCTTAATCCAGATGCTCGGTGGCCAGTCTGGTCTGCACTGATGCTCTATCGCAAAATCCTCGATGTGATTGTCGACAACCAATATGATGTTTTCAATCGGCGGGCATTTGTACCTACCCTCGGCAAGGTATTGTGCTTACCCAGTGCTTTAATCCGTGCCCGTGTTTCTTAACTCAAAAAAACTGTTAAGGAAGACTATTCAGAAATCCAAAGCCGCCAAAGTTTAATGACATTGGCGGCTTTGAGTAACAATTGACTAGAGGGTTAGGCCAAGCAAACTTAGGAAGCTGTGGTCTGAGTTGCTAGCAATTCCTTGAGCTTTTCAAGCTCCTGGGCCCATCTTGGATCAGGCTGAGCAGCAGCAGCTTGCCCACTGTCAGGGCTGGCAGTATTGCCACCTTTGCGACCACTCTTTTTATTGCTCCGCCGGTTACCGCTGTTGGCCTCAGCTTCTTCTTCACTCGCTTTGCTGCGAGGAAGCGCCTTCTCAACCTTGATAGGGGTGTCTTGTAGCATGTAGCCGTTATATTTTTCGACAAGGGCATCTGCAATTTCGTCACTCTTTACGGTTACAAAGCCAAAGCCACGGCATTTACCCGTTTTGCGATCAGCAATCAGCTTGACGGAAACCACGCCCTCTGATTCTTCTGCAAACACAGCCTCAAAATCTTGGCGCTCTAGATCTTTAGACAAATTGCCAATGTATAAACGAATCGACATTAAGACACCTCTAAATTAAACACTTTAAAAAAGCAAACCCCAATAGTTGAAAAACAGCTTGCATGAAACATCGAGTGCTGATATCTAATGGGCGTTTTTTTAATATCTCTATCACGCTAGGCTCACCAGCTATCAAGCTGTTAAAAGTGGAACAAAACTTTAGATAAACTCAACATCGCACCATCTCTTTTCTACCTTGCCGTTGTCTAACCATTGACAATACTCCATTGACAACATGCTTAGATTGGGTGGAGTTAAGAAGGGAAAGTACTAACGTGGAGCATCGCCAAGTGATGCCTAAGCATTAAACCTAAACACTGGGCCACTTGAAGTGTTATTCAACTAAGCCTGTACCTAAACCTACCTGGACAATTAATCTCCACCTATGCGAGATTAGCGTGAGTTTAGCTTTGCAAGTGAGTAAATTGAGCGGGTAAGCAGACCCTGATCGGGTGGATGAGCTATCTCTGCCACCCTAATAGACTCACCTTACTAAGGTATCACGGCACCACGAGTGACACCAGTCTCGAAGATGGATTTTCGATTAAGCGAAGATTAAACAAATACGAAAATTGGGGGTAATCAATTGAGCGGGCTATTCATAAAATAAAACCAGCCCCTAAGGGCTGGCCTAATTTGCTGTGTTGAGAGTAGGAGAACCCAATACCTGAGGTCTAAGCTAGACCTCAGCGGCCCCTCAAAGCCAGAGCCGCAAAGTAAGGGACAAACTCTGTTACAAAACTTAGCATTTATTTTTTGAATG
>JBCDDJ010000364.1:0-6904 GCA_039180385.1 Cyanobacteria bacterium P01_G01_bin.38 | reverse complement strand
TTACCCAAGGACTTCGACATTTTTTGGGTACCGTCGGTGCCCAGCAACAGTGGCAGCAACAGACCAAATTGGGGCTTGAGACCAAAGTGACGCTGCAAATCGCGACCCACCGCAATGTTGAACTTTTGGTCTGTGCCACCGAGTTCGACGTCTGACTCGATCGCCACAGAGTCATAGCCCTGCATCAGCGGGTAGAGAAACTCATGCAGGTAAACCGGGCTACCTTGCTCATAACGATTGGCAAAGCCCTCTTTGGCCAGCATCTGACCCACCGTCATCGTACCCAACAACTCTAAAATTTTGCTTAAATCAAGGCTCGACAGCCATTCCGAGTTATAGCGGATTTCTAACCGACCGGGAGTGTCAAAGTCTAGAATATGGCGCACCTGCCCCAGATAGGTCTCAGCATTGGCCTTGACCTCGGCTTCGCTCAGCTGTTTGCGCACCTCTGACTTACCCGTGGGGTCGCCGATGCGGGCGGTAAAGTCGCCAATAATCAACACAGCGGTGTGACCCGCATCTTGAAATGCCCGTAGCTTGCGAACCGGAATGCTGTGGCCCAAATGGATTTCGGAGCCCGTGGGGTCAATCCCCAGCTTGATCCGCAGAGGACGGTCCGTGGTTTGCAGCCGTTTGATCAGATTTTCGTCGGGGCCTTGGGACTCGGGCTGATCGGGAAAAACCTCGGTGATGCCTCGATAAATCCAATGCAGATCGTCTGAAGAGGGAGGAAACACAGGCGGGATGTTTGCAGCAACCGTCATGGTGGTTAGAGGAGGTTAGAAATAGTAGTGTGCGATTGAGGACAATGTCGGGGGTTTAGACTGGGTTAAGGCTATTTGCCAATATTGCGTAAGTTTTCGAAAAAACCTGGACATTTGTCAAGGATCAACTATAGTTACGGTAAATTACCCCCGTGGAGGCCCCGGTCGTCAGTACTGAATCTCAGTACCAGTTACTAAACCTACCAAAATTTTTACGGTTAACTTAGGTAGAGTTAATTCTGATTATCCGGTGGGTAGCCTGTAGGCAATCATTAGAGACATCTTCCAGGGATGTCTTTTTCCAGTAGACTGACTGCTCATTTTCTTTATGAAGCCAAGGGCTTCTCAGGAAAGTATCGTGACTGACGATTTGATCTATATAATTTCAGAACTCTGTGAAGGGTTCGGTTATTCATCAGTTTAATAAGGACGTAATACGACAGTGGCATTTAATACGATTCGTCAATCTCGAACTGACAATCCACCATCGGGCCTTCCACAGCTTCGGTTGACTCAATCGCCCGCTATCTTGAAGCACATTCAAGATGTTTTGCAGGTTAGCGGAGCCTCGCTATTGTCGGTGACCATGCTCACCAGTGCTTTGCTGGCAGGGGGCTTGGTAGGCTTAGCGATCAGCTTCAGAAATTTGCCAGATGTCCGCGTCCTGAGAAACTATATCCCCTCAGAAACCAGCTATATCTACGACGTGGATGGCACCTTACTAGACAGCCTGCACGATGAGGCTAACCGAGATGTCGTAGACCTGAATGAAATTTCTCCCCACCTGAAGCGGGCGGTGCTGGCCATCGAGGACAGCAGCTTTTTTACCCACGAAGGCATTAACCCTACGGGTATCGGTCGAGCCATGCTAGCTAACTATCAGGCAGGCAGCACGGTGCAGGGGGGATCTACGATCACAATGCAGCTGGTGAAGAACCTATTTTTGACCCCCGAACGCGCGGTCAGTCGTAAGGTTGTCGAAGCGGTTTTGGCGCTGCGGATTGAGCAGATTTTTGAGAAAAATGAAATTTTTGAGCTGTATCTCAACCAGGTTTACTGGGGCCACAATACCTATGGCGCTGAGACCGCAGCCCAGAGTTACTTTAATAAGCCAGCTAAAGATTTAACCCTGGCTGAGTCAGCCATGATGGCAGGCTTGATCCAAGCACCAGAAGGCTTTAGCCCCTTTGTTGATTACAAGGTCGCTAAGCAGCGCCAGTCAATTGTGCTGGCCAGGATGCGCCAGCTTAAATGGATTTCTGCTGAAGAAGAAGCAACGGCCAAAGCCCAGCCGCTGAAGTTAGGCAGAGTAACCTCGTTTGGGTCAAGCCAGGCCCCCTACGTGACCGAAGCCGTGGTCCAAGAGCTGGAGGAGCAGTTTGGTAAAGAGGCGGTGCTCAAAGGGGGCATGCGGGTCCAAACCACCATCGACCTCAGACTCCAAAAGATTGCTGAGAAAACGGTTCAGCGGGCTTACCGCAACCGCTTTGGCAGTGGTGCCTATGCCGACCAGCTAGCCCTGGTGGCGGTTGACCCTCGCACCCACTATGTCAAAGCCATTGTGGGCGGTGTCGATCATGAAGAAAGTCAATTTAACCGAGCGGTGCAGTCTCGGCGTCAGCCGGGCTCTGCCTTTAAACCGTTTGTGTACTACACAGCCTTTGCCTCGGGGCGATTTACCCCCGACAGCATGATTGGCGATTCGCCAGTGACTTATCCAGACGGGTATGAGTACTACTCCCCCAAAAACTACGACAGCACCTTTATGGGCAGCATTCCGGTGCGTCGGGCGTTGGAGATGTCTCGTAATGTGCCTGCGGTGAAGCTAGGTCAAGCAGTTGGGGTTAGCCGCGTGGTCGAAGTGACTCGAACCCTGGGTTTTGAAAGCCCGATTTTGCCTGTGATCTCACTGCCCCTTGGGTCTGTGGATGTGACTCCGATGGAGATGGCAGGGGCCTTTGCAACCTTTGCCAGTAACGGCTGGCACTCTGACACCACGCTGATTATGCAGGTGACCGATAGTGATGGCAATCTACTGCTAGATAACACGCCCAAACCCCAATTGGTGCTTGATCCGTGGGCGACGGCGTCGCTGACTAGCGTCTTACGAGGGGTGATTGAGCAAGGGACTGCCACCAATGCTAAAATTGGTCGCCCTGCGGCTGGCAAGACTGGGACGACTGAGTCTCATCGGGATACCTGGTTTGTTGGCTATGTGCCTCAACTGGCAACTGCGGTGTGGGTTGGCAACGATGACTATACTCCGATGGGTAAAGGTGCAACCGGCGGGGGATATGCGGCTCCGGTCTGGCGCGACTTTATGAGCCAGGCTTTGCAAAATACACCCGTAGAAAATTTCCGACGTCCGTCAGAATTTATCCGCCCATAAAAAAGCAATGGACAGGGCCGCTACGGATCGATTTCTGCCTTCATGCGCTCCAGGGTCTGGTTCATTTGCTCAAACATTTTTTGGGGGGTCATGCCAAACTGCCCCAGGTGGGTCTTGAGCTGCTCAACACTCATCTGAGCCATAAAGTCCTCAGATAGCTCGAACCGCTTCATAAACACCCGATAGCGGTCCATAATGCTCTCCATTTGCTCAATGAAAAGCTTTTTACCTTCGCGATCAAATTTGCCGTACTCGCTACCCAGCTGCATCAACCCTTGATAGTCTTGAAAGAGTTGCATCGCTTCTTTTTGGACAATCTCTGAATCAAAAAACCCCATTTTGTTATTCACTCCCAGGGATATATAACTTTGGTTACTTGAAACCATTCATACGTATCAGCCTAGGCGTTTACCAGTCTATCCGCAAAGGCGAGATATCCTCACCTGTTGGTAGGCTGGGTAGCACGGGTTGATTACTTGCCAAATAATCGCCCTAACCAACTGCTGCGGGGGTCTTTAAGGGAGGAGGACTTAGCCATAGGCCGGGTTCCATTATTTTTGGGGACCGTGGATTTTTTTTTGGCCCCAGGTTGTACTTTTTCAATCTTTTCTAAATACTTTTGGATGATCGGGTGGTTGGGGTTAAGCTGACTGGCGCGTTTGAGATGGGCCTTGGCCATTCCATATTGTTTTCTGACAAAGTAAGCTTGCCCTAACATGGAATGATACTCAGCGTTGTTGGGCTCAAGCTTGAGGGCTTCTCTGAGCTCTTGGATAGCCATTTCGTAGTTTTGCTGATTGAGATAGGCCCGAGCCCGAATGCCGTATTTTTCGGCATAGTTGATCTCTGGGGGATCTGGCTCAGGGGTCTCAGCCTCACTGCGCATAGCTGGCGTAGCGGCCATGAGGCCCCGGCGCTTTTCGCGAATGACGACGTCGCCCATCTTGCGGCGCAAGAAGACGTTATTGAGCTGACTAAGCTGCTCTAGCGCTGTTGCAAATGCGTTTGGGGAGTCAAATTGATTTTCTGCCAGCTGGGTGAGAGCGTTTTCATAAAAGACTTCGATCTCTGCTTCTGGAATGCGAAGCAGTTGTTTGGCGCTCTCAAAGGTGGGATGTAACTGATCAGTACGGGCCAGGCGACGAACTCGAAATCGCATCGTCGCCAGGGATTCTGAACGGGTTTTTTCTTGCTTGAGACGCTGATAGGCGGGGTTGATTACTCGAGATAAGACTTGATTGGCAAAGGCTTTAGTGGTGTCATCTTGCCCCGCTAAGCTATCGGGATGGAGAAGTTTGGCGACCTGGCGATAGCGTTTGAGAATTCTTCGATCTTCAGCCGTCACGGAGATACCTACGGCTGCATAGGGGTCTCGCTCAGCCAGGTTTATCCATTCACTCTCAAATCCAGCGTTTACCATGCAGAACTGACTTATATTAACGTTGCGTGTTGATATTAACGTTGCGTATCGCCATCTCTATACCAGTACATCTAAACAGACATGCAGTCTGGGTAAACTTCGGCAAGATTTAGCAAAAAAATTTACTTTAGGTCTCTTATCTAAATCTATTGATAAGCTGATGTCGATTGATCATCCGCTCAGCAGTTTTGGATTAAGACTCAGCCCTTCTTAAGATCGGATGTTTGCCTTCATATAAACACTAAAGTAGCTAAAAACCAAAGCAGCTAGATGCGGTTTAAGTGGCGCTTGCGTTTGCTTCTCTATTATAGATAGCAAAACTGGCCTAACATCCGCTATAACTGCTAAGTCTGGGCATTCTTTTGGGCAATGTTGTCTGTATTGATGACACTTCTTAGATCGTTACTGGCAGCAATGCGGGTGGTTGAGCAAAATTCAGGTGAGCCAACTCAAAACGTTTTGATTCTCCCAGAGCGAGGCTCTGCAATTATGCCTAGGAGAGGCTTTGCCATCGCACTCGCTTTTGTCGGCGCTTTTCAACCGACGCCGGTGCCGCTGACGTTTTTGCATAAACTCTACCTCGGCCAATATGGCTGGAGTGCTATTTATTTTTTACTCGGGTTTACCCAAATTGCTCGCATTGCCTGCGCCATTGAGGGGCTGTGGTATCTATGGGAAGGCATCGGTGGAGCGGCTTTACCAATGGTGCAGCCTCGCCAACCGAGAGGCTCGCTGGAGCAGGTGCCGCAGCAGGTGGATGCGATCGCAACGGCCCTGCGAGAGCTGGATCGGCTGCGCCAGGAGGGGCTGCTGTCGGAGTATGAGTTTGAGCAAAAGCGACGGTATTTTTTGGATCAGATAGGGGATGGGTGAGTGGGTAATGGGTAGTGGGTAGTGGGTAATGGGCGATGGGAAGAAGCAAGGTTTGACGACGTTCCTGGCCAGGCAGGTGCTTAAGGGACTTGACCGCTTGGAGGCTCAGGCGAATCCGCTGCGGGTGAGGCTGCAGCAAGATCCTTACTATCGATTTCAATCAGTGGGTGAGATTGAGGCGGCGGTAAAGCTGGGGGTGCGCATTGATGTGAATCAAGCCACTGTAGATGATTGGTTGCGATTGCCGGGGATTTCAATCCACCAGGGGCAAATTTTGGTGCAACTTACCCGGTCGGGGATAGCGCTAACCTGTATAGAGGATGTGGCAGCGGCGATTGGGAGTTCGGTGCAGCGGTTGCGACCCCTGGTGCCCATTTTAGTGTTTTGCTACTATGACCCGGACAGCGCGATCGCACCTGAGACGGTCAATGTTAACCAGGCAAGCCTGGCCCAATTGATCCGGATTCCGGCCATTGATTTATATTTGGCCCGGGCGATCCTTCATCATCGCCAGCGCAGTGGCCCCTATCGTCACCTGGGCGATCTACAACGACGGCTGCAGCTATCTGGGCAGCTGACGGCAGCTTTGTTACACTATTTGCGCTTCTGAGTAGCCCTGCGTCTACCTCTGCTAGTATCCTTTGTCCTAGCGCTATTTTGAGCCCGCCTATGCCTTCTTGGTCACTTTGGCTGATTACCGTCCTGGCTACCGGGATAATTTTCTTGCTTGCCCGCTGGCAGGTATATACGCAGACACTGCCAGGGGGCCTGATTTTTGAGGCGGCTCGGATTACTGACTACCCTTCCCTAGACCAGTTTGCGGTTGAGCAAGGCACTGAGGCCCTGACCGCCCTTGGATTTGAGGCGCTTGATGATACTTTACTCACCGCTGAGCAAGGCAAACTTAATCAGCAGTTTAGTCGCCTTTTGTGGCATCCGACCCATCGTTGCTATGCCCAGCTCTGTACTGCCTTTGATCGCTCGCCTCAAACTATTGCAATTGTCAGCTTATTTGCCGATAATTGGAGCTTGACCACGACGACCCAGCAGGCTAATGTGCTGGGGACTTTGACCCGCTTAAGCAGAAGTGCCTGGTATTTTGAGCCCCAGGCATCAACGCGGGAGTTGCTCAGCGATCATCTGCGACAGCGCGAACAGCTGACGTTAGCTCAGTCTCTAGAGCTGTCAACCGACGGGGAAGCTGAGTCTTTTTATGTGAAAACCAAAGAGCAAACCTTTCGACGCAAGCAGGTGATCAAGCGGCAAATGCTGCTATTTTCCTTTGTTAAAGGCATGCTGGCTTTTGTGCGTCCTCGGAAGTCTTGGGATGGGGTGCTGAAATCTAAAGGTGCTGGCAAACAGGACATCGCTTTTGCCAAGGGCGATCACGAAGCAGACGCTAACCCCGATCTCCCTCCAGCCTCAGAGCAGTTGCCACCGTCGTCGGTCAATCAGGAT
>JBCDDJ010000363.1:0-6915 GCA_039180385.1 Cyanobacteria bacterium P01_G01_bin.38 | reverse complement strand
TTAGCCGATGCGGCCACCCCAGCTGTCCAAGAACTCATCGACGGCACCTATTTTGAGCATGCCCTGGTGAGCCGCTTAACCCCGGTCCAGCCCAAACGCTTCCAATTTGGAGCCTTTACGGTGCCCCATTTTGGCAAAGCCCTGCCTGCTGTCGATGTAGACGCCCTTTTTTTGCCATCCGGCAGCGGCTCTATCAACTAAAAGCCCGTGAGCAATCAGGACGGGTGGCTGCTGGGGTTGCGATCGCGTTGTTTTGTGGCGTTGCGATCGCAATTCTTGGCTATTCCACCCGAACTGTCACACCAGCGGAGCTTGTAGGCAGCCCAACAGGCAGTCGAGCAGGTGGCCTATTAGGCAACTCAAAGGCAGAGTAGGCAGAACGTGCCTACGGTATTTCAGTGTGTTCTCGCCTACCTGCCTATTCTGCCTACACAATGGCTGCCTATTTCGCCTTTCGCCTTATAGCCCAAGGGGCATGGCTACGCTAGCACCTTTTGCCTTTCGCCTTTTCTCCTATGCTGATTCGTCGTCGCCATAGCTTTTATACCCAAATGGCCTGCCTGGGGTTGCTTATAGGCTGTGCCCTGATTGGCTGGGCCGGGACTTCCAACACCATCGCCGTGTGGGATGCCGATAAAGCCCATGCCCTGCGGGAATCTCACCGACGCACCCAGCAGCTGCGTCGAGTTGAAACCGACAAAGCTATCTCCGATGCCTATGCTGCCGCCCGCCTGGGACAAGACGACTGCGGACGGCAGCTGGTCAGCCTGCGCACTGAGCCCGGTAGCCGACGCCAGGACATTCTGGCCTGGGGCCTTAACCTCAACGAGATGCCCTACGCCGGACCTGAGTGGGTGCCCTTATTCGAGGGCGATCAGCTAGTCGGAGCCGCCAAGCACGGCCAGCTGGTGACCCTCGATGAGCGCCCAGATCTCAACCGGGTAGACCTATGCACCTACAACACCATCAATTGAGAGTTACACCATCATGACTGCGAATACGCCCAAAAACTACTACCGCACCTATCTCCCCTCCCCTGAAGGGAGCACCCCGGCCACTAAACAATGGGGCAGTCGGGTTAAGCGCCGCCCGATTGGAGCCTATCTGTTTGCCCCCGCCGAGTGGGTCGCCAAAGCCATTGCCTGGACGACGAACCCCTCCGGTGGGGCTAAATACGCTCTCTACATTGCCGCTGCCGCCAGTTTTGGTCTCAGCGTCGAATCGCTCTACTCGGTCATGCCCCGCCAAGATGAGCGCCCCGCTGCCGAGATTCGATTTGTGCCCAAACCCGGGGTCGAGGATGGGGCCGACCTTTCCCGACTGATCCCCAATCCCTTTGGGCTGTTGGGTGCAGGCATCGACGCGCTGTTGTCCTGGTTGCCCTTCTACGCCAAGCTGGGGCCAGGGTTTGGCCCAGAATTTCTAGTGTGGACCGATCTCAACTTCTACGCCGCCATTCTTTTCAGCGCCGTCATCCAGGGGATCGAAGCCCGGATTATTCGCCGGGTGTCCATCGACCTGCGCAAGCGTCGTCTGGATGCGGTCAAAAACCGAAAAGTGGTAGACCTCTCCCCCCAGGCACTTGCGATTGCCAAGGTCCGCGCCAAAGAGTATGAGTATGCCGGACTGGGGGACTATGCCTTTTCAGCGATGGCGATTCTCTCGACGTACCTGATCGAAGGGGGTGTCTTCTTTCGCACCCTCTACACCGTCCCCGGTATCAGTTCAGCGGCGCTGCTCATCTACGGTGTGTTGAACGTCTTTGGCTTCGAGGTGTTCTGGGCACTGGCTTCGGCCCCAGACAATGAAGAGCTAGTGGGAGCCTGAGGACGATGGAAAGCGTTATTCATCAGCAGGTGCTGAGCGCCTTTCACGACCATGTGGATTTCTTGCGCGGAGAAGCGGAGCAGAATCGCATCTTCGGCGGCCTCAAGAAAGCGATTGGGCTGACTTCGATGGTCCTGGGCGGATTCTCCCTGGTCACTGTGCCAGGGTTTGCCTTAATCCCATTGCTCGGTGGTGCAGCAGGCTATCTCGGAACGGTCACGGGGCAGGCCCGCCGCACTGGGCGAATCATGCTGTTTCCCTTCCTGGAAGTGGGGCTAGAGAGCCTCCTGGGGAAAGTCGCCAAAGAATCCCTGCCGGTGGAAGTAGATCTCAGCGACTACCAGTACATGAGCGCCAAACAAAAGGCAGAATATGCCCTCATCCTTAACTGTGGTGACCGAATTGCCCTGGCCCTGGCGCAGCTGCCCACCGATAACCATCGGGCCTTTGTGTGGGAGAGCTGCCTGAGGCGCTTTCAAGAAGCCTACCTGCCGCATATCAAAGAGTCTCCTGAGCTGCTGATGCGCGTCGATGGCTCAGAGCTGGCCGATTTTGTCTTGGCTGGAGAAGATGAAATGAGATCCCTTCGGCAGGCGATCGGGTCGGTGGGTAGTGAAACACATGAGACCGTAGGCGAGAACACTCAACTCAAGGCCATTCCAGTGAGGGCTGAGGATGTCCCCACCCCACCTGAGCCCATAGAAGCGATTGAGGTGCCTGAACATCTGGGGCAACTATTCGCCAACCGGGACATCAATCCCCAGTTCCTGGCACAGCCGGTGGAGTACCGAGCCGCCTACCTGCTGAAGGCCCTGACCCAGGATGGCCTCGATATCAATCGCTACCTGTCCCGACCCACCTTTGGCGCAGCCGGTGGCCAACGCAGTGGCAAGACCACCTTGATTATGCTCATGGCTATTTTGGAGAAAGCCCTCTATGGTCGCGACATCTACTACATCACCCGAGATGATGATGTCTATCCAATTGCTTTTTCGGGTGTGGTCAGCGGCAGCGAGACAGCTGCCCTGGCGGGCTATCGCTTGCTGATCGAACGTATTGCCAAAGCCGGGATGCATGGCCTCAAGAATCAGTGCTGGGTGCTCGATGAACTGAGCCGGGTGGCGCGTCAGTTGGGGGATGCTGAAGCCGATCAGCTGTGGTCGCTGACCCTCACAGGCTTCGCGAAACTCAGCGGCTATGCTCGGATTATCCTGCACGGCAAGACCGCCAAGGCCAACGGGGTGCCCGATGGCTGGGCCGAGACGTTTAAGAACGAAGTTGCGATCGCCTGGACAGAGCGAAATGAGCAGGCAGGAGTGGGGTATCTCCCTTCCGGTAAGTATGAGGTACTCAGGGGTGAAGGCAACAGCTACCGAGCTACCGGAGAGACTTTCAGCATCCCCGAGTGGTTGTTGTTTGATGTCAATCCTCACTGGAACAATGCCCCTTGTCCGGTGAGATCCTTGTTGCGGTTCTTTCCAGAGTTCGACACCCGTCAGCAGGGGGCGAAACCGCCCAGTTTGATCACCCAACATCAACCTCCGCGCATTCAAGTTGTACCGCTGTCGGAGTCTCTAGGTCAGGGACCGAAGGTTGTTGCAGAAGTCTATGAGGCCCAGGAATTTAGCTCAATTTCACCTGTCACTTTGGCGGATCTAAACATCGAACCCATCCACGAGACTTATCCGACCATACCAGGTACACCCTACACCACCCGAGATGCGATTGAGCGGATCGCTAAGTACATGGCTCGCTATCCCGACAAGTCATTCTTAGCGCGGAGTCTCGACCAGGCATTTACCTCAGGGCATCGAGCCGCGCTGCGGCCCTATCTATCGGGTTTGGCCCGGTCTCTAGTCGAGTTTTACCCCACTGAATACTCGTCACAGCTGGATGGAGCGAACAAGCGTCGGTTTGTTTACCAGGGAGGTATCCATGCCTGAATACATCTTGGGAACGCCACGGCAGAGCGTGATACGAGTCCGTCGTAACTCGGTCTTTTTCCTCTGTCGCTTTCAACTGCCTGAGCAAGTTAAGGAGCAAATCGCCTATGCTAAGCGATGCCAAATTGAGGGCGATTATGTGCTCGCCTTCTATTGCGATCCCACACCAGGAGACCGTGTTTCATGGGGTGGCTATGAGTGGCATCTTGTCAGGCGTCACCATGCGCCAGTCAAGCGCAAGTCCAGGCAGAAAAAGCAAGTCACCACCCTGATTTTTGAATGGGAGGGAAGCGCTCTCGAAGACGCCAGCAATCCTGGCTTCTATGCCCCCGATTTTTGAATAACCCTCCTGGTTAGATCGTTGTTGTCTGGCCTAATTCGACCTTCCAAAAAATAGAGGACACATCATGACCCGAGAATCTTGTATCCCCCATCGTGCTAAACAAGTCCTGGCCATTGTCCGGCAGGACTACTATGACCTGCTGAATCACGATGCCTGTGGTGCGGCCCTGCTAAACATCTTTGAATATTGGGCCAATGCTGCGATGGCCCATGATCCTGATGTTGAACGCCCCTGGATAGGGGCCAGGCCCATCCGTGAGTTTGAGCAGCTTTTGCTCGGCATTGCTACCGATAAACAGATCCGCAAACGCTTGATCATCCTAGAGCAGCGAGGATTTATTGCAACGAAGGCTCCGGCCAAGCGGGGAGCTGCCAAAGAATATCAGGTGAGGGTGCCCGAAATCCAAGCGGCTCTCGCCGGTCATTTGACCGACGACACGCTGCCCTGTCGGTCAAATGACCCAAGCCTTGTCGGTTGTTTGACCGACGAGATACCCCCTCATCGGTCAAATAACCGACAACCCACTGGTCAAATAACCGAAGACCCGTCGGTCAAACAACCGGAGCATCGTCGGTCAAATGACCGAGCTTTAAAGAAGAAACTTCAAGATCTTGAAAAAGAAGGGTTTAGAGAAGAGAATTTTGGTTTACCTGTTTCACAACTAGGCGCTGAAGTTAGTCCTCGCCCCAAGGCGATCCAAATTGGCATGGTGAAATATACTCAGCCCCCCGAAACCATTGACCTATCCGACCTGTGGGCCAATAACCCAGGTATGGCCAAATCAAAGTTGCGGTTTGTGGCTCCTCAGCATAAACGACTAGACATGGTCGCCCATGGTTTTGGTCAATGGTGGGTGGGGCCAGGGCGCAATGATTTTGACCCTTGGCTGATCAAGGCGTGTCAGGTGCGTAAACGCAAGCTGGAGCAGCCAGCCGAGCTAGGGGATGCCAAAACCTACCTGAACAATCTGCTCAAGCAAGGGGATTGGGCCAATCTGGAGCTGCGCTGTGAGGAGGCCAGAGCTATGCGTGAGCGAGGCACAGTGCGGCCCGATGTTCAGACCGATGCGACTCAAGTTGCCAAGCCTACTCCATCGGATTGGTCTGCCGAAGCGCAACGTGATTCAGCGCTGGGGCTAGCCCGGTTTAAGGTATCGAGGGGGCAGATTGAGCAGGCGATTGCGATCGCCGGGCGCTATGGGATCTCGAAAGCAGAAGTTGGATTGCCCCTTGCCCAGAATATTTAAGACGCCTCTGCTAGGCGACGGATCGACAGCACATCAGAAGGCTTAAGAGCTTCGATGCTAGAGATGGGAACGGTGACAACGCGAATGGTTTTACCCAAGGCATTGAAGATTTCTAGAACAGCCCCTTCTTCACCGTTTGAAGGATGCGGGACATAGTCGATCAGGGTGGCCACATCTCCCTGGTGTAGGCCGTTTTCAGGGAAATCTCGATTAAGTGCAATCTCTTGGTATAGCTCAAGTTTCATGAATCGGTCTCCTTATTAGGAATCAGGGTGATGAATTGAAATTGCTGGTCGATTTTGCGACGTAGCCAAATGGTTAAAACATCAAGGGTTACGTCATTGGTACCAGATAGTTTGCCGGTAACTTGATAGTAGGTGCCGTATTCATCGGTACGATCTTCGATTGCATCATTGATCGTAATCAGTTGACGCAATGCAGCTTTGAGAGCATTGGGATTTTCTAATGTGAAGCCAGCTTGAGCCAGAAATTTGGACTTATCGTTACGAGGTCTCTGCACTAGCAAGTAGCGAGATAGCTTGGCATCGGGAATGATGGCATTTTCTGGAACGTTCATACTACCCCTTCAAGACTCTCGGAATCTGCTGGGTTGAGAGTCTCATCGTGGGCCATGCGGATCAGCTCAGGGATATGGGTTTCCTGTAGCCCCAATTTCTGGACATAATTAGGCCATTGTTTAGAAGTGGCAGCGCCCTCGCCATAGGTGAGGAGTCCGTTGACAGGGGGGTGATAGTCCTGATTAGCCATGTGGTGTTCAGTCTCTGTTGTTAGGGTAGCGATCTAGGGGCGAAAAACTCAAGGGCAATATTCGTAGAGCCCTGGCGATATTAAAGTTAACCAAGCGTCGGGTTCGAGGTGTCCAAAGATGGCAATATGAAGAGCAATAGATCATGGCCTTGTTTTTGGTGACCTGTGTGATCGATGAAGGGGTCTATGACGGCTCCTTCCGAGTTGTTGAAGCCAACTCAGTCGTAGACGTTGCTGGGTACATGCTCAGTGATTATGACTCATGGCGGTGGTTTCTGAAGAGCAGCCTATTCTATATCTGGCTTTATGACCGGGAAGAAGGCCCGACCCAGCTCTGGGAGAGCATGAACCGGGTGATCCTCAATCGTGAGGATAGTGACCGACTGGAATCTGCCTTCAGCGCTTGGTTCAAAACCTTGACGCCGGAGCGCTTACTGGAGTGGATAGGGCGAACCCGAGTGGATGGGGATAGTAGTGCGCAGCTAGCGATTCATGAAATTAAGGTGATCGAGAAAGTAGACTGAAGTTGTCTTTCCGCCAGCGCACGTTAGCCCCATGAAGAACTTTGAGCAGAGGTATCCGCATATCCCCTATGGGTTCAGCATCGAGGCGGTTGTCTGGAGATCGGCAATTTGGGCTATGGGAGTGATAAGTAGATGGCCAGAACTAAATATGGCTGTGGGTCTATAGTAGAGGCAGCCAACATAGCCCTGTTAATTCTATGTCTACGCCTCGATTGCAGGTCAGCTTGAATGCCGAAGAAGATCAGACCTTGTTTGAGCTCAGAC
>JBCDDJ010000362.1:0-6923 GCA_039180385.1 Cyanobacteria bacterium P01_G01_bin.38 | reverse complement strand
GTATTGGCTAAAGGTGCGACCTAAGGTACGGGCAGTACAGGCAGGAATCACCACAAAGGCGCTAATCAACAAAACCCCAATCGCCTTGATAGACACGCCGACGACTAATGCCAGCAGCACAATAAAAGCCGTTCGCTGGGCCGAGACCGAAACACCGCGAGACCGGGCCAGCGGCTCATGCAGTGTGAGGAGAAGCTGCGATCGCAACGTCAGCCCCAAAAACAGCGCACACCCGACCAAAAGGATACCGCTCAGCATCAGGTCCGTGCCCTGCATTGCCAAAATATCGCCAAACAGGAGCTGACTCAGGCTGTTCTGATAGCCGTCTCTAAAGCTGAGCAAAATGATGCCAAAGGCGAGGGAAGAAGAATAGATCACATTCAACAACGCATCGGTCCATAGCCCGGTGCGCTCTAGGCAGTAGGTCACCGCCAACGCAAAGATAACCGCAAAGGGTAACAAAATCCAGCCAGGGTCAAACCCCAGCAAAATGCCCATGCTAATCCCCAACAGCGCCGAGTGCCCCAGTGCATCACTAAAAAAAGAGAGTTGCCGGACAACGGTGAAGCTTCCCATTAGGCCCCCCGTTAGCCCAATGAGAACACCACCTATGAGTGCCCGCTGCATAAAGGGCAACTGAAACAGCTCGTAAATGCGCGTTAACTCAGCCGAAAACGTCATTGTCAACATCGTCATCATAGTGACTAGAACAGAAACAATTAGCCGCCTACATTAATACAACTGTCTCCCTCTCACCTAAACTGAAGCAGCCGAGCCGCTTCTTTGGCAAAGTAGGTTAAAATCACGTCCGCCCCAGCTCGCTTAATGCTGGTCAAGGTTTCTAACATCACGGTCTGTTCGTCAATCCAACCCTGCTGGGCAGCGGCTTTGATCATGGCATATTCTCCACTGACGTTATAAGCCGCAACGGGCACGTGGGTGTGCTGCTTAATCCGGCAAATAACGTCTAGGTAGGCCAGGGCAGGCTTCACCATGACGATGTCCGCCCCTTCTGCGATGTCCAAATCAATCTCTTTTAGGGCCTCCCTCGCATTAGCCGCATCCATTTGGTAAGTCTTTTTGTCGCCAAATTTTGGGGCAGATTCTAGAGCATCGCGAAACGGGCCGTAGTATGCCGAGGCATACTTGGCCGAGTAGGCGAGAATGCCCACGTTGATCCACCCTTCAGCATCCAGAGCCTGCCGAATGCCTCCAACCCGACCATCCATCATATCCGACGGGGCCACCACATCAGCGCCCGCTTCGGCCAGCGCCAGCGCCTGCTTCACCAGGATGGCCACCGTCTCGTCATTCAGAATTTGTCCCGCTTTCACAATGCCGTCATGACCTTCACTGCTGTAGGGGTCAAGGGCCACGTCTGTAATCACCAGCAGTTGGGGCAGCGCCTGCTTCAGCGCCCGCACCGCGCGAGGGATTAGCCCCTCGGGGTTATAGCTTTCTGTGCCCGCATTGTCTTTTTGCGCATCCGGAATCAGGGGAAACAGCGCGATCGCACCGATGCCCAGCTCCCAGGCTGACTGGACCTCCTCCAGCAACAGATCTAGAGAGTAGCGAAAACAGCCAGACATTGAGGGCACCGCCACCTTCTGCCCCTCGCCCTCCATCACAAACAGCGGATAGATCAGGTCAGCAGTGGTGAGCACCGTCTCCTGCACCATGCGCCGCAGCCCCTGGGTGCGCCGCAGCCGCCGGGGACGATGCACTAGGGCAGGGCTAGTGGAGGCAGCGCTGGTGGAGGCAGGGCTAGCAGGGGCAGAAGTGTCAGGGTCAGCAGGCGGAGACGCAAGAGAGGGGGAAGACATAGTAAAGATATGCAGAACCGTATAATTCTGATAACGATTATCATTCTAATATCCCATGTGATATTTGCACGACTTTTTTCCACCAGCCGTTTAACCGGACAGCTTCTACAAAGCTGGCATGCTATCAATAGCAGATGAATAGCGAAGTTCGACCCACTGGCCGTTAAACCAGAGGCCCCCGGAGCTAGATCAGGTTCGCCGTCGCAGCCAAAATAGCCCTGGCACCAAAGCCAAAACAGCGAGCGAGCTAGGCTCAGGCACGGCAGCGGCGGCCAAAAAACCACCATAAGTATCGTCTGGGTTGAGGTAATAGCCAATCACACTGCGATCACTACGGATGTCATAGCCATAGGTTTCGAGGGCACCGGGGTAAAGCAGCTCGGTAGTGGTTCCCCGTGCTGCATTGAACACAAAGCTGTTCCGGTCTGCATAGCCCTCGGTCATGTCCCGTAGGCCAAAAATGACCGCATCACCAGCATCGTTCAGACTGGTCACCACATAATTGCCGGGAGTCGGTTGGGGGAGCAGGTTAAACGATTCGCTGTTGATATCGTAGATAAACGGAAAAGCTTGCCCCTGCTGGTCGTAATAGGCACCCCCCACTTGACCAGCGTTGTTGAGCCCGAATAGCTGTGTCTCAGCGGCCCCTGGGAACTCAACGCTACGAAACAGCGAAACAGAAGGGGCTGAGACAAATCCGCGCCGCCCTGCAGGGGTAATATAAAACCCGCTGTAAACACCGCTATTGTTGATGCCAAATGGAACGGTGCCTAGTCCGCCAGGAAAGTTAAACGGGTTTTCAATGCCGTTGGCATCGCGCTCAAAACCTTCGGGCAACCCACCTGCTAGAGGAATATTAACCCCCACAACTTGGCGAGAGTCATTAATGGCGGTTGGGTAAGTAAGCTTATCCGGATTAGACCAGAAGGTTGTCTCCCCTGTATCTGAGATCAGAAAACCCTCTAGGGAACCTGCAGGTAGACTAGGTACGCTACCGATCTGATCGCCCTGAGCGTTTGAGTCTAACAGGTATCGAATTGAGCGATCGCCCGCTGTAATGGGAAAGTAATCGTACTCGCCAGCACTGGCAGGGGCGACCATCACCGAAACAGTAGCTGCACAGCTCAAGGTAGCAGTGTAAAAAGGCCGAATGTAAGCGGATGTCTTTGACATGGGATTCTCCTTAAATCAAATTCCCGGCAATAATCTTTAAGAAACCGAACCGATTGATTGTGCTGTCGCACCCTGCTTAATAAGTCGATCGCAAATTTAACCGCAAATTTAACTCGTGCTACCGAAAGCCCTGCCCCGCCATCGTTTCAGACCACACTAATAGCTCTCCCTGGCTACCACCAGCGGCTAAAGCGGTGCCCTGGGGAGACCAGCTTAAACAGGAGAAACCGCCAGTTGCCCCGATCAGAATTTGACCTAGTCGAGTAGCTTTATGCCACAGGCACAGGCGACCATCGTCAGCGGCAGTGGCCAGCAGCAGGCTATCGGGTTGAAACGCCACCCCACGTACCGTCCCCTGATGCGGATCTAGAACCTTGGGCTTCCAGCCCGCCGATGAATCAGCTGCTTTTCGCCAAACGATAATGCCCTCACCACAAACCGAGGCTAGTAGAGGATCGCCGCCGCTGGCACTCGAGGTAGGGCGCGACCAGGCCAGCTGCCGGACTTTGCCCGGAAAGCCTTGCATGCGCCAGGGGTGAGGGTTGTTGGTCGGCCAAACCATGACCGAGCGATCGTTGTTGCCTGAGGCCAGGTAGGTACCGTCTGGTGACCAGGCAATCGCCCCGCTCGCGCCGCCAATATCTAGCACATCTGGGTCGTCATTCCAGTCTGCCGATCGCCAGGTTTTAATGCTCTGGTTGCCACCGAGGGAAAGTTGTTGTCCCTGGGGATGCCAGTCAATATCGAGCACCGAAGAGGTGTCAAACTCTAAAGTGGTGACCACCGTGCGGGCTGCTGCATCCCAGACCTGGGCGTAGCGACCCAGACCAAAGGCTAGCAGGGGTAGCTGAGGGTGCCACTGCAAGCAGTCAATCCAGGTGCGGGCATGGGCCAGGGTTGTTATGGGTGTGGGGTTCGCTGGGGCATCTGGGGCATCCCCCTGGAGCTGCCAGATCCAGACGTTGCCGGACTGGCCCCCCGCCGCCAGAAACTGACCGTCGGCAGAGACGGCTAGCGCGTCCACAGATTCGCTCTGCTCAGTCTGGAGAAAGGTGGCCTCTCCGCTTTTGGGCGTGTAGATGGCAACTTCCCCTGCGGCAGAGCTGGCAACCAGTCGGTCACCCGTTGGGCACCAGGCCACCGCCGTCACATATTCTTTCATGACAGTCTGCCACAGCAGCGCCAGCTCTGTCCGTGCTTTTGTTTTGAACCTTCCTTTGGGCTTGCGACTAGCCATTAGGGGCTCACCAAACAGGCGCGAAAGCGATCTGCTAGCTGCAGCTGTTCGAGATTGCGACCAATAAAGACCAGCTCGTTTTTGCGAGTTTCGTCGGGCTTCCAGGGGCGATCTGGGCGACCGTCAAACAGCATATGGACCCCCTGAAAGACAAAGCGATTGTCTTCACCTGCCACGTTGAGGATGCCTTTCATCCGAAAAATATCGGGACCGTGGTCGCGCAGCAGTTCCCCAAGCCAGTTGTTCAGCTTTTCGCCATCGAGTTCGCCAGACTCGACTAGGGCCATCGAACCCACCGTTTGATCGTGCTCGTGGGCGAGCTCATCGAGAAAATCGGGGTCAATTTGCAGCGCCTGATTCAAGTCAAAGGCATTGATGCCTAATAATGCATCCATTTCGATTTGGGCGTCGCGGGTGCGGTAGATCTTTGTGATCGCATTCATCCCCCGAATCCGCTGTTCCAGTTCGGCCAGCTCATCAGCTGTGACCAAATCAGTCTTGTTGAGTAAAATCACATCGGCGAAGGCAATTTGTTCTACCGCTTCATCGGCCTCCCAGTGCTGCCAGATATGGCGGGCATCGACCACGGTCACCACCGCGTCTAGCCGAGCTTGGTTCTGCACCTCATCATCGACAAAAAAGGTCTGAATCACCGGAGCCGGGTCGGCAAGCCCCGTGGTTTCAATGACCAGATGATCGAAGCGATCGCGTCGCTTCATCAAGTTGCCAATGATGCGAATCAAGTCCCCCCGCACCGTGCAGCAGATACAGCCGTTGTTCATCTCAAAGACTTCTTCATCCGCATCGATCACCAGCTGATTGTCGATGCCCACTTCCCCAAACTCGTTGACGATCACCGCCACCTTCTTGCCGTGCTCGTGGGTGAGAATGCGGTTGAGTAACGTGGTTTTGCCTGCCCCTAAATATCCCGTCAAGACAGTGACGGGCACAGTATCGTATGAGTCGTTGGCTAACATAAAAAATCTCCTTAGATTCCTTTGAGAAAATGCTAGTGAGAGAATGCTGGGCCAGATTATGCCGAGAAGACCTATGTCAAGAAGACATCTAGCGCGATCGCGCCTACCCTATCCCCGTACTCTTCGTACAGCCCCAGCGAGCCCGGCAGGTGGTCACTACTGACACCCGGCAGCTCAGACAAGACCTGCATTTCAGCCAGCGACTGAGGCGGTGCCTGGTCTGCCACAATCACATGGGTCGTCATGTTTTGAGCGGCTGCCGTGGCCACCTGTAGCCATTCCTCACGATCGGTCATGGGGTCCAAGGCGGCTGTGACAAAAGCCGCTGGCGCAAACCGAGCACCAGCCTGCTGGGTCAAGCGATATCGCTGCGTCATAAATGCCGGCGTCAGCTGTGCCCCATCAACAAAGACATGTCGCTGGTACATCCACTTCAAAAAGGCCGGTCGCGTGTTCAAACCATAGAGCGCTGGCCCAATGACCGGCAGCCGAATCAAGTTTCTTACTCCAGTTACCAACCAGCTGGGTGCGCCCATCGCCCGCAGCGGTCCCTTCCAGGTGGGGGCCACCAGCAGTAGGCGTGTATCGCTCGTCAGTTCGGTTTGGGCTAGGTGCAGGGCGTACCCAGCCCCATGTCCCGCCGCAACAATCCCAGCTGGGTGGGGGCAGCAGTCCCGTACAAAGTCCTTGAGTAAGGTCTGGTAGAGTGATTGCCCATAGCCCCAGGTCGGTCGCTCAGAGTCCCCAAACCCCAACCAGTCCAGCGCTACCACCTGAAACTGGGCGGCCAGCGCCTGGGCAATCCGAGCCAGTTCAACCCGCGTCGAAACCGTACTAAACGCCGGCAGTAGTAGCACCGTAGGCCCTGACCCCAAAGTTTCGTAAACCACGGTTGCCGTTTTTTCTGAGGTGCTCCAACGGTAGCGCCTCATTTGCCCGCCCAGGCAGGCAGGCGGGGTTTCTGCAGTGGGGGAATCCATCGTCAGGGCGGCAACAACCGGGCTGTGCTGATCTTTTGCTGGTAAGTCCTTTGCCGTTACATTCATAGGGATGCCTACAGGTTCAAATCCGCTAAGCTGTATAAGAATGATAATCATTTTTGATTCCAAAAACGGAACTGTAATAGCGATTTAATCTTTAGAATTGACCTGTAGCGCCTGAACCTTGTGAAATCTGTGACCCCACCCCGTGATGTTTGCCAAGTACGCTGCTTCAATGTGGATTTAGTCGCCCAGATCGGTGAGACCCTGCCGGGGCAAGATCTGCTAGAAGCCGCCCAAATTTTGTTTGGGGCACTGGCTGACCGATCGCGAATTCAAATTTTGTACGCACTGCGCAACGGCGAGGAACTGTGCGTCTGTGATGTCGCCTCTCTGCTGAATCTTAAGATAGCCACTGCCTCCCACCACCTCAGAAAGCTCCGCGACCTGAATATCCTGAAATACCGCAACGACGGCAAGCTTGCCTACTACTCCCTAAAGGACCCCCGCGTAACCGATATTTTGTGCCACGCGCTTAAGCAACTGGCTGAGTAGGCCGGGCGCGCTGGCCATTGAGAACCTTCCAACAGGTGTTCATGGTCCCAAACACGCTAGTAGAAACTACCCACTTTCAGTGGGAGGCTTTAGCAGGCTTCCAGATATGATCAAGCCTGAAGTGTGAGCGCAGGGAAATGTCCAAGCATCGTCATGGGAGTCACAGTATCAGCCGTTT
>JBCDDJ010000361.1:0-6937 GCA_039180385.1 Cyanobacteria bacterium P01_G01_bin.38 | reverse complement strand
TCGCCTTCTTGGAGGGCAGTTTGCCCTTGTTCGTAAGCTTCCAGGGCGGCTTCTAGCCGCTGGCGTTGAGTCGCGTTGAGCACCGGGACATCAGACACACCTGTTGAGGGCTCATTGTTTGAGGGCTCATTGTTTGAAGGCCCATTTGAGGGCTCATCTGCTGGAGGAGCGCCCGCTGGAGGAGGAGCGGTGGGTTTAGAAGCCACAGCCGACTCACCAAAGATAGAAACAATGGCTTCGTCGAGGGTGTTGGTCATCACAATAGTGTCGCCATAGGCCATAATCACCCGCCTAAGCTCAGGAATCGCATTGCGCTGCCCTGTGGTGGCCTGCAGATAAACCGGTTCAACATACAGCAGCGACTGATCGATGGGAATCACCAGCAGATCCCCCCGAAACACCGCTGAGCCTTCTTGGTTCCAGAGGGTGAGTTGTTCAGAAATCTCAGGATTTTGATCAATCCGGGTTTCGATTTGACGGGGGCCATAAATCAGCGACTGCTTTGAAAATTCGTATACCAGCAGCTGGCCGTAGTTGTCGCCATCGCACAGGGCCGTCATCCACGCCACCATGTTATTTTTAGACACGGGCGTAAACGGCAGGATCAGCATGAATTCTTCGGCCTCAGCTTCGGGCAGCCGCATAATTGCGTAGTACGGTTCCACCAGTTCCTCAGTTTCTTCTCGAGAAACCTGGGTAGGAAAGTCCCAAAGGTCTTCCTGGTTGTAGAAGGTGCTGGGGCGCTGCATGTGGTATTCCCGATACATATGCGCCTGGATTTTGAAAAGATCGTGGGGATAGCGAAAATGGGCTCCCAAATTGGGGGGCACCGAGGTCTCGAATAGGGTGGGAAAAATCCGCTCATAGGCGGCCAAAATCGGGTCAGTTTTATCCACCGCATAGAGTTGGACGGTGCCGTCATAGGCATCCACCACAGCCTTGACCGAGTTACGGATGTAGTTAGTCCCCAGCGTTGCGATTTGGGCTACGCTGCTATCTTGTAGCAGCTGGTTGGCATTGCGACTTAGCTGGATGGGCTCGGCATAGGGGTAGCGATTGCTCAGGGTATAGGCATCGACAATCCACTGCAGGCGACCGTCAATCACGGCCATATAGGGATCGTTGTCTAACAGCAAAAATGGTGCTAGCTGCTGAATGCGATCGCGAATCAGGCGGTGGTAGTGCAGTCGCGATTCGGCATTTAGGTAGTTGGACAACAATAGCTGCAAACTGCCGAGATCGTAAGCATAGGCCAGCCGTCGCCCCAGCGACCCCACTGGCACACCGCCTAGCCCTGCATACTCATGGGTCGCATTATCCCCGCCAACCGGGTAGTCAAATTCTGCTTGCCCGGTCCCGGTTAAGACATAGTTATCGGTCAGCTCGCCATAGTAAATTTGGGGTCGATCAATCTCAAGATCGACTGAGCTATTAGGGGGTAAATCTTTAATAAACAGCTCTGGCAGCCCCTCGGTGGTCACCTGGTTGACCGGGCTCATGGCCAGGCCATAGCCGTGGGTATAGACGAGTCGCTGGTTGATCCAGGTTTTGGCCTGCTCTGGCAGGGCGTCATCCTGGAGTTCTCTAGGCGACAGCATCACTTGCCGATAATCCCCGTTAAGGGTGTAGCGATCAACATCAACATCTTGAAAGCGGTAGTAAGGACGCAACGTTTGCAAACCGCTATAGGTATCGAGTAAGGGGCGATAGTCCCACAGGCGAATATTCTCCAGGGTGGCCGTATTATTGCTAACGTCGGCAGCGGTCAGCTGGTTTTCGACCTCAAAACTCTCTGTACGGGCCTGATCAAGGCCATAGGCCTGACGGGTGAGAGCAATATTGTTCTCGATAAAGGGGGTTTCTTTAGTCAGTTCGTTGGGTTCGACCACCAGCTTTTGCTGGGCACTCGGATAAGCACCCCCGAGCAAGACCAGCGCCCCTAAGAAGAAACCAATGGCGGTCATGGGCAGTAAAAAGCCACTGCGCCAGATCGAGGCTAAAAATAACCCTGCCACCACCAAGGCCAGGATACCTAGCACCGTAAACGATTGCAGTCGGGCATTCACATCAATGTAGCCGGCTCCAAAGACCGCCCCGCTGGTGGAATACAGCAGCTGAAAGCGGGCCAGCCAAAACCCCAGGGTCGTGACCAGAGCTAGCCCCGCCAGCAAGACACACAGGTGGCTTTTGGCATCCCCCGTCAAAAAATATTTCCAGCCGCGCTCAGGGCGGATTTCGCCTTTGAGGCCGTAAATCCCCAGCGTGATCAAACTGCTCCAAATTAGCAGCTCAAGCAGCCCTTGATGCAGCTGTTCGTATAAGGGCAGCCGAAAGATATAGAAGCTGACGTCGCGCCCATAAATCGGATCTTGGACATCAAACCCGATCGGGTCAAGAAACTTTGGCACCATTTCCCAAGCGCCTGCACTTTTGATCGCCGCACTCAATGCCAGCAGCGTCATCATGACCAGGCAGGCATAGCGAATCAACAGAGGAACGTAGGGGTCCCAGTCGCGGTTTTCGCGGACCACGAGTTGGCGATCGCGGGTGACTCGCTGGGCAACGCCATAGCTGATGAATAAGCCCCCCCAGTAGACCCCAAAGGCGACCGCTGCGATCACACCCTGCCAGCGCAGCCGGGTCCAAAACACCTCAGCAAAGCCAACTGTCTCAAACCACCAAGACTCGGTCACCAAGTGTACGAGGGTTTCTGATACGATCAGCCCCACCAGCAGGAGACCAATTAACCAGAGCAGGCGCGGACGAAAGCTAACCTTGGACATGGACATGGGCAGAACAATTGTGTGGGAAACGGATTTGGGAAGAATTCAGGAGGGAAACTCAAATTGAGTTCTCAATCTTGAGTCTTCAGTTTTCAGTAGAGGAACCCAAAATTTAAGACTCACCCCTTAGCATTCAAAATACTTTCATCCCTCAGCAGAAAGCCTAGATTAAAAAGCTTAGCGCACGGTTGCAGTCTTACTCCGAGTTATGACACTTCTTGAAGTCTTTGATGCGGATGCCCTGACGGTGGAAGTTTACGATACCGCCACCCACCTGGCCCAAGCGGCTGCGACCCGAGTCATCGAGCAGCTGAGCCAAACTCTAATCACTCAAGCTCAAGCCGCCGCTATCTTTGCCACCGGCAATTCTCAACGGTCCCTGCTTGCCCACCTCCGAACCCACCCCCAGGCCCTCGACTGGTCCAAGGTAACCGGCTTCCACTTAGATGAATATCTGGGTTTAGGGGCCAGCCATCCTGCTAGTTTTCAAGCCTATTTAGACCAGCGAATTGCGCAACATTTGCCATTCCATGGGTTTCACTACCTTCAGGGAGATGCGCTGGAGCCGCTTGTAGAGTGTGAGCGCTATGAGGCGTTGTTGCGATCGCAGCCCTTGGCAGTCGCCCTCTTGGGGATTGGCACCAACGGCCATCTGGCCTTCAACGACCCAGCGGTGACACGGTTTCAAGAGGCACGCTGGGTCAAACTGGTCAAACTGGATGGGCAAAATCGGCAACAGCAGGTGGATGGCGGAGCCTTTGCGACCCTGGACGAGGTTCCTCAGTATGCTTATACGCTCACCCTGAGTGCGATTTTTGCGGTTCAGTCGCTGATGTGTGTCGCTTTTGGCAAAAACAAAGCTCAGGTTGTTAAACGGCTACTGCAAGGCCCGATTACGCCTGAGTGCCCCGCTTCGATTTTGCGCAAGCATCCCCAGGCAACGCTGTTTCTTGATGCGATGGCGACCAGCGAGCTGTAATTTTTCTTCTACCGCCGATGAATCACCCGCCACAGCGGATGAGAGGGTCCCTGGGTTTCAATTCGGGAGAGCTGTTTCTCAAGACGAATGCGTTCGCTGGGGGCAAGCCCCCACAGGATATGGCGACTCTCGCTGTACAGCAGGGCCACAGTCAAACCGACACAGAGGCCCAAGCCGGTTGCCGCCGGGCGATTATAGGCCAGGGCATAGCGCACCGCTGACCAGGTAAAGTAATCGGCCCACAGTTGGAAATCTCCCCGCAGCTGCCATAGGCTCCAGAGACCTACGGTTAGCCAGAGACCCCCGGTAATTCGCCACCAGTTTCGTAGCGATCGCTGGCGCAAGAGCTCGATGGCCGATTCTAGGTTAGGAGCAGACATCACGGTCTAATTTCTTTGAAAATATTGGTGATTGGTGATTGACGCTCTACCCGCCTACTCAGCCTGCGGCTCCGGCGTATCGGTCGAAACCGGCGACCGCGACCGCCACCAGGCCAGCAGTGTACTGGCGATAAAGATACTCGAATAGGCACCGGATAGGAAGCCAATGATCAGGGCCAGGGCAAAGAATTTTAGGGTTGCACCCCCAAACAGGACAATCGCCAACAGCGGCAGGGTTGTAGTCAGAGTGGTATTGATAGAGCGCGTCAGCGTTTGATTGACCGCATCATCAATGACATCATCCACTGAGTCGTTGGGTCTGAGTTTCAGACTTTCACGGATGCGATCGTAAATAATCACCGTATCGTTGACGGAGAAACCCACGATGGTGAGTAAGGCCACAATGAAAAGACTGTCAGCTTCATACCCAACCGTGACCCCCAGCAGCGAAAACAGTCCAAAGGTAATGAGCACGTCGTGGGCCAGGGCCACTAGCGCCAGCACTGCATAGTCAAGCTTAAAGCGCAAGCTTAAGTAAACGGTGATGCCAGAAAAGGCGACTATCAGCGCCAGTAGCCCCGAAGAGAGGAGTTGCCGACCGATAGTGGGACCCACGGTATCAATCTGAGCAGTGTCGGGGTCAAACTCTCCTAGAGCCTCCTCAAGCGCAGTCTCTAGCTGAGTGCGCTCGTCTACATTGAGATCGCGAGCTTTAATTGACAGAGTCTGTTGCTCATCGCCAAGCAGCTGTATGTTGCTATTCTCCAGCCCCTGATCGGCCAAAACCTCACGCACCGTGGCCAGCTCAATCGGACCGTCACAGGCGGCGGTGGCCGCACACACCCGCTCTAGCTGGAGCCGGGTGCCGCCGATAAAGTCGAGGCTGGGGCGAATCGGGGCGTTAAATTGGGTCCAAGAAAAGGCGGAGGCTGCGATCGCAACCAAGATCAAAATGCCGGAGATAGACCACCACAGCGACCGCTGTTTGATGACGTTTAACTTCATACCTGGGATGCTTGGGGAGGGTTAGCAGGGGAAATATTGGTGCAAAAATAGCTGGGTTTGCGAAACTGGGGAAACCCAATAATAAAAAACAGCAGTGTCCGGGTACAGGTGAGAGCGGTGAACATGCTAATCAGCACCCCAATCGCCAGGGTCAGGGCGAAGCCTCTGACCAAACCGGCCCCAAACCAAAACAGAGCGGCACAGGCAATCAGGGTAGTGACGTTGCTGTCCAAAATACTCGAAAAGGCCCGATAAAAACCTGATTCAACGGAACGATACAGGGTTTTGCCCGAGCGGAGTTCTTCTCGGGTACGCTCAAAAATCAGCACGTTAGCATCCACCGCCATGCCAATACTTAAGATAAAGCCCGCAATCCCGGGCAGCGTTAACGTCACCCCCAGCAACGTGTAGGCGGCCCAGGTCAAGACGGCATAAACCACCAGGGCGACATCCGCCAGCATCCCCGGCAGACGATAGTAGACGGCCATAAACACCAGCACCAGAGAGAGCCCAGCAATACCAGCATAGAGACTGCGCTGAATGCTATCTCGTCCTAGGGTGGCCCCCACTGTCCGATTCTCGACCACCGCTACGGGCAATGGTAGCGCCCCGCCCCGCAGCTGAATGCTCAAATCTCGCGAGGTTTCGGCGTCAAAGTTGCCCGAAATCACCGCTCTGCCCCCCGCAATTCCGGTTTGGGCATATTGCACATCCACGGTGGGGGCACTGATCAAATCGTCGTCTAAAAAGATGCCGATGCTGCGACCAGTCCCGGCGATATCGCGGGTCAGCTCAGCAAATAAGACACCCCCCTCGTTATCAAACTCAAGGGCAACCTCCCAGGCATCACCGCTAATCCCCATGGGTTGGGCATTAGCGTCATCTAATTTATCGCCGGTTAGCTCGGTTTTTTCAAATAGCTCGAGCATGGTCTCGCGGCTCGCTACCAAGTCCTCGCGGTTTTGAGCAAGGGCTGCCTCATCCCCGTTCAGGGTTAGCACCTCTTGCTGGATCCGTTGCTGCTGGAGGACCTGACTCACGGCCTGAAATTCGCCCTCGGTATTGGGCTTTTGCTTGCGAAACTCAAGCTGGGCCGTGCCCCCCAGTACGCGCTCTGCCTGCTCCGGGTCGCTCACCCCTGGCAGCTGCACGATCAGCTGATCCTGGCCAGCACTTTGCACCACGGCCTCAGAGACGCCGAGGCCGTTGACCCGCCCTTCAACAACGCGCTGCACGGCTTCTAGCTCACGCTCTGTGATCTGGGTGATCTCCTCGGTGGGCTGCACCTGAATGGTCAGCTGGGAACCGCCCCGCAGATCTAACCCGAGCTGGGTCTCAACCCGAAGAATTACGACCACCGCCGCGATGGCCAGTGCCAAAATCGACGCCAGGATTAATCGCTGTTTTCCCATAAGTGCCCAAGCCACAAGAACAACTTATTATAGCGGTCAGCGATCCGCTAATGGCAGCTAAACCCACATGACTGCTAAGCTTACAGACGGCTAAACCCGCAGGGCCATCATTTTTTCGACGGCTTCCTCAATTTGTTTGGGTTGCACAATGGTCAGACTTTCCAGGCGACCGTTGTAAGGGGTGGGAATATCTTGGGAAGATAGCCGCAGGATAGGGGCATCTAGCTCATCAAAGAACCGATCGTTGATCGAGGCAATGATCTCAGCGGCAATGCCGCCCGTGCGCATACATTCTTCGACAATGATCACCCGGTGGGTTTTGCGAATCGACTCGCCAATGGTCTGATAGTCAATCGGCTTGAGGGAAATTAAGTCAAT
>JBCDDJ010000360.1:0-6962 GCA_039180385.1 Cyanobacteria bacterium P01_G01_bin.38 | reverse complement strand
GCTTTATGGGGTCAGACATTTTTCTTTTTAAAGCGATCACATTAAAGCGATCACAAACCCGGTTTCTCGTCACAAAATCCGGGACCAAAGACCCACCCCCATAAAGAAACCGGGTTTCGGGGAGTTGGATTTATGCCATTGCTAGCAACGTTTTAGCCTAAATATGTCTGGCAAAGTTGCCGAAAGTCATCACCACGGGCTTCAAAGTTAGGATACTGATCAAAGCTGGCGCAAGCAGGGGAGAGCAGCACTACCTTGGCATTGAGCTGAGGCGCTAGGGTCTGACTGCGAATAATCGCTTTTTCCATTGTGTCCACGATTTCGGTCTGGCCACTGTAGCCCAATTCATCGAGCCGTTGGGCAAACTGCGGGGCCGCATCTCCGATCAGTAAAACGGCAGCGGCTTTTGCTTTGATCTCGGCCAGCCAATCTGTATCGTTTCCGGCCTTAGCCTCACCGCCCGCAATTAAAATCGCCGGGCTCTCCACCGAATGGAGTCCGACCTCTGCGGCGTCATAGTTAGTGGCTTTGCTGTCATTAATGTAATTAATGCCTTGCCAGGTCAAGATATATTCCAACCGATGGGCCACCCCAGGGAAGGTTTCAACCGCTCGCACAATGGCCTCTTTGGGAATCCCTGCCAAACGGGTAGCGGCCACTGCCATCAGCAGGTTTTGCTGGTTGTGGGCCCCTACCATCCTCAGGGCATGCACGGGCACAATGGTCTCGCCTTGATGGAGCACCCAGCCAGCCTCGATGTAGGTGCCCGGTTGGAGGGGCGAGATCGCCGCTTTGCCCCCGATGCTGGTCCAATGGATTGCTGGCCAACGGGCGCTCACCTGTTGTCGCAGGTAGGGGTCATCGCCGTTGATTACCTTGACTGTGCTGCGATCTAATAAGGAGGCTTTGATGTTGAAATAATTTTCTAAGGTCTTATGGCGGCTGAGGTGGTCAGGGGTAAACGTGGTCCAAATGCCAACCTTGGGCTTGGGGCCGAGGGAGGCCTCAATCTGGTAGCTGCTCAACTCAGCAATTACCCAGTCGGGGGGCGGGTCGAGGGCCACCTGACAGGCTGCGTGGCCGATATTGCCACAGGCGGGTGCCCGTAGGCCAGCGGCTTTGAAGATCGCCGCCACTAGCTCAGTGGTAGTGGTTTTGCCATTGGTGCCGGTGATGCCTAACCAGGGCACCTTTGATAGGCTGCGCCAGGCCAGCTCCATTTCACCAATGGTTTCGATGCCTTTTTCGCGGGCCTGTACCAGGGCGGGTACATCCCAAGGCACCCCAGGGCTCACCACCACCAAATCCATATCTGACGTTGGGGCAAAGGCGTGGTTCAGCTTGACAGTAATGCCGATTTTCTCCAGCTCGGCCTGCTGGGCCATGAGGGGGTCGCTGTGGTTGCGATCGCTAATCGTGACTTGCCAACCCTCTCGTCGCAGCACCTGCGCTGCCGAGATTCCCGACTTACCTAAGCCGATTACACACGCATGTTTCATGAGCGCACCCTTTAACCTTTTACAATTTCGCCAAAATCAGCCAATACCCTGGCATGGTTGCGCAATAAACCCAGTAGGTTTAATCGATTTTGACGAATTGCAGGGTTCTCATCCATCACCAAAACGCTAGTGTCTCCGTCAAAAAATTGGCTCACCACGGGTGCGGCCTGTTCTAAGCCGGTCAAAAGTTTGCGATAGTTGCGCTCAGCTTGGGCTGCCTCGGTCTGGGGTACTAAAGTTTGCAACACCTCGTAAAATGCCTGCTCTGACGATTGTTGAAATAAATCTGGCTGCACCCGATCCGTTGGGTTGAGGCTACGGGTGTCTAAATCTCCCTTAACCGCCAGGCGAGCTGCCCGGTTCACCGTTTCATAGACCTTATCTAAGGTGCCATCGTTGCGAATGGCCTGTAAAAACTCAGCCCGATCGCGCACATCTAGCAAACTAGAGAGGGCGCGATCTCGATAGTCCTGATCGGCTTCATTGAGCACCGCATTGACCAGGTCATAGTCAATCTGACGCGTCTCCTGTAGCAGCAGTCGCACCCGCTGCACAAAGAAATCTTCGAGCTGCTGATGCAGGGTTTCGCCATTCATTCCATCCCGCCCGGTGGTAAACGCGGCTACCACTTGAGTCAAGAGCTCGTGCAGATTAATCGCCAGGTTAGCGGACCAGACAACATTGACAATGGCATTCGCTGCCCGCCGCAGCCCAAAAGGATCCGCCGAGCCGGTCGGCAACATACCCAAGCCAAAAATACTCACCAGGGTATCTAGCCGGTCAGCGATTCCGACCACCTGGGCAATGATCGAATCCGGTAGATCGTCCCCTGCACTCTTGGGAAGGTAATGCTGTGCGATCGCATCGGCCACCTCTGGAGGCTCACCGCTATGCAGGGCATATTTTTGCCCCATTACCCCTTGCAGCTCTGGAAACTCCCCCACCATCTGGGTCACCAGGTCGGCTTTACACAGCAGAGCCGCTCGCTCGATATGGGTAGTCTGAGTACCGTTGAGATTCAACTGGGCAGCGATTTCTTGGGCAATTTGACCAATCCGGTCCACCTTGCCTCGCATTGAGCCAATCCGCTCCTCAAAGGTCACGGTTTCTAGCTTGGGTACGTAGGCTTCCAACGGCTGAGCCCGATCGGCCTCAAAGAAAAACTTACCGTCCGAGAGTCGCGCCCGGATCACCCGCCCATTGCCCTCAGCAATGATCGCTGACTTGGCCGGATCGCCATTCGAGATCGTAATAAAGTGGGGCAGCAGCGCCGCCGACTCCGCCGATGGCCGGACCGGGAAATAGCGCTGGTGGCTCTCCATTTCGGTAATCGTGACTTCCGACGGAATCTCCAGAAACGCTTCATCAAACTGACCGACCACCGCTGTGGGCCATTCCACCAGATTAGTTACCTCGTCCAGCAGATCAGGGGCAATCACTGCCGTCCCGTTAACGGATTTAGCAGCCTCTTGCACCTGGGCCAAAATTTTGGTTTTGCGGCGCTCGGGGCTCACCTCTACAAAGGCTTTTTCCAAAGCTTTCACATAGTCTTCGGCCCGGTTCAGGGTAATTTGCTCAGGGTGGAGGACGCGATGCCCCTCTGAGGTGCGATCGCTGTTGCAAGTTTTGGAGCCATTCTCCAGGGTCAGCGGCAGTACCTGACCATCAAGCAAAAGCACCAGCCAGCGAATCGGGCGCGGAAATTTGAGGTCGCCGTCCCCCCAGCGCATAAATCGTTTGCCTTCTAGCTCCAACACCCACGTTGGAATCAGCTCAGTCAAAATTTCAGCGGTCGACCGTCCGGCAATGCGCTGGGTGACAAAAATAAATTCACCTTTATCTGTATCCCGGATTTCAAAATCCTCCACTGAGACGCTTCTGGACCGGGCAAAGCCCTCCGCTGCTTTGGTGGGCTTGCCGTCTTTAAAGGCTCTGTCAGCCGGGGGCCCTTTGACCTCTTCTTCACGGTCAGGCTGACGCTTGGGCAACCCCTTGAGCAAAATTGCCAATCGCCGCGGCGTGCCATAAAACTCAATCGCATCCGGCCTCAGAAATTGCTCGTCTAGCGCCCCCGGAATTTTGGCCCGCCATTGATTGAGGGCATCTTCCACAAAACTTGCGGGCAGCTCCTCTGTACCGACTTCTAGCAAAAACGTTGCCATGTTTGACCGATGAGTGTGAAAAAAACCTCCTTATTATCGCAACATTTGCCAAAGTTGAACGATAAGGTTGTGCGAGTTTTTGAGGCCTTACCTCCCCACCGCCTCACCTGCCTTGTAATATGACTAAACGGACCCCCATGGATCGATCACTATGCAAATCTTTGTGCTCCTCTTCAACGCCCGCACTGAGAATGAAGGCATCCACACTCTCCAGATAGACGATCGCAACGTCGTGCTGATGTTTGAAGAAGAAGACGATGCCGTCCGATTTGCCGGTTTGCTCGAGGCTCAGGATTTTCCAGAGGCGGCGGTAGAAGCCTTTGAGGCAGACGAAATCGAAGAGTTTTGTGAGGGGGCTGGCTATGTCGCCAAGCGCATCTCTCCAGGGGAACTCGTCATCCCCCCTGAGCAAAATCTGGAAAAAACCCTTTGGGATCCCGATGTGCTACCTGATCAATCCGCCGCAGACGACAAATCCTTATCTGAGAGCGAATTCGACCAAATTCGCCAGCGGCTAGAAAAGCTTTTGTGATGGGGTATTAGGTGAAGGTATATGTCTAAAAATTTAGAAGATCGCGGCTATTTGCTCACTGAGCAAATCAATCCCAATAGCCAACAGCTTGATCAGCTCTCAACCCTTGAGATGGTTGAGGTGTTTTATCAAGAAGATCAGCGAACGGTAGATGCGATCGCAGCCGCCAAAGCCGATCTGGCTAAAGCCATTGATTTAATTGCAGCAGCCTTTAAGCAAGGCGGTCGGCTGTTTTATGTCGGTGCAGGCACCAGCGGTCGTCTAGGCGTCCTCGACGCGTCTGAGTGCCCACCCACCTTTTGTACCCCCCCAGACTTAGTCCAGGGCATCATTGCCGGGGGGGCTCCTGCCCTGATCCGCAGCTCAGAGGGTCTTGAGGACCACACCGAAGACGGAGCCGCCGCGATTAATGCCCATCACATTACCGCCCATGATGTGGTGGTAGGCATTACCGCCGGGGGCACTACCCCCTATGTGCGCGGGGCAATCCAGGAGGCCAAACTCCGCCACGCTACCACTATTTTTATGGCCTGCGTCCCCGCCGACCAGGTTGAGATCGACACAGATGTGGATATTCGCCTGATTGTCGGGCCAGAGGTACTGGCCGGATCCACTCGCCTCAAGGCCGGGACCGTGACCAAAATGGCACTTAATATTCTCTCAACCGGAGCCATGGTCAAATTGGGCAAGGTCTACGGCAATCGCATGGTGGATGTCGCCGTGACCAACACAAAGCTCCACGATCGCGCCTTGCGGATCATCAGCGCCCTGACCGACCTCACCCGCGAGCAGGCCAATGAGCTGTTGAGTCAAAGTGACAAGCAGGTCAAACTGGCCCTGATGATGCATTGGTCAGCGCTACCTAAAGAAGCTGCACAAAAAGCTCTAGATGACCACGATGGCAATCTCAGACAGGCCCTGACAGCCATCAAGAATTAGTAAACCAATTCTTTTCAAAAGGTTTCACCCCCCTCTAGTGGGTTGGAATCAGTGACCCTGCCACTTTTAGTGCAGGGTAAAATTTAGCGATTTCCTGTCTGTCTGAAAGATGTGAACAGGCAAGATGTGAATCTACGAAGCCTTCTTAGAGCTGTCTGATGTCTCAGTTGATGTCTTCTTCGCTTTAGCTTGGGTGGTTGATGTCGCCGATTTTGGGGCCTTGGCCGCGGTTGACTTCGCCGTCGTCGACTTCTTAGCCGCCGCCGTCTTGGTGGTCTTCTTAGTCGTCGTTTTCTTAGTCGTGGTCTTAGTGGTCTTCTTGTCCGTCGACTTCTTAGCGGTCGTCTTCTTGGCCGTCGATTTCTTAGCGGTCGTCGACTTGCGCCGCGTCTTCTTTGTCGCTGCTTTTTCTTCCACCAACTTTAGAGCTTCTTCAAAGGTGACCTCCTCAGGCTTCTTGCCCTCTGGCACAGATACATTGACCTTGCCGTACTTGATGTAAGGACCATAGGGACCATCGAAAATATTGATCGGCTCCTCGTCCTCAGGGTGCTTGCCCAACTCGCGGAGGGGCTTAGCAGCGGCTCTTTTGCCGCGACCTCGCTTGGGCTCGGCGAGCATCTGCAAGGCTCGCTCCAGGGTGATGGTGAGGACGTCGTCATCGCCTTTGATAGAGCGATAGTCTTTGCCCTCTTTACCTTGGTCATGCACCACGTAGGGACCAAATCGCCCCAGGCTGGCCTTAATTTTGGCCCCGGTCTCAGGGTGCAGCCCCAACAGGCGAGGCAAGGCCAGCAAACCGACTGCCATCTCCAGGGTGACATCTTCGGGTTTAGTGCCTTTAGGCAGAGAAGCTCGCTTGGGTTTGGGATTATCTTCAGTGACCTCGCCCAGTTGGACGTAAGGACCATAGGCCCCGATCAAAGAAAAAATGGGTTCGCCAGTATCGGGATGTAGGCCAATTTTTTCAGGTCCCTCGGTCTTTTGCTTGAGCAAGACTTGAATTTGAGCATCGTCCAGATCAGCCGGGCTGACATCGTTGGGGATCGATGCCCGCACCGGACCGGCTTCTGGGTCCTCAGCCTCAATATAGGGGCCATAGCGACCAATGCGAACCTTGGCAATCAGGTCATCAAGAGCCACCGTACGGGCTTCAGCTGGGTCAATCTGATCCTCTCGCACCTGCACCTGCTGCTCTAATCCCTCGTCCCCGGAGTAAAACTTCTTCAAGTAGGGCAGCCAGTCTGCGGTCCCCGTGGAAATATCGTCCAGAGTCTGCTCCATGCGGGCGGTAAACCCTGGATCGACCAGGTCTGGGAAATGGTTTTCCAGTAGCCCTGTTACCGCAAAGGCCGTAAAGGTGGGCATCAGACTGTTGTTGAGCCGTTGGACATAGCCTCGGTCGATAATGGTGCCAATTACGGAGGCATAGGTACTGGGTCGTCCAATGCCTTCGCTTTCTAAGGTTTTAACCAGGGTAGCTTCGGTGTAGCGGGCAGGCGGCTGGGTTTCATGGCCGATGGCCTCTAGCTCAGAGCAGGTCGGGCTATCACCCACTTTCATTGAGGGCAGGACAACCTCCTGATCTTCGAGGGCCGCATCTGGGTTATCAGACCCCTCCACGTAGGCTCTAAAAAAGCCAGGAAAATCAATCCGTTTGCCCGTTGACCGGAAAACGGCATTATCCACTTCGATGCTGACTGAAACGTGGGTTTGGCGAGCTTCTGCCATCTGGGTGGCCACGGTTCGCTTCCAAATCAGGTCATACAGGCTCAGCTCACGACCGCTCAACCCCGTTTCCTGGGGCGTCCGAAAGGTGCTCCCCGCCGG
>JBCDDJ010000359.1:0-6976 GCA_039180385.1 Cyanobacteria bacterium P01_G01_bin.38 | reverse complement strand
TTCATGATGCTAACTCAGTCGCAATCTTGCTCCTATCATGGGCTGCCTGCCCATGAGGTGATTGAACGTCTTAAGAGTAACCCGGAGAAGGGGCTCACAGCCGAGGAAGTGGCCACTCGCTATGAGACCTACGGCTGGAATGAACTCCCCGTTAAACCCGGAAAACCGGCCTGGCTGAGATTTCTCTTGCAGTTTCATCAGCCGCTGCTCTATATTCTTTTGCTGGCAGGGGTGGTTAAAGCTTTTTTAGGCTCCTGGACGAATGCTGCTGTCATTTGGGGCGTGACGGTCGTCAATGCAGTGATTGGCTATGTGCAAGAGGCTAAGGCGGAGGGTGCGATCGCATCGCTGGCAAAGTCGGTGACTACAGAAACCACGGTGCTGCGAGAGGGACAAATGTTGCAGGTGCCCTCTCAGGATTTAGTGCCAGGGGATATTGTCTTGCTGACCTCAGGGGATAAAGTCCCTGCAGATTTGAGACTGGTCAAAACTCGAAATCTACAGGTCGATGAGTCTGCCCTGACGGGCGAATCTGTGCCCGTCGAGAAATCTGTCCAACCCCTAGCAGAGGAGACCCCATTGGCCGAACGGACCAACATGGCCTATGCCGGGAGTTTTGTCACCTTTGGGCAGGGTGCCGGGATTGTTGTCGCGACGGCAAACACCACGGAGGTGGGCAAGATTTCTCAATCGATGGAGCAGCGGGTCAATCTGAGTACGCCGCTGACCCGTAAATTTGCCAAATTTAGCCGCCTGTTGCTCTACGGTATTTTAACCCTGGCCACCCTCACCTTTGCGATTGGCTTAGGCCAGGGAGAATCCTGGGAATACATGTTTGAAGCCGCAGTTGCCCTGGCAGTCAGTGCCATCCCAGAGGGGCTGCCCGCTGTGGTCACCATTACCCTAGCGATCGGGGTCAATCGCATGGCGCGTCGGAATGCGATTATTCGTAAACTCCCCGCGGTTGAAGCCTTAGGGGGCGCAACGGTGATTTGTTCTGACAAAACCGGCACCCTGACCGAAAACCAGATGACGGTCCAGGCAATTTACGCGGGAGCCTATTATCGGATCAGTGGAGGTGGATATAGCCCCAAAGGTGAGATTAGTCTGGCTATCGACGACAATGAAACCAGCCCCTTTGAGGATGGTTTGCCATCTGCTCTCGCGGCCTGTCTGACGGTGGGGGTGCTTTGTAATGACGCTCAATTAAAGCAAACCGGAGACAGTTGGTCAGTGGTGGGAGATCCCACCGAGGGGGCGTTAATTACAGCGGCGGCCAAGGCTGAGTTGAGTCAGTCGGGTCTGGCGGCTGTGATGCCCCGACTAGATTCCATCCCGTTTGAGTCTCAATATCAATACATGGCAACTTTGCACGATGCCAACCCCCGCGTGATTTATGTCAAAGGCTCAGTCGAAGCGCTCTTGAGCCGCTGTGCTGAGATGATGGATCGACGGGGTCAACGGCTGCCGCTTGTGCCTGCCCATGTCGAGAAAGTGGTCGATGCGATGACAGCGCAAGGGCTACGGGTGCTGGCATTTGCTCAAAAAGAGGTGGGTGAGCATCAGCATTCAATAGACCATGACGACATTCAAACAGGGTTGGTCTTTCTCGGGTTGCAGGGCATGATTGATCCCCCGCGACCGGAGGCGATCGCCGCGATCCACGCCTGTCGCTCCGCTGGCATCCAGGTGAAGATGATCACAGGGGACCATATCTCCACCGCGCGGGTGATTGCTGGGCGGATGGGCATCCAAAAGTCAAAGCAAGTTATTGCCTTTGAGGGCCAACAGCTCGCGGCGATGGACGATCACCAGCTTGCCCAAGCAGTTGAAGATGGAGACGTTTTTGCCAGGGTTGCCCCCACGCAAAAACTGCGACTGGTCGAAGCGCTCCAGCACAAGGGCGAGATTATCGCCATGACCGGGGATGGTGTGAACGATGCCCCGGCCCTAAAACAAGCAGATATTGGCACCGCCATGGGCAAAGGCGGCACCGAAGTCGCCCGAGAAGCTGCGGATATGCTGCTCACCGATGATAATTTTGCGTCGATAGAAGCAGCCGTGGAAGAAGGGCGCACGGTTTATCAAAACCTGAGAAAAGCGATCGCATTTCTCTTGCCGGTCAACGGCGGTGAATCGATGACCATTCTAATCAGTGCACTCCTGGCCAGAGATCTGCCCATTCTCTCGCTCCAGGTGCTCTGGCTGAATATGATCAACTCCCTCACCATGACCGTGCCTCTGGCCTTTGAGCCCAAGTCAAATGGGTTGATGCAGCAGCCCCCTCGCAATCCTAAAGAGCCCCTAATTACTCGAAAATTATTACAGCGAATTTTAACCGTTTCACTGTTTAATTGGATTTTGATTTTTGGCATCTTTGAGTGGGCAAAAGTCGTGACAGGGGATATTGCCATTGCACGCACGATGGCGATCCAATCCCTGGTGGCGGCTCGGATTGTCTATCTGCTCAGCATTAGTCAGTTGGGCAAGAGTTTACTCAGCTATATGGGGCGCAGGTCTACTTCTATCACCCATGCGCCGATCCTGATTGTGGGTATTGTGGGGGCTGCTGCACTACAGATTGTGTTTAGCCAGTGGTCTGTGATGAATACGCTCTTTGAAACGGCACCGCTTACCTGGAGCCAATGGCTAATTTGTTTGCTGCCCATGATACCCATGGTGCCAGTGGCAATCTTGAGCAATGTTATCGACCCGCCCCAGGTAAAAGCTGCCAAGCCTCAGCAGGTTTATGGCATACATTAAGCCTGCAATGTTAGTCTCTTAGTCTCAGTCAAGATCATGGACGGGCGTCGCTGGGCTAGAGACAATGGCTAATAATTCTGTAGATCTTAGAAAGATAAGATACTTCACGCTCAGTTCACAAATTGCTCAGTTTGACAATGCTCAATTGCGTGTTTTACTCGACAAGAATGAGCCAAATCAATCAAGTACGGGGTGGGGGATGCATCATACCATCCGCTTTGGACAAACTAACATCTTTGTAAAACGCATTCCAGTGACAGCCGTCGAATATGACAACCTGTTCTCCACCAAAAACTTCTATAATCTCCCGACTTCCTGTCACTATGGGGTTGTTGGGTCTCCTGGTTTCGGGGGCTTCCGCGAATTAGTGACCCATCTCAAGACAACCCACTGGGTCTTGGCAGGGGAGGTGCCAAACTTCCCCCTGATGTATCACTACCGCCTGATGCCCGTCTCTGGACGGTGTGAAAATGTGGACATGGAACCTTGGGGAGACAATACATGGGGAGGCAATACAAACGTTAGAAAATACGTTTTAGATAGGGTCAATGCAAGTCATGAGCTAGTGCTTTTCCTGGAGCATATTCCCCATGTTTTAGAAACCTGGCTTGAGAAAAATCCCAACACGCTACAGAGACTTCTCAATCATCTACGCAAGACAATCGCATTCCTTAGAAACAAGGGGCTCATCCACTTTGACGCCCATTTTCGTAATATTCTGACTGATGGTGACCAAATCTATTTGACCGATTTTGGCTTGGTGCTTGATAAGCATTTTGCATTGGCAAAAGCAGAAGCGTCTTTTTTTGAGGAGAATACACTTTACGATTACGGAGAAATTCTGCGAAATCTGGGTCACCTGATTCGCGCCCCCTATGAATTATCTTCAGGGGAAGACAAATGCAGGATGATGGAGAAATATAGCATCAAAGCAGGCTTACCCCGCCATGAGGTGGGTTCCATATTACTCGACAACATTGAGCAGATATCCGCTGAGGGAGATCTGCAGTTAGATCAGTTTTATGTTAACTGCATCGTCAGGTACCGCAGCATTATCACGCTCATGCAGGGCTTTTTTTCTGACCTATGGGGAAATAATAATAAGGATACAAAACTGCCCCACGCCAGGCTACAGCGCTTACTCAAAGAGACAGACTTCCTTGCCGATGATGGATCTTAACGATGGTATAGCCGTTATCAGCATATAGGGTATTCTGAACTCGTAGAAAGTTCCCAAGAACATATGAGTGTCGATATTTAAACATCACAGGCAGCACCGGCTATCTAATGGCCAATCGGTGGATGCAGAGCCCCTCGGTGGTGCGCCAAAATAATCGCTAGCTTTATATCAGTCAGAGAATTTTGACTTGGGTAGGGATCACGATGTACGAGCTTGCTGTCTGGATGGTTATTTTGATCGTTTTATCAGCCGGGGCTATCGGTGGCGGTTATTTAGTAGGTGAGAGAATTTTGGGACAGGAAGCAGCTCGCCGAAATATGCGCTATGGGTTGCCCTGGATTGCGCTGGGGTTTGCGATCGCATTTCTCACCCCAATAGTATTCACTCAATGGCTTATGGTACCCCTACTTTATGTGATCGGGGTAGGGGGATGGTTGCTGAGCTGGCCCTTTCGCAAACAAGCATCGGGTGGTCTGGTGTTTAATGCCGGTAGGCCACCCCAAAGTCGGTTTCTTTTGTGGATTGGACTACTTGAGGGGGTCGTAGCGGCTTACATGACCTGGTCATCGCTGTTAATACGAGATTTTTATTCCGGAGGGTCAATCTCAACCCTCATTGGCCTTGTTTTTTGGTGGACGCTGACTGTCTTTTTTATTGCCCTGGGGTTAAATAATCTTGAGCTCAGAAAAAACGGTGTTTGCTTTATGTATACAGTTATCCCGTGGTCGCGGATGATCTCCTACAGATGGGAAGCATCCAAGCCTACTACGCTAACTATTCGGCTCAAGCCGCGCCTACCCATTCTGCCTGATTTTATGAGTGTTAACGTGCCAAAGCCCCATCGCGGCGCAATCGATCGCATTGTTGCAATTTATATCTCTAGTGAGACGCTATCCCAGTCTTCTTGACCCAGAGACCTTCAGACGCTTCAAATAATCCCTTGCGTTGTTTGCTCCACCAGATAATCAACAATTGCCTGATGCTCTCCAGCAGCTTGATAGACCCGTCGCTGGCGCTGAGCGCTATTGCCCTCAGTGAGAATCTTTTCTATCTGTTGACTCACCGTTTCCCAGTCATTGTGGCCTTCTAGCACAGGACGAATGTAGTCAATCAGAGCATGAATTGAGTCAATGGCGGCAACCGGCTTAACACTCTGAAAATCTATCAGCTCCCCCTGGGTGCCATAGCGGGCGGCTTGCCACATGGCCGCTTTTAATAACTCTGAGCGAACCTCAGGGTAGGGTTTATTCTCCTGAAAGTCTTGATAGCACGTTTGAGCCAGGGCGCGAATCACCCCAGCAAACATGACCGCTTCATCGACGGTGCTGCACACATCTGCCACCCGAAACTCTACCGTCGGAAAGCGTTCCGATAGGCGAATATCCCAATAAATTTTGGTGGGATCGTCGGTAATATCGGTGTCAATGAGCTGTTGAACGAGTCCCTGATAGTCATCATAGTTTCTAAAATGGGGCGGTGGCCCAGCAGTGGGCAGGCGGCACCAGAGCTCTGTCCGATAGCTGTGGTAGCCCGTATCTCGCCCCAGCCAAAAGGGAGAATTTGCTGTGAGAGACAGCAACGTGGGGAGCCACAACCGAGCCCGATTCATGACCTCAACGGCGGCTTCTCGATCGGCGATACCCACATGGACATGGCAACCAAAAATAATCATCTCCCGGATAATTTGCTGCAGGGTCTCATCCAGGTTTCGGTAGCGATCTTTGGGGGTGACTTTTTGGTTTTGCCAGCGAGAGAAAGGGTGGGTGCCAGCGGCTGCGATCGCAAGCCCGTGGTCCTGTGCCGCCATCATCGCTGAGCGTCGTGCCTGGGTGAGCTCTTGACGTACCTCATCCAGGGTATGACAGACCCCCGTCGCAATCTCAACCTGGCAGCGATACAGTTCGTAGATGAGCTCGGGGGGGTGATGGTGATGGGTATTGATCAGCTTGCTTGACTTGCTAGCTAACTCCCGCGTCTGCGGATTAATGATCTGATATTCTTCTTCCACACCGATGGTAAACGCGGCTGCATCTGACATAGGTTAATGCCTGTTGAGGTAAGGGTTAATGCCTGTTGTTCCCGTGCCTGTTCAATCCAAAATTGAATGCTAAAATCCTGTATCTAAAATCCGCTTGCCCATGACTTCTGCGATCATTCGTCCGGCCATCCCCGATGATGTTATCCCCCTGACTGAACTGTATAACGACTATATTCTCAAGACAACTATTACCTTTGATGTAATCCCCTACACCGTTGAGCAACGTCGAGAAGCCTGGTTTACCCACTACAAAGACACGGGTCGCCATCGGCTGTTGGTGGCCGAGCTCAATGGGAATCTGGTTGGCTACGCGACCAGCAGCCAGTTTCGGACCAAAGCCGCCTACGATACCTCGGTTGAAACCAGCATCTATCTACACCCTGACGCCCAGGGGCAAGGGTTAGGTACCCGGCTATACGAGACATTATTTACCGTTCTCAAAGCCGAAGACGTACATCGTGCCTACGCGGGCATTACCTTACCCAACCCCAAGTCAATTGCCCTGCATGAGAAGTTTGGTTTTCAGAGCGTGGGTCGTTACCGAGAAGTCGGACGCAAGTTTGACCGATATTGGGATGTGGAGTGGTATGAGAAGGGTTTGGGATAAATGGGCGAAGGGGTCAAGGGGAAGGGGGAAGGGGCCGTAGGGGCTGAGGTTTCCTCGCCCAAGAAGCGGAGGTTTCCTCGCCCAAGAAAAGGTTGGCAAGGGGCCCGGAGAGAAAGGGGCAGATGGGGGAGATAGGGAAGGTGGGGAAGTTAAATCGTAGGATGGGCTATGCTTCTGGTTGATATAAATGTTGGCCAACCCCCGAAACCGGCGAGCCCATCTTGGCCAATCGTTGGTTATTGGGTTACCAATTCGCTTAGGGTGACGACCTCAAGCCCTTTATCTTTTATTGCGGGCAAAATCTGCTCCAGGACTTTGACGGTGCGATCGCCCCGGTTGCGATCGCCATCATGCAAGACAATCACATCGCCCGGTTTTACCTTGGTGA
>JBCDDJ010000358.1:0-6984 GCA_039180385.1 Cyanobacteria bacterium P01_G01_bin.38 | reverse complement strand
AGGTGATCGAGGTTGCCAATGGCCTGACGAACGGTCTTGACTACGTCTGGGTGACTATGGCCCAAAATGGCGCTCATCTGCCCCGAGGTAAAGTCAAGCACTTGACGGCCAGTGCGATCATAGAGAAAGGAGCCCTCTGCTCGGTGGGCAACAAAGCTAGAGAAAGCTCCACCGTAGCGAATCAGGGAGGTTTGGGCTCTCTGTAAAAGTGAGGTCGCGGGGGATACTGCGTCTGCTTTTTTGGCTTTGTCAGAGATTAACACCATAGGTTTGCCTCGCAAGATGTCTCAAGTTTAGGGCAGCACGAGGATGCCCTACTGAGCTGTGGCAGCCCTCGGATAGGAAGCTGCCTATGTTCAGAGTTAAAGTATGATAAGCGTTTCCGACTGTGGAAGTTGTGAGGGTTCAAACACAATCGAAACGCTTGGTCATTGGAATGTTGTTGATAACTGTGGCACTGTAAGCCTGTGACGATATCACCTGCGCAGATACGAGACGGCATCTTGGCCCAGGTCACCCAGCGCGGCCCGGATAAAACCATCTGCCCATCTGAAGTCGCCCGCGCTTTAGGCGGCTCTAACTGGCGCGACTTAATGGAAGCTGTGCGCGAGCAGGGTCAGCAGCTAGCGGAGGAGGACAAAATTTGGGTCATGCAAAAAGGTGAGCGAGTAGATGCTGCCCACGCTAGAGGTCCGATTCGGTATCGCATTGCCCTTTAATGACTTCCTTTTGGTTAAGACATTTGAGCAAAATCTAAAGAAAATCAGTAGTTTCTCCTGAAATCTTGTTTTGCTGTGACATGGTTTTTAGCTATGAATAGTTCGAAATGTTTCTAAGCAGACTGAAATTAGTGTTTATTTTCACTGATTTCACTTCCTAGATATTTTTCGACGCTTGTTTGCCCGTTTGGGGCAAGCAGGCTAGTACGCTTATATTTTGCGTTCATATATTGATTAGGAGCTACCTGTACTTTGTTACAGCGTTCCTAAGGGTGGGTTAACGGGACGGATGCTGAGACTTTACTCGGCATCCGTCTTTATTTTGGGTTGTCTAGGATGACGCGCTTCATATAAGGCCAGGGCTAAACCAGCACGATCGCTCAGACCCTGGGGTGGGTAGCCCAGCTCATGGGCAGCGGCATCTCCAAATAAGCAAGCGATCAGGGTGGGTTGATCGGTGGCATTAAGATAAGGGGCAACAACCTCGCGGGTATAGTCGAGATCCTCGGGGGATAAAGTCGGGGTTTGGCGGCCTGCTTGGGCCATGGCATACCCTGCCTGGGCCATCATCTCGGCCAGAGTTTTAGGATGACTGTGTTGCTGCCAATAGGCCGCGCGATAGACAGCTTCTAAAACAGCTTGCCGAATCAGGTCAGCTGATGGCGGCTCACTGGCCCATAGGGTGACCGATAGCCAGCTGCGTTTGTACAGCGTCTGGGGGGTGAACCGCAGCGAAAACTCGCTGGTGTAGCGATTGGTCCAGCCGCCCAGGAGGTCGTCTGCGATCGCAAGCCCCACCCTAAAACTCCCTGGCACCGCCGTCAACGTTTTTTCCACCACCGCTAACGTTTGAGCCGTAATAGTTTCAGCTTCAAGCGCTAGCAGCGTTTCGAGGTAGTCAGCCAGGTGGGGTTTACCCATGGGGTTAATGATCACCAGCGGGGCCAGATCGACATCGGTGCGATCCGGGTTGAGCATTGTGTCTAAATACGACTTAAAACGCTCATAGCCCTGGGGCATGGCATAAAGCTCACGCTGATATTGCAGGAGGGGTACCAGTTCTAACTGCATGAAGATCTCCTTGATCGCCTGCCACTCAGCTTTTAGATTGGGCAAGTTTCAGGCTGACAAAATTTCAGACTGGCAAACCATCGAGAAGCACCAGGGAAGATCAGCCCAGGGATTGCAGGCTTACTTTGAGCCCAGAGGCAGGACGTAATGTGGGGATGGGTCGCATCGTTAGGTTTTGGTTAGGTAGTAAAGCCCAGGTGTAACGTCGCAGCAACAGGGCCGCTAAAATTTTCATCTCCATTTGGGCAAAGGCAAGCCCCAGGCAAATGCGGGGGCCACCGCCAAACCCAACCAGACTGTAGTCATATCGTTTGTGTTCGGCGCGTTCGGGGCTAAACCGATCGGGGTCAAACGTTTGGGGAGCGGTGTAACATCGCTCGTCTTTGTGGGCTGCGTCGATGCGATACAGGGCCATCCATCCGGTGGGCACGTGGTAGCCGTTAAACTCAAAGGGCTTCTCCACCTGGCGAAAGCCGCCCCCCACGGGGGGATAGAGTCGTTCTACCTCTTTGAGAATCTGCTCCAGGTAGGGCATCTGGCGCAGCTGCCCCATCGACAGCTCGCCTTGCTCTGCGAGACTTGCCTGCTCTTGACGGGCTTTTGCCATCACCTCGGGGTGCTGCGCCAGGGCCATCACCAGAGAGGTCAGCATGGAGGTGGTGGTTTCATGCCCAGCAAATAGCATTAGCAGGGTTTGCACTTTAATCTCATCAATGCTGAGGCGATTACCTGCCTCGTCTTCAGTTTCCAGCAAGAGCCCAAGCACATCGCGCTGGGGGGACACCTGATGGGTCTCAATCATGGTTTCGATGTAGTCCAGTAGATAATCGCGGGCCTTGAGCGCGCGGCCATAGGGCGTCCACCCCCAGCGGATAGGTACCATAAACAACCCGTTGGTGAGGGTCGTAAACCAGGCCGATAGCTGTTCGATTTGGTTGCCGGGTTGGGTGCCTACCAGTAAAACGCTGGCCACCTCAAAGGTAAATTTCTTCATCTCTGAGAACCAGGCAAATTCGCCCAGCGCTGCCCACTGCTGCAGGTATCGATGGGAAAGTTCAACCATGGTGGCAAAGTAGCTCTCCAGTGCCTTGCCGTGAAACGCGGGCATCATTAATCTGCGGTTGCGTCGATGCGCTTCGCCTTCTTGTAAAAACAGCGATTCGCCCAGGAGTTCTTTGAAGGTGTTGGGCCAGCCGCCGCGCCAAGAGAAATGATCCATGTGGCTGGAGAGCAGAAATTCATTGGCTTCTGGGCCAGCTAGGACAACGGTGGGACGACCCAAAATGTGAGTTCTAAAAATCGCGCCGTATTTTTGCCGTCGTTTGTCGGCAAATTTGGGGTCTAACAAAAAGCTGAGGGACTCCCCCAGGATGGGTAAGCCGGAACTGCCGGGGGGTAAGGGCTGGTAGGTAGAGGTCACGATCGTTCTCAGAGATGACGGGGTTACAATAAAGAACGATAGCAAACGACATGGGCGTCCTGGCTGACCGTCCTGGCTGACAATGATTGCAACACCGACCTCCCTCAAAATTGCTTGGAAAAAACTGCCCGACGACTTTAAGCTGCCGGATGGTCCTGTGGATAATATTACTCAGCCTTTACTGGCAAATGCTTTGAGGGAAAGCCTCGAACTAGCTGGTAAACTGCCAGGCCAGTCGCTGACGACCACCAACTACGGTATCTGTGCCACTGTCAACGATAAAATTGTCGTCAAAGCACCTGATTGGGCTTTTATTCCAAATATTCAAGTCTCCAGAGAAAGTGTGGAACGGAGCTATACGCCCAAGCTACAGGGCGAGTTCCCGACTATCGTGATGGAGTTTCTGTCTGAGACAGAGGGGGGCGAATATTCGACTAAGCCAACCTATCCACCCGGCAAGTGGTTTTTTTATGAGCGAGTACTGAAGGTGCCTAACTATGCCATCTTTGACCCCAGTAGCGGTGCCCTAGAGCTATACCAGTTGGACGATACCGGTCGGTATGAGTTGGCTGCCCCTACCAGCGATGGTCGCTATTGGATCGCCTCTCTAGAGTTATATCTGGGGATTTGGTCGGGGACTCGATATCAACGGACGGGTTACTGGCTCCGCTGGTGGACAACGGATGGCGGTTTATTGCTTTGGGGAGACGAACGGGTTGAGCAAGAACGGCAGCGAGCTGAGCAAGAACGGCAGCGGGCTGAGCAGGCTGAGTCAGTTCAAGCGGCTGCTATTGCGAAGCTGTTGGATTTGGGGTTGAGTGTGGAACAGGTGGCGGAGTCGCTGGGGGTATCGGCTGAAGCGCTCAAATCACAGCAAACCTAACCTTGCGCTGTTCGCTGCTCTAACCAACGTTGAAAAGACTTGTGAATGCGTTTGTTTCAGGGCTGGTGAGATCCAAGATGGGCTGCGCGGGACTTTCCCTCCCGTCCCCTACCCTTTGTTCTAGCGTTAGTGGCGGGTATACAGGGCTAACACCCTGGCGGGTGACAGCTCCCCCCAGACCCCCCGAACGAGGTCTTGGCTTCGTTTGGGGAAAGGACGGTTGGTGGGTTAGTCGAGAGATAGTCGCGTTAGTGTTTAACATCACCCTGACTCATATCGAACGATCTGTTGCCAGCTGCCGGGGCCGACTTCGAGTTCAAACTCTCGGGCGACCCAGTCGTCGCGTTTGCCGAGACGGCGGGCGCTTTTGCGAAAGTAGTCGACGATCACGAGCTGTTGTTCCCAGGTGGGGCGGGGGCCGTAAAATGAGCCTCGGCACCAGTCGGGTTTGGGTTTGCGATCGCAATGCTCAAAAAATGACCGCTCTGCCCAGGTGGGCGCATAGCCCCGCTTAAAGGCCCGCCGCCGATGACCGTGAAAAATTTGAATGAGGGTAGGAATGTCGTTAATTTGCCTGGCCTGCTCACTGGAGTAAATCTCCACCATGTCTTCGACCACGATGGGGCGATCGTTGACCCACTGGTGGCCACACTCCGGGCATTTAACAATGAAGGCATACACGATCCGACCGCAAGCAGGGCAAGGCTTGGTGGGGGCCGGACCACCGCTGCCGGAAGATTGTTTGCGGGTGGGCAACTTATATTCGCGAATATCTTCAGGGAAGCCCAGCCGCTCTAAGTTACCAGCTTGGTCGAGGATACTTCCAAAGTCTTTGCCAGTCTGAGGCGAGATCCGCATCACCCGCCCTAGCTGTTGAAAGTGCATCGCACTGGACTGGGTGGGCCGCAGCATCAGCCCCACCTCGACGCTGGGCTCATCAAAACCGATGCTGATCACATTACAGGAAGTCAGCACCGTTAGCTCTCCTGACCCCAGGGCGTCGTACAGTCGGCGGCGTTCTTTGATAGGGGTTTCGCCATCCACCGTATCTGCGGTGATGCCTGCTTTCCGAAACTCTGCGGCGACGTGGCGGGCGTGTTCCACGTCAACGCAAAAGGCGATAGTGCGTTTGCCCTTGACCAGCCGATGCCATTCTTCAACAATTTTTTGGATTAGCTCAGGGCGATCGCACGCCTGCTTGAGGCCCCGTTCGTCGTAGTCGCCCCCCTTCATCTTGACCTTCTCCAGGTTGGCCATGCTGTCCATTGGCATACTGAAATATTTCAGCGGGGCGAGGTAGCCCATCTGCTGTAGGTCGCTGGGCACGGGCGAAGACACCAGGGTTTCGAGGACATCACCGAGCTGTTCCTTGCCAAGCCTGAGGGGGGTGGCGGTCATGGCAAAATGCACGGCGTGGGCATGGGTCTTGTTGAGTAGCTGTTTGCCCACCCGGCTAAACAGGGTGATGTGGGCTTCGTCGTAGAAAACTACATCGGCGGGCCAGGTGCGCCACCAGTCGCGCTTGAGCATGGTCTGGATGCTAGCAATCTGGATCGGTGCGTCCGGATCTTCGGGCCAACCGGCTTTGATAAACCCGCAGTGGAGGCCAAAGGCCTGCATTTTTTCGTAGGTCTGCCCCACCAGCACATCAAGGTGGACTACGAAGAGCAGCTTGCGCCCCGCTGACTCAGCATGGGCGCAGATTTGACCACTGATTACCGTTTTGCCCGCGCCCGTACCGGCAATGATGGCGATTTTTTGGTAGCCCTCATTGAGCTTGCGATACAAATCGTTGATTAAATCAACCTGATAAGGTCGCAGTCTAGGTGGCTGGGGTGGAGCCTGGGTCATGCGCTTGGGTCGTCAGGCAAAAAGGGTCAACCCTATGATAATAGAGCGTCTGTACTTAACCGCTAGGGGGGGGCTGTATTAAGACTACAGGTCTGACGCGGAGACGCGGTGAGGGGGAGACGCGGAGACCTGATAAATGAGCGATGTTTATTCTTTGCGGAATGCGTGTTCAGGATGAAGAGGATTCCAGAGTCAGGTTTGGGTCTAAGTGAATGACACGGGCACTACATTTCACTCTAATTCTGGTTCAAGGCTTATTTCTCCTGGGGCTCTGTTTGAGTATCTGGCCCGGCTATATGGGTGAATTAGCTTTCTGGGGGGTGATTTTCCTGTTTGCAAACCCCATTATCCGGTGGAGCGTTTTGGGGATTGTGCTGATTGTGGTCGGGTTGCTGTTGAGACAGACCATACGGAAAAGGGGGGTGAGGAGGCGTGCGATCGCAACCGTGGCATGGATCCTGATCGCCAGCGCATTAATTTTTGGCAAGATTCCTCTCAGACTAGCTTTCCAGCTATCAAAAACCGCCTTTACAGCTGCCATTCATCAGCCCCTCCTTGACGAGTCTTTTCCACAGCAGCTAGGGATTTATCGAGTGCTTGATATCGAAAGATTTCCAGCCGGGGATGTTTACTTCAGAACCACAAAAGGCGGTTTTTTAGCCCCAACTTACTATGGGTTTGCCTATCGACCGGATGCGACGAGCAACCCCTATGGTGAAGGTTTTCAAGCCAACCCGCTGACATCAGACTGGTATCTGTATGTTAACAATGCGCCTTGGGAATTTTAATTTTCATTTCTCAACACAAATCTATGAATTCATAACTTTACGAATTTTCATGGCGTTCACGTTGCCATTCTCGAAATTTAGGGGATCTATCCTTCTCATTGGTGTCGAGACGATACCTGTCGAAGTGTTATTTAGTCGTGAGATAAAAGTTTTTGGGTTGAGACATGTGGGTGTTTAGGGTCAGCCACTCTGGGTGGTTTCTTTTTCTTCTTTTTTCTGGGCTGTTTGAGAAAGCGCTTGAGATCGACCCGT
>JBCDDJ010000357.1:0-7003 GCA_039180385.1 Cyanobacteria bacterium P01_G01_bin.38 | reverse complement strand
TGTTGGCAAGCTGGCTGAGGTAGATTGGACCTCTATTTCCGATGCCGGTAGTGAACGGTCGAGGGAGCAGCTGAAGCAGCTAGAAGCGTTAACTCAGCAATATCGCTCAGCTAAAGTAGCTCAGCTTGAATCAGGTCGAGCGGCAGCTGAGAAAGGACTCAAGAAGGGGGAATCCTCACCCGTAGACAAGCGGATCTCTAAACTGAATGAGCGCTTAGATCGGCAGGTGAAGCAAGTCAGTAAAGCCCTTGAGGAATTCTCCACTGGCAGTACGGTACGAATCGTTCGCGCAGGCAACGAGAAAGCAGTAGATGTTTTCTATGGGGTGGTCACAGATATCGAACATAAGGAGCGGCCAGGATCGCCTTCTACGCCGAGTTCGTGGCATCTGAAGTTGGCCTTGACAAATGGAGAGGTCAAAAACCTGAATGTTCCAGTTTCAGCCGTTAATGCGGATTCAGAGAGAAGTGGTTCACTCAGGGTAGATAGGGTTGACGCTGATATATGGTCAGGTAAGCCTATCTACGAGCTATTCGATACTCAGCAGGGTGATATCCGCCAGGAACGCCAGATGCTGACAGGCAACATAGTGCGGGCCTGGGACAAGTTTTCGGCAGGTAAGATCACCAACTTTACAGACCATCAAGGTCGGATACGGCAAGGGGTCTTATTGCCGAAAAGCTTTGATATGGGCGTCAGACTACAAAATGAGCCAGTAGTCTTTAAAAATTCAGGCCAGGTGCGTGAATTCATTGAAGAAATCACCGAGGGCCGAGGCAGTGTGAAAACGATGGATAGCAATTTAACCATCCGGAAACGAGATGGGGAATACATTCTGGAAACGCCTCGGTCTAAGGCGGTTGGTGGCAAATACTATCTGGATAAAGACCTGATTGACCGGGTTGGCGGAGACTTTTTAAGCAGTGGTGAATCTATGCGAGTGGCCGTACCACCGGAGCGCATGGAAAATACACTGCTATATCTGATGAGCAGTGAGAAGCTGGCCTGCTTTGACCCCAATTTCTTGAAAAAAGCTCGGGACCAAATGGGCATAAAAATGCCGGAAATGGAACATGCCCCAGAAGGCGGTGTCCTCGAAGTGGATGATTTTGTCATCGATGATAATGTGGTGCCCTATGTTGAGGAGCCGACCGCAGAAGATCGGCAACGTCTGGAGTCTTTGTTGGAGAAGACTCCAGAGGAACCGGCACCAGATGAATCTGTAAATGCCCCGGATCAAGGCGCGACTGAGCCCCAGTCCGCAACACCGCAAGAGGCTGAAGTCCCTCAATCGGAATCAGGAGCAGTTAATGCTATCCAGCCGCCCGAGAAGTATCCACCCTTGTCAAAGGCTTCAGTGGAAAAGAACATTGCCAAGTTCCTACACGAAGCTGGCTTGGCTGAGCAGGTTATGCAAGGAAAGAGCTTTCATCTCAAGATCAAGAACGAGCCATACATCCCCTTAGTCGTTGAATCCCATGAAATGGGTGGGGGGGACCGGCAGCTTTTTCTGACCCACTATCGCGAGCAAAATGGAGACCTGATCAATGATGGGGAAATGGTCTTTAACCTCACTAAAGAGGGATTTCTGGGTTTAGACCAAACCGCAGTTGCAGATCCGTTTAGAGGTGGTGAGCATCGCAGATACAACGGTGGAGATCGCCCCTTCGCCCGCATCTTTTCTAAAAATATCCTGGCCCAAGGCTTTGCAGAAGCTGCTAAACAGCAGATGGCCCAGTCCGAACCGCCTCAACCAACTGCTGAGCAGACCTTGGAGCAACCCTCAGAGCAATCCTCACCAGTCAGCCTCCCTAACGAAAGCAGCGATTTTATAGAGCAGGGAGAGCAGCTGCGTCCGCTGATCGAAAAGTTTCTCGATGAGTCAGGGCTGACTACACTCCTTGAAAATCACAATGAGCCAATCGACCTGAGTATAGAGAACGGCGATAAAGCACCCTTGGCTATCAGTATCGATAATACGGTTTCACCGACCGAAATCAACTTCTCTACTGCCCTTGAATTGCCCAATGGAAAGCGAATGGGAGCCTTTATGGAATATCTGGTTGGCGAGGATGACCTCAGCCTGACAGTGACCTCCTGGGGAGGTGTCTGGGACAGTGGTGGTGGTGATCCACGTTTTGCCAAACAATTTACACAAGCCTTATTCGATCAGGGTTTTGCCGATGCTATTGAGAATCAACTTGCAGGTGAGCAAGCCCCCCTGATGGCAGAAATTGACGGCGCGATCTCAGACCTCGGCCAGGGCTTAGAAAGGGCAAAACAACTAGCCAGTGAGGTTCAGTCGATGGCTGAGGGCCTGGAGCAAGCAGCTGATGACCTGGGTGACCACACTCAGCCCACGGTCCAGTCATCCTCAACACCACAGTCACAGCCGGAGGTTAGGCCAGGGCCACAGCCAGAACCATCCTCAGAGTCTCAATCTAATCAAGATGAACTGCTGGGGACTTTGAGAAGCTGGTACCGTCATGCCAGAGATATTGGGCGCTCACCCAAACATTTGGAAAGGATTGCAGAGATAGGCAAGACAGTTGCAGCAGGGCAAATGGATGCCTATAGCTCTCGGGCTATGACAGCAAACCAAAAAGATGAAGCTGCATGGATAGGCATGATTGATAAGTTTGTCACCCAATCAGCTCAAATCCTGGATAGGGTGGGTAGACCTGATGCGTCTGGAGCAAAGGTGGTCGAAGGGCAAAACTTTACCTTAAAGATAGATAGCAAAAGCCTTTCCGTTAGCCACAGGGAGCGTGGGCAAATCTTATTGATTGAGGATAATCAGCTTCAGGAATCCTCAGTGACAAACGTCGATCTTGACACGGTAGAAAGGTTTGCCCTCAAGCTTGAACAGCAGCCACAGAAAGTTTCAGCAAGTGCTGAGTACGAACGATAAACGGAGGAAATTTGATGGAAAATTCTCAGTTAAGCATCGATAAGGTGCAGCAACATCACAAGCAGGCGATGCAATACCTGGATCGAATAGATCGGGCCTTGGCAATCACTGATGCCAGCTTTCAAGAGATAATTGGTTCTCTCCAGGAAAGCATTGATGCCTTGAACAAGATGTTCCCAGAAGAGTTTGTAGAATCTCAGGATGAACCATCTTGAAAGAATGTATAGATATAACCAAACAATAACAGGGGCTTGCAATGCCAGAATCTACCACGGATTACTTAAATTTAGCTTTATTTGATGATGACCCACCCAGTTATGATCCCTGGCATTGGATACATATCGAAAGCCCTTTAATTGAAAGTCCACCAGAAGACGATTGTGAGGTTGATAGCGAAGCAGAGCAACTGCTGACTGAGATTTGGATGCTCCGGCCAGACCTCAGAGAAAAGATTGCTGTGACCGGGCTGTTAGCGCTCAAGGCGTTTCTAAAAGAGTTGGAAAGAGCCTCTGAGGTAGACGGCTTAAAATCCTGAATTTAAAGCGATTTTCGATGATGGCGGCAAATAGCTGGGAAGACTAGCAAGGAAGGCTTCTGCCTGCCCGCTGCGGAGTATCGAACAATCCAGCGGGCTTTTTTAGTGGGAGTCAGGTATGGGAATCAGATGGCACAGACGAGAAGATTGACCTGGGTGCTGGTTTGGTCGAATAGCGAAACGATCTCGGCTAGGGAAGTTGAGGGTGAGCGAGAGATGTCGATTAACCAACCCAGCACTGAAACGTTTTTAGATCAACTGGAGGAGGACGAGCGCAGTCTACTGGCGCAGGGAATCCTGATCCGAATCAAAATCGGTTCCAAAAGCTGGCGGCAACATCTAAAGACCCACGAAGTGCTCGACCGTTGAGGATTTGCGATCGCGGCTTGCTTACCGCTCATTGGTGGACCCCAGCCCTTTAGGGCGAGGGGCCGTCGAGCGTAGCGAGCGGGGTGAGGGGCGTACCTTTGGCTGTAATCCAGCATCCAGGCAGGCAGGGAAAGTGCTTGCCTGTAACCCCTTGCAGAGGATAATAGAGAGGCCGAGTTTATATATACCAAAGAAAAAAATAATCATTAGAATCAATTGAAGATGAAAACTAAGATTTAGGTATTTGCAATACATGGAGAAAGAGCCATCGGGGGGAATACCCTATAAAACTGGGAAAAGTTTTGTCTTAGAGCGGTTTTACTTCAGCACCCGTGGCTGGCATTTTTGTTTTACTAGCCAAGAAGAAGCTCGTTCTTTTTATGAAGAGGGTCTTTCTATTGGTGACGATGAGTGGTTGACCCTAGAGGGAGTTCAGGTTATAGATAGCCGTTTGCGGATTGATCCGCAAACGGCTAAAGACGGCTAAACTATCGGATGACAACAAGTACCTCTTTTGCTCCTCTTTTCACCTTCTGTGTTGCCACCTCAAAGGGACTGTAATTTGGATGAGCTTTGATTTGCTCGTCAATTATATCTACAGCGTCATTACTGCGACAGGAAAACTTGTAGCCTAAAAATTGTCCTTCTTCAGTAAAGACCCTAGATAGTTCAACGTATCCGACTATAGGAAGAACGTTGGCAGTAATCTGAAGTAGATCAGCGTAAGTCATATTAGCTCCAGGAATGAACGAATTAGGGATAAGGAAGTGAGTTCTCTTCCTCATCCCCTCCTCGCGCAAGCGCCCATAGCCGTTACTCTTAGGTAACCAAGCAGCCAAAAAATAAGAGGGGTTTAGGTAAAGCACCTGGCGATGTGACCGAGGGCCATCGAACGAAGTAAGCGGAATAGGAGATATGCAGTAGTTTTTGAGGATTAGATAATAGGCGAAATTGTCACACCGAGAATGCTTTCATTGCAGTACTTTTGAGCTTTAGATCTCAGCCGGTGGCACATTTGAGGCGTCTCAATACGAAAAGAAAAGCTGTGTGTCCTATACGGCACACAGCTTTGGAAATGCTCAGACTATTGAGAGTTGTTCCAGTCAAACTCAGTAGGTAGACGTCCACTGAGTGCGTACATCCGAAAATCGGAGCGCACTCGATAGCAAATCTTCCTTAGAGAGATTAGTTGCTCCTTTGTTAGGAGAGTTTTGTTCTCTCCGCTGAACTGATATCCAGCTTGGATGTCAATCCGCAACGCACTTACGTTTGGTAAGTCTTCTATGGTTGGGGGAGAGCAGTAGTCGATTTGTGAAATCAACTTGATCTCAGGCGGGAGAGCACACCACCAGCTAAAACGCTGAGGGCAAAGCTCCCTGGCTGTCTCATGCAGATGTGTCACTTCCCCCCAGGTTAGGACCTGGGACGGAGCATCAAGCAGGAGTTCAGCCACGTAGGGGCTACTCGGATACGGTGATTTTCTTTCGGCGGTCTTTCTGAGTTTCATGGTTATCACGACGAAAGGGTGAACTTTGCCTTTCGCTCATTCCCTCCTCGCGCAAGCGCCCATCACCGTTGCTCACAAACGTAGGAGTCGCAAAAAAATAAGAGGGGTCAGAGTAGCCCAATGCGGACCACTGCTAACCCCTCGGAGGTTTCAGCCAAGTTGTTAATGTCTAACGTTCCTCCAGTCCCTTGATCATCACGACCAGGGAATCGCATTCATCGCTGGATAATTGGCGGGGACTGGTGCGGCCACCGAATTCAGTTTGCATGAGTTGCTTGACCGAATCTGTATCCACCCCAGCAGCTTCGCGTGCAGCTTTGATCCGCTGGCATTTACTCTCTGCACTCTCGGGTAGCGGTGACCCATCATTGAGCCAGTTAAGCAGGGTATCAGCCAGCTCCTCACCGGGGTTGAGGTGCGTGGTGTTCGCGAGGTCGGGGCAGCGAGACTTAGAGATGGTCAGCATGTGGTTGAGGTCCATCTCCCCGGCCAGGTCGAATTCGTATTCGATGCCGCTGGCCTGGATAGGGGCAGTCCCCACTTTACGGGGGGCGGACACCGACTTACCCTTGCGGTTCTTGATTTCTTCGATTACCCACTCTGTTTTTGTGCGCATTGTGGCGATGATGTGGGCATTACTGCTCAACATCGCATCGATCAGGGCACGCTCTAGGGGGCGCACGTCCCCCCAGGCCCGGAAACTGTTCTCTGCCCGGCTGGTCTGGTCTAATTCCCAGAACCAAGCATGGCTGAGGCTATCGATGACAATCACGTCATAGTCCCCGCGACCGGCTTCTTTGATCAGCTCAATGTACTGACCGGGGTGATGGTTGGTCAGTGGAGCGGTATCAAAGTCGAACAGGCCAGCATACTTGCTGGCGCTACCGTGCTCTGTATCGATCAGAGCAATACGGCTGCCCAGATGCTGAGCTACGCTGAGGGCGCTGTAGGTTTTACCTGAACCGCTGGGGCCTGCGATCGCAAGTCTTAGGCGGGATTGTGTCTTGGTTGCTTTCTGAAACATAGAATCCTCGGTGAATGAAGTATGGTTGGCGGGGCACGATTCCCGTGATCAGTGCATAAGGGTTTAGAACTCGTCGTCGTAGCTGGCAGGGATAGAGCTGTGACGAGAGTTTGTCTGGAGCTGGTAGGCACGGCTAAGAATGCGCCAGTCAACCTTGGAACCATCGGGGTTGAGTTGCTGGTGAATCTCAGCCAGGGCACTCAGGATTTGTCGAGTACCCCAGCGCTGGATCATCGTTTCTAGAGCTAGGTAATCAAGCCTCCAGGCTTCTTCCGTTGGGTCAACTTGGCCCGTTCTGTTGGCTTCCATTTGGTCGTCCTGGAGTTCTCGGTTGGCTTGCTCAGCCGCGTAAGCCATTTCAGGGGTCATGGCAATGTTCCTAATGGATTTCATGGCCCCAACGCGCAAGCGATTCCAGCCAGGGTATTGAGAGCGCACTGTACTAGCCAGTGCGCTCTCGAATCGGGGAATCGAGACTAAGGCAGAGCGACCGAGACAAGTGGTTTCAGGTCTGCGCGAAGGTCAGGATTACGACGATACTTATTCCCTTCTTTACGAGGCAGGTTATGTAGCTTAGCGAGTTGACGGAGCTTGACCGTGATGGAGCTATCAGAGCCCACGATGGCTTGCTCCTGCTCGGTGATAGTCTGGGTCGCC
>JBCDDJ010000356.1:0-7038 GCA_039180385.1 Cyanobacteria bacterium P01_G01_bin.38 | reverse complement strand
CAAGCAAACTGAGGATCCGGGGCTGCGTTACTATGCGGCCTGGTGGTTGGGGCGTATGCGGGTTAGCAGCTCAGAAGCTATAGAGAGTTTGTTGGTGGCTCTGCAAGATGCCACGGATCGCTCGCCTGATGGGGGATTCCCACTCCGGCGCAATGCTGCTAAGGCGTTGGGCAAACTTGGTGATTTAAGTGCAGTGCCAGCTTTGATACAGTGCCTACAGTGCGAAGATTATTACGTCAGAGAATCCGCGGCCCAGGCCTTAGAACTGTTGGGCGATAGCAGCTGTGTCCAGCCGCTACTCGGTTTGTTAGAAGGGGGGGTAAATGCAGCCGTTCAAGTGCCAGGTAAGCCTTATTTGGTGCAGCCTTACAATGCCATATTAGAGGCCTTGGGTACGCTGGGCGATGCTTGCTTGGTCCCTACCGTTGAGCCCTTCTTAAACCACGACACGCCGCAGGTCCGCAATGCGGCAGCGCGGGCGATGTATCAGTTTACGGGGCAGGCTTACTATGCTGAGAAGCTAGTCAAGATTTTGCAGGGTGACGAACTACAGCTGCGTCGCTCGGCCTTGATGGACCTGGGCGCGGTGGGTTACGTCCCGGCGGCGGATGCGATCGCAAATACCCTGGCCGAAAACAGCATGAAGCTGATTTCCCTCAGAGGTATTCTTGAGCACCAGCTCAAGCTTGAAATCGGGCCGTTTGAAACGGGGCAAGCACCCATCGGTGCAACCGAGTTGGCGCTCTCTAAAACGACCCAAGACATTATGCAACTAATGGATGGCTTGCTATAAACGATGCAGACGCCGCTTTGCCCCAGCCCAGATATGCCAGATTTTCTTGTCTTAGCTCTGCAGGCGGTCGATACCGCTGACTCAGCCCAGGCCCTGATTGATGCCGTTGAGGCGCTTTCTGAGCTTCAAGATGAGCGGGCCATTCCCACCTTGATTGAGGTGCTTGGGTTTAACAACCCAGGGGCGGCGGTGGCGGCTGTTGACGGGCTGATCAAAATTGGCATGCCAGCCGCCACGCCCCTGCTTGAGCAGCTAGATGGGTATAACTATGGCGCACGGGCCTGGGCGGTGCGCGCGTTGGCAGGCATTGGCGACCCCCGAGGGCAAGAGCTGCTGATCCAGGCAGCCGTCACAGATTTTGCCATGAGCGTTCGACGGGCGGCGGCCCGAGGGCTAGGTACCATTCGTTGGCAAGACATCCCCCAGGCAGACCGTCGGTCGAGACAGCTGCGATCGCAAACTGCCCTTCTTAAAGCTATCCAGGACGAAGAATGGGTGGTGCGCTATGCGGCCATTGTCGGGCTGCAAGCCCTCGCCACCGCCCTAGAGCCCACTCCGGATACAGCGCCATCGAACACAGAGCCATTAGCAACCATTCATAACCACCTACAGACCCTGGTGGCCCAAGATGACACCCTTGCGGTTCAGGCTCGCTCCCACTGGGCGTTACAGTCGATTGAGGAGCATTTGAAGAGGAGCATTTGAAGCTGATCGGCTGCCCAACCAGAATCAGCTATCCTTCGGGGGCGGGCTCCTCAGTTGCAGATTCTTCAGAGATAGACTCCGCAGATTTCTCAGGGAGCAACATTTCATCTGTGACCGCTTTATTGTCAGACGTTTTGGCTGCGGATGACTGCTCACCAGAAACAGAGGGCGCATTGGCTCTGGGGGTTAAAGGCGGCAGGGCAAACATTTGTTTAACCTTGAGGGCATACCAAAGCCCGACCAGTAGTAGCCCATGGGCAACCGCCGTGAGCTGCGCGTAGGGCGACACCGAAAAATCATAAATCGTCACCCAATCCCCCACTATTTGTAGCGATGTAAACGAATAAATGGGATAAAACACCGCCGAATAAACCAGCTGCGCTGCGGCAAAGGTGGTCAGGATTTCTTTGTAAATCGGCTTTTTGACCCACTTGATTAAAGGAATTGCCAGTAAACCCAGGGCAATTGATACTAAATTGCCGCTCAGGGCGATCCACCAGTCTTCAAGGGGTGTATAGTCACCCACAGAAGTTACATATCCCCAGGCAATCCGCCATTGAAAGTCGATCAGCCGCCCGCCGACCTGCCAGACTGCGATCGCATGCCCCAGTTCATGAAAAAATACACCTATTGGGATCAGCAAAAAGGCCGCCACCCGCTGGGCCAAGAATCGATCTTGCCGCGTGACCTGATTGTCCCAAAAGCTCTGCCACTGACCCTTCAGCCGCCACAGCGTATCTAGACCAATGGCCCCATATAAAAGTGATAAAACATCGAACCCCATGTCGTTCCCATGATTAGAGCGTGTTAAGTTTCACGACTATACTCCCATTTGAAAGTAGAGTGTCTAGACTGAGAAGGGAAAAATTATGCAGGTCACAACCCAATAGATATTACGGAGTATCAAGGGTGACTTGCAAATTCCAAAGCCGCAGGTTAACGTGACATAAGCGGAAATATAAAAAGAATGTTAAATTTAAAAAGCTGCTTTGCCCAACCGTTTGTTTAGTAGAGGCAAACAAGTGAATTCTCAACTACTCCATATGCTTTGGGTGGCTGTGAGCGAAACCCCCTCTCACTTACTGACCCGCTTTGATGATAAGGCGCTCAGCACCCACTTGATCAACAGCATCGAAAATCGAGTTCCTCTCAGCCGTGAAGAACAAAGTGCCATGGGGAATTACATCGCAACTAGAACCCCCCTGATTCGCGATCTGGCCTTCCAATAAGTGTTCTAAAATCCAGGCAACCTACGCTGAGGTTGGTTTGGTTCAGTTATGACTCAGTGAATCTCTGAGTCTAGGCCATGAGGGCCCCGGCATCCTTCTATCAATCCTGTATCCCCAAAGCCCTATTAAGTATGTGCTTTTGTGAAGCCATGTTTTATAGGGCTTTCAGTATAGTTGCTGTCGAATTAGAGGATAGCGTTATCCTGGAATTAGAGATTGCACTCAGGCCCCCCTATGAGTAAGGTTTCAATTCTCAAGTCAGGGCAAAATTACACCTATCGCAGCTATTTTGAGATGCCCTACGAGCCAGAAGACATTCTGGCTGAGCTAGGCTATCAGCTAACCCGTAAACGGCTCTCTTTGTCCGAATCACAGCAGTCTCTTGAGCAACTTTCCACACTACAGGCAAAGTTAGAGCAGCGGCTCACCTACGTTAGTCTGACTAGCGAAGCAGCCCGCCGCGAAACGTTGATTGCGCCTGTGCTGATGGAGGTCGCTGAGATTGCCCACGCCCAGCTCAGGATTGAATATCCGCTGAACGTCACCGATCAGCTCAAAGGCACGCTTGATTATTTTCTCTACCGCGAATCACAGGTGATCGTGATTGAGGCAAAAAATGCCGATTTAGGGAGAGGCTTTACCCAACTCGCTGCTGAGCTAATTGCCTTGGATCAGTGGTCAGATAGTGGACAGTCGCTTTTGCTGGGAGCAGTCACTACAGGCGATGTGTGGCAATTTGGACAGCTGTGCATCGGGCGAAGAAGCAAATCGTGCAGGATACTCAGCGATATGTGCTACCCGATCGTCTAGACACCCTCACTCGAATTTTACTCGACGCATTGTCCTGATAAGACGCACAAGATGAACGATTTTATGCAGTATCGGAGTAGATAAATAAGTGCGATAAAGCCAATAAAGCATTGGTTGCCCTATTGTTCCAATTCATTAATCATACTAGTTGTCTTCATCGGGAAGAGTAATGAGGTTTTGCGATCGCAACGCCTCAACCTGCGCTGTAGTCAAAAAGATATAGCCCTCGCTGTCATATTCATCAGACACTGGATAAAATTGCCCCTGGGGCACTTCTGTTGCAGCGACTTGCTCAATAAATTCAAAAAACTGGGGGTCTAGCCAACCATCGTTGGTCTCAAGGTCTATGCTGTACCGATTGCCGTTGAGCATAAATGCAACGCTGCCCGTCTCCTGCACCCAGTCAAAACTTTCCTCGATATTGGTGGGCTGAAATTGCCCTTGGGCAATTTCAGCCATCTGCTGAATAAAAGATGCATAGGGAGCTTCCCGCTCAGCCACTACCCCACCATATTGCAAGAACGCCACATCACCTAGCGCCGCTAGAAGCTGATATGGCTCTGTGATGTAACCGCGAGTAATGCGGATTTTGGCTTCGGCAAAGTCACTTTCGCTCAGATGATCTAAAAGGCCAATTTCCTTGAATATCGTCATGATTGTTTCAATGCGATCGCGGGTTAGGGGCAATTCATACTCTGGATAAAAATTTCCGCCAAAGTAGACATCAGCTTGCTCCTGAGTCAAGACTATGAGACCCAACTGATAGCGATTACGATCATAGTCGTAGGTGTTGTGAAAGCGTTCAGCCGTATAGAGATAGTAAGGTGAACCTTGATTGTGCAAAATTTTGTTGAATAGGCGAATTAACCCATGCAGTTCTACTCTGGAGAATATGCCCAGTCCGGAGTCTAGGGTGCCATGGTAGCTTGATTGCTGATAGGTCTGGCCATCCACCGATGCTGAAAAAATTGCGTCGTAGGTTTTAGGAATTTGGGAGATGTCCAACTCATTGAACTCTGCGTCAGGATGTTCGGCAAAGTACTCTTCAGCGTAGTAGGTCTCAAACTGTTCCACGCTTAGGACATAGTCCTCAGACACCACAAATTCAAGCTCCACCGACCCAGGCTCAACGCTCAAGGCTCCTGATTGGACCAACATCTCGGCAATCGCCTGGTAAGCCTCTGCGTAGTAAACCTCTGGTTCCGGTGAGACCGTTTCCATATCGAGCAGTAAACCCGCTTCGATATGGCGCAAAAATTCAACGGGGTGTTTAAATTCGGAGTTCTCAAGGGCCTGTACCAGTGAGGCATGGCTTTCATCGGAGAGAATACCGACTTCACGCCACTTGGCTAGCTCGGGTTTGACTAACTCAGGGGCAAGCGCTTCTTCAAACCGCATTTCATCCGCAGCTCTGCTGTAGAGTTCTGATGCCTCAAATAATGTTCGACTGTTTACAAAATCTTGCAGTTGTACGTATAACTGCTCACTAAGCACCCCCGTTACGTTGAGGTTGTCTAAGATTTTTTGCATCTCTATCTGAGTTGCTAACTCAGGAACAGCGCAGCCCTCTTCTTCTAGCTCTCTGAGCGCTTCAAGCTGGGCATCTTGCTGCGCTGCCATCAGGGCGTCTATTTCCGCTTCACTCAGTTCTTCTAGCTCTTCTTCAGAAATTAAGAAGGCATAGGCACAATGAACCGTAGCTTCGTCCGATTCAGGAACCGATTGCCGCCAGAGCTGATCGAGAAGTTGCGATCGCAATTCAATACCACCGTGTTCGACTTCTAGCAATGCCCGACGATAGGCCCTACCGGTCAAAAAGCCAGCATCGTTGAGCTGATGAACAACTTCGACCAGCGCTGTGTCAGGTGGGATGGTCAAGACGGGCTCACCCCCTTCGATAGCATCCCCAAAAATTTGAATATTCAGGTCCGTGGGCTTATTCCAGTCATCTTCCCCACTGGCGACGTAAAGAAAGCCGCCTATGTCGCTAAACACGAGCATCAGGTCATCGGTGGCTTGCTGAGGCGTACCGCTAATTGCCGCGTTAGAGGCATGGTTAAACCAGGCATGGTGTGGATAGTCTTCTGAGAAAGATCGTCCTGTCCCTTGGACTGAAAAGTTGTATCGAGTCCCCCCTTCTATAACCCAATCCAGGTTGTAAAAATCAATCTGCCAGATGGGGATAGTTGGACCAAAGTTGAAATAGTTAGACCCTTCAGCGTCTGGATAAGAGACCTGTGTGATGACGATATCGCTATTACTGGTTGTGCTACTGCCGGAGGTAAGCGTACCCGATGTAAGTAAAGGCAGCTGAGCATCTGACGGAACGCCTCCCAGTAACCTGACCTGACTAAACCAGTCACCCACCTGCTCTGGGTGACTCGGCCCATAGTCGCTGTAGCCCAGCACTGCCCAGGTGCGAATGTGGTTGATGACGTAGCGCTCTCCCAGGCTGCCAATGATAAAGTCGTCACCATAAAAGCTGCCATTCTCAAAATCACCCCGCCAGCGGATATTACTGCGCTCTGGATCAGGTTCGATGTTGAGATTCTCTGCGGGAAGTCCTCGATCAAAGAGCATGTCTGCGGCTAGCGCACAGGGGGCAACAGCACTCCCAAAGGCGAGCACCAGGACGCTTTGCAGTAAAACAGTCAGTCGCATAAAAGCCGTACCATCTGCGAAAGGCTGCCCAAATTATGCCTTTTTCAGAAAGACTATGCAGCATCAACTAGCCCCATAGCAGCTATCCCCTTGCCAAGCATGGAGAAAGATTAATTTATACAAGACTTAATCTTTACATAACCGGGAATTCACGTATTTTTACTAGTTTTCTATCGGATATGTGCGAATTCCTGCCCATTGGAGCGTTAGGCGATGAGTCAAGTTGCGGACCAAACTCAAACTCGAAAAAAGAATCAAAAAAATTCAGCCCTACAGTGGCTTGGGGTTGTCTTCCTAGTCTATCTGCTGATTGTTGCGGTTGGGATGATTGGCGCAGGCTTTAAGTCTGCCACAGGGGAGCGAGCCGAAGAATTGTTCGCCTTTGCTACAAACCCCTTTATGGGTCTGATTGTAGGCACAGTTGCCACAGCCTTGATTCAGTCATCAAGTACAGTCACCTCAATTATTGTCGGTTTGGTCGCAGGCGGGTTGCCCGTCGCCACCGCCATCCCTATGGTGATGGGGGCTAATATTGGCACGACGATTACCAACACCCTGGTTAGTCTGGGCCACGTCACAGACAAGACCGAGTTTAGAAAAGCGTTTGCCGCTGCCACGGTACATGACTTTTTTAATCTGCTCAGCGTCATTATCTTTTTACCCCTCGAGATTCTGTTTCACCCGCTTGAAAGGATGGGCCTGTTTCTAGCGAATGCGCTGGTTGGGGGCGGCTCAATGAGCATGAAAAACCTGAATGTGGTGAAGACGGTAACCAGCCCTGTGGTTGATCTCTTTGAAGGAGTGACTCACATTCTACCGGCTCCCTTTGACGGCATTTTG
>JBCDDJ010000355.1:0-7058 GCA_039180385.1 Cyanobacteria bacterium P01_G01_bin.38 | reverse complement strand
GACGAAGCAAAACCTGAAGCGATGGAGTCCGCTCCTGTTGAAACGCTTGAAACCGCTGAAGAGGTGACACCTGCCGTCGATGATATGGACACCGAGGCCATGGAGCCCGCCGATGGGGCAGAGGTCGTAGAAGAGCCCATGACCCCCGTCGATGAGCTTGAGGCGACGGATCCAACCGCGCCCGTTGATGAGCTTGAGGCGACGGATCCAACCGCGCCCGTTGATGAGATCGAGGCGACAGACCCGACCGCGCCCGTTGATGAGATCGAGGCGACGGATCCAACCGTCCCTGAGGATGAGATCGAAGCAACGGATCCGACCGCACCTGCGGACGAGATCGAAGCGACAGACCCGACCGCACCTGCGGAGGATCCCGCTGCGGCAGACGAGACGACAGACCCGACCGCTGTTGATACAACAACTATGACAGTTGTTGAATTGGCTGGCAGCAGCGAATATTTTGAGCTGCTGACTGCTGCTCTAGAGGCGGCTGAGCTGTCGGAGCTACTCTCTGGCGAAGGGCCTTTCACGGTGTTTGCCCCGACTGACGAGGCATTTGAGGCTCTGCCCGAAGGTATGCTTGAGTCCTTGCTGTTGCCTGAGAACAAGGACACCCTGGTGAAGGTGTTGTCTTATCACGTAGTGGCCGATACGGTGCTCTCCGAAGAACTGTCAGAGGGTGAAATCACCACCGCTGAAGGGAGTGATATTACCGTCTCTACCGTAGATAGCCTGATTCAGGTCAACGAGGCGAATGTCTTGTTAGCGGATGTAGAAGCCAGCAATGGCATTATCCATGTCATCGATCAGGTGATTTTGCCCCCCGATCTCGCGGCTCTGATTGAGTCAGAGGGCGAAGAGGTGGTTGAGTCGGAACCGGTTGAGCCAGTCTCCTCGGCTGTGGAAGAAACGGCTGTTGACGAAGCAACCGTTGAGAATGTTGCTGAACCCGACGACGCTGTTGAAAGTCCAGCAATGTAGCCATTTCTTGAAACTCTTTTCTCTTTATGCAGTCATTACTGTATGAGGAGAAAAGATTTCAAAAATCCTTGCCAAACCTGCTGTGTGCGATCCTCTTCGAGGATGAAGAAAATTTTTTCTAAGAAATCGCACCGAAGTATACTACTTAACTTGGCTTTTAATCAAACATCAAGCCCTGGAGATATTCCAGGGCTTTTTTTATCCGAAATCCTGGCCGATTCCCTAACCTACGATTTAGGTTGTTTCGGCTAGCGACTGGAAGACGTGAAGTATCTACAACCGCCCAGTCAAAAGATTTGCTAGTCAACCAAGGGGCATAGCTGACAGCATTATTGTTCCGGAGCTGTCTGCTGGCTAGGGGGTGGTTCTTCGGGACCTGCCAGCATGTCGCTGCTGCCACAGGTAACGGGCAGCTGGGTTTTGACAGTGACCTGGCTGTAGTCAAGATTTTGAACCAGCTGGCTGACGACCAGCTCGGCCCGCTCATTGGCATGATTGAGGATGCCTTGCTCACAGGCGGCCTGTTCTATCTTGTTGAGGGCGGTAGTTTGGGCCAGGCTTTGGAGCTGGGGCGCGCGATCGGGACCGAGACCCAATAGGCCGCGATCGTAGTCGTATACCCGTGATTGGTTTAAATCAAGGTTGCTGTCTAAAATCCGAGGGGCGGGCAGGGTGAGGGTGACTTGCCGGGGGGCGGCTGGGTCCGTCGGAGTTGAGGACGGCTCGGAAGAGGACGGCTCGGAAACGGTCACATCGGTGATAGAGATTTCGCTGAGGTCTAGCCCAGCGCGGACTTCGCCATAGGCAATGTAGAGCAAATTGGTTTTGCCAATGGTATAGCCGCCAAAGGTGCGATCGCTAGCCGTGGGGACCACCACTTCCATCGAAAAAATGGCGGTGGTCAACTCGCTGGCATCGGCAATTTGCTGGACCACCACAGTCCGGGCATCGACGGTTTCTTGGGGGGGCGACGGCGTGACCATCATTTTTAGCCCCTCTAAAAAGCGTGGTCCCGAGCGCCAAAAGGCATATCCCCCGAAGGCCCCGATTAAAAGGGCCCCCCCGGCCACTGACGCAGTTAGGTTGCGCATCAACCCAAACGGCGAAAACCTTCGCGGCTGAGGTCTCGGCTGACGCTTTGCAGTAGGTGATTTCTGTTTGCGTTCTTGCACTGGCATTGGCTTTTTATCCATTGTGCTTTATCTATTGTCGTGCATTGGGCATTTATTGTCCTGCATTGGGCGCACGCCGTGACGCCCCTACCAACATTCCCCGTTACCCATTCCTATTCCCCATTCCCCATTCCCCATTCCCCAAAATCAATCAACCCTTTGCTTTTTGAGCACCCACCGCACAAATATTTTTTCTAACTCGACCCACACAAACAGTAACGTACTAAAGCCAAAACAGACTGCAAGCTCCTGGGCCGATAATATATTTGTACCAAAAAACTGTCGTAATGGCTCGACGTAGATTAACATCAGCTGCAAGGCGGTGGTGATGATCACCGCGGCCAAGACAAAGGGATTTGAAAACGGATTTAGCTCAATCGCCAGGCGGTTGTGCGATCGCACCGAAATCGCGTGCCCCATCTGGGCCAAACAGAGCATGGTAAAGACCATGGTTTTCCAGGTTTCGGGGTCGCCGGGGTAGCCGTCGGTGTGGGTATAGTGGTACGCCCAGACCATCAGGGTGACGGTGATAATAGAAAAAATTATGCCCACGCGGACCATATAAAACCCCAGTCCACGGGCGAAGATACTTTCCTTGGGATGGTGAGGGGGGCGATCCATGACATTGGGTTCGGCGGGTTCCACCGCCAGGGCCAGGGCTGGGAAGCCGTCGGTGACCAGATTCATCCACAAAATCTGGAGGGGGGTCAGGGGCACATCTAAAATCGGCAGCAGGATGGGCGATAGGGCAATGGTCAGGACTTCACCGATATTAGAGCCGAGGATGTATTTTACAAATCGGCGGATGTTGCTATAGACCACGCGCCCTTCTTCGGCGGCGGCGACAATGGAGGCAAAATTATCGTCGAGCAGTACCATGTCGCTGGCTTCTTTGCTCACATCGGTGCCGGTGATGCCCATGGCGATCCCGATTTCGGCCTGTTTGAGGGCAGGGGCGTCATTCACGCCGTCGCCGGTCATGGCGACAATCTGGTCCTGGCTTTGTAAGGCCTGGACGATGCGCAGCTTATGCTCGGGGGAGACCCGGGCATAGACGCTGACATTGAGGACAGCGGCTTCTAGCTCGGTTTGGCTCATCACCTCCAGCTCACGGCCCGTCAGGGTGCTTTGCTGTAATCGCGAAATCCCTAAATCTTCGGCCAGGGCCTGGGCAGTAAGCTGGTGGTCACCGGTGATCATGGCGGGGCGAATACCAGCGGCCTGACAGCGTTTGACGGCGTTTTTGACCTCGGGGCGGGGGGCGTCGATCATCCCCACCATCCCGAGCCAAATTAACTGAGACTCTACCTGGTTTATCTCAGGAGGGGTCGGCTCGTTGATATCGGTGGGTCCGGTATCGGCGGGCCCAGTATCGGCGAGCCCAGTATCGGCGGGCAGGGCGGCCAGGGGTTTATAGGCAAACCCAAGCACGCGCTTCCCTTTGCTGGCTAACTGCTCGTTAGTGTGTTTAATCTGAGCCTTTAAGGGTGAAGTGAGGGGCTTGATATCTGAGGCCGCTAGGGTGCGATCGCACTGATCTAGCAAAAGCTCCGGGGACCCTTTGGCAAAGACCACGAAGGGGGTGGGGTCTCCCTGGATAAAGAGGTGACGCCAGGGCAGCTGCCCGGCTTGATCATCGGTGGGCCAATCTACCACGATGCTCATGCGTTTGCGCTCAGATGAAAAGGGAAAATCGAGCCGACGTTCGCCCTGGAAGGCCGACTGCACCAAACCGGCTTTGCCCGCCAGGGTAATCAGCGCGCCCTCAGTGGGGTCGCCTAAAATCACCCACTCGCCGTTCTCTTTTTGCAGCACCGCGTCATTGCAAAGCAGGCTGTCTAGCAAGAGTAGGCCCGCTGCGGTTTGCGCCAGGGGGTCAACCCTAGCGGAGTCTACAGCAGGGCCTACAGCGGAGTCTAAGAGGCAAAAGTGGCCGTCCGGGGTATAGCCTCCGTCGCCATTGACCGCCAGTGCTTGATCCAGCGTATGAATAGACTTCACCACCATTTTGTTTTGGGTGAGGGTGCCGGTCTTATCTGAGCAAATTGTCGTCACTGAGCCCAGGGTCTCGACGGCGGGCAGTCGACGGATCAGCGCATGGCGCTGCACCATGCGCTGGGTGCCCAGGGCCAGGGTGACGGTAATCACGGCGGGCAGCCCCTCGGGCACCACTGCCACCGCCATACTCAACGACACCGTTAGCAGTTCCTCAAAGGCCTGTCTCCCAAAGGCAAAAACGCCGCCAAAGACCACCAGTGCCACCAGTATCAGTGACCCAAATACGAGGGTGTTGCCCAGCTGCCCCATGCGCTGTTGCAGGGGGGTGGCTTCTGTTTTAACCGACTGCAAAAGACCGGCAATATTACCCAACTCGGTTTGCATACCCGTGGCGATAATCATCATCTGCCCCCGTCCGTTGACCACCTCAGTTCCTTGAAAGGTGAGGTTGCTCCGATCGGCGAGGTCTGTTTTGGGGGCTAAGGTTTGCTGGGCTTGCTTGGCAACCGCCGTGGCCTCCCCAGTCAGTGCTGACTCGCGCACTTGCAATTGAGCCGCCTCTAGTAAGCGCCCATCGGCGGCGATTTGATCGCCCGCTTCTAGCAACACCACGTCCCCTGGCACCAGGTCTTTGGCCGAAATTTCTTGAGGCTTGCCGTCCCGCACTACGGTGACATCGGGTGAGGACAGGGCTTTGAGGGCTTCTAATGCTTTTTCGGCGCGGCTTTCTTGCAGGTAGCCCAGTATCCCATTCAAGATCACGATGGCAAAGATTGCGATCGCATCCTTCGGCACCGCCCCAGCCCGAAAATCTAGCACCGCAGAGATAATTGCCACCGCAATCAGCATCAGCAGCATGATATTGGTGAACTGATCAATCAAAATCTGCCAGCGGCTGCGGCCCCCCACCTTTTTGAGCGCGTTGGGGCCGTACTGTGCCTGTCGCTGCGTCACCTGTTGGGCAGACAGTCCTTGTTTGGCATGACTCTCTAACTGGGCCAATGCCTCATCTACGCTAAGCGTATGCCAGGGCTGCTGTTGATGGATTCCCATGATGTGATTTGTGAGTGAGTGGGGCCTGTGGGTTAACTGACCTACGATATATCCCAATGGTGGCAGATTCTTGCTCATATCGACGATAGAGAAATGGCTGATTGGAGGATGCACAACCGCCTGACTATCGCGGTAGGGTAGGGGTTGACCTGTCATGTCCTTAGGCCTATGGCTGCTCACGTACCAAACTCCAGGCCAAAATTTGACCCCTCTAAGAGGGCCAGGTCGCATTTAATAGTCCCTCGGCTAAGGCAGGTGTGGGCTCAACTGAGGCATTCAAACGGTCCGGCTAAATCAGCTGAATATTTGGCCTGGCGACGGCGCTTTTTTCATCAGCGCCTGGGGGTCGGACTCTGGATCGGGTTGCTCTATGTCTCGATCCTTTTTAGCTACTGGCTTTACCTCTTCGTATTTCAAATCGATAAGCTCAGGTCAGATTTTGACCAGATTTTGTCAAAACCCTGGCTGGCAGATCAGTTCAGAGCCATCACTGTGATTGCCTGTTTTGTCGTGTTGGGGCTGATATTAATCTGTCTGTTGATTCACAAAACTCAGTGGGGGCGGCGCCATCCAGCCGCGATCTTTTTCATATTTGCGATGGCTATCAATGGGTTTGCAACCCTGCTGATCGCGACATTTTATGGAATTCCCATTAAGCCAAACCCAAGTGTTTTTCTAGCCTTTGCTGTTCTCATCCCAATCTGTTGGCGGCTACATTTACTCTCTCAGCTATTGCCGATCACTTACTACACAGTGGTTATGCCCATTTTGGGTATCACTGATCTTGGCGATGATTCTATCTTTAATATTTACAGTTTAGGCGATCTGATTGAGCTGGTTTGGGTTTGCATCATCTGTAACTTAGGTGTTTTTGTCTATGAGCGGCTGCGGCTGTCTGAGTTTGAATCACGGCGAGAGCTGCGCATCTTTTTGCACGCTATCTCCCACGATTTGCGTAATCCGGTAATGGGGACCACCCTCGTGATCAAAAATGCGTTAAAAAAAGCCACTGGCCAGCACGCTCAGATCAGCACTGCGGTCATGCAGCGACTTTTGCAGAGTAGCGATCGGCAGCTGACCTTAATCAATACGTTAGTCGAGGCCTATCACACAGATGTTCAGGGGATTACCCTGGACTGTCAGCCGTTGAAACTCAGCACGGTTTTAGAGGCGGTCTTAGCAGATATTGAACCAAAGCTGTCACAGCATCAGGTTAATTTGTGCAAACACATCCACCCTGATTTACCCTGGGTCGATGCAGATAAAATGCAGCTCTGGCGAGTCTTAAGTAACCTGATTGACAATGCGCTAAAACATAATCCTCCTGATATTCATCTGAATCTGGTGGCGACCGTCGTCGAGCTTGACCCAGATTCTCTTTTGAGGGCTGACTTAGACTCTTTTTGGGCCAACACACCGCTCAAACTGACACACCGGGACTTAAAACTCAAAGATGGCCCCCAGCTGCTCTGCTGTCTCCATGACAATGGCGTTGGGATTTCGCCTGCGCAATCCGAGAGACTATTCGAGCTATATACTCGGGGCAACCGGGCGCGCTATATGCCAGGGTTAGGCTTGGGCCTTTACCTCTGCAAAGAAATTATTGCCGCCCACGGTGGCGAGATTGGCGTGGTGAGTCGGCTGGGTGTGGGGTCAATATTTTGGTTTACCTTGCCACTGGCGACGACAAAAAATGGCTGATTGGAGGATGGTGCGAGGAGCGAGGATTAAACAAGACATGCAGTCTGAAATCCGAAACTTAATCCCCTCCTGGGAGGGGCAACGGGGTGGGTTGACCGTGAGTGCTAGCGATCGAAACCCACCCCGCCTTTCAGGCACCCCTCCCAAGGAGGG
>JBCDDJ010000354.1:0-7059 GCA_039180385.1 Cyanobacteria bacterium P01_G01_bin.38 | reverse complement strand
CTTTTTGAGAATAGCTTCTAAAACGAGTCTTTCTACGATTCTTTTCAGACCTAAATCCATTTGCAGACCTATCCCTATATGTTTCCACAATTCGCGTCTCAATCAGAATCCAGTTCTCTCTTTGCGGTTCACTGTGTCGAGCGATGGCAGGTGTACTTCCGGCTTCAGGCGCTAGACATTCCCTGCCGATGTCAGAGCTATTGCCCACTTGAGGTAGAGGTGACCACACCCCAGGCAGCTATTCAGCTCTGGAGTGTGGTGGCCTGTGAGTCTCAACCTCGCCTGGAGTTGGCTAGCCGCCTTGAGCGCTGCTGGCAGCTATCTATGTAAGTGTTTGGATAAGTGTCTGGCCAGAAATTGCCCCCTAGCGCCTCTCCCCGACGAAAATAGCCTGGGCGAGCGGATCTTGGCTGAGACTCTTTCCTGATTTGTGGCTGAAACTGTCTAGCCTACGGGGGCGATATTGGCTGATGACCAACGCTACATTCGCGAGATCATCTACGGCAGAAAACGGGCAACCCGTTACTGGCAGTTGACTACTGACCTTGAAACCTTACCCAGTGCGTCGACCTGGATGGTGATGACGCATGTCGAGGGCATTACCTACAAGCAAGTCGGTGACCTCTATGGCCTGAGGAACTGGGTCGAATACGGTTTGAAGCAGAGCAAGAATGAACTGGGCTGGGCGGATTTTCGTCAAAGAGCGCTAGTTTAGCTGGTGTAGATTTATAGGAATAGACATCGATATTGGCTAATTTACTATGACCGGCCCCGACCCTAGACAGTCAGAAATAGACCGACTACGCGCCCAAAACCGTCGTACTGCTGCTGTTCAGCACAATACGACGCTTAGAAAGGTGATCAGTTTTATTTACTACCTGGCCGGGGCGCTAGAAATTTTGCTATTGCTGCGATTTATCTTACGCCTGACGGGCGCGAATCCAGAAAATCTGTTTGCCAAATTTATTTACGCGCTTTCTAATCTATTTGTGGCTCCCTTTGCCACGCTGTTTCAAATGCCTGTATTTGACCCTAACCACACGTTTGATATTAGTGCGCTGATTGCGATCGCGGTTTATGTCTTGTTGACTTGGCTGGTGGCCCGCCTGGTCTGGATTATTTGGAGCGATACCCCCTAGGTGGCCTGCGGTCATTTCTCAATGCTGTTTTTGGGAACTGTTCTTGGGGTTCCGTTGCAATCAAAGCGATCCCTTGTGCGATCTCAGGGCGGCCTGAAGCATTATCGGTCGCACCTACCCGCATCCCATGACTTCCTCAGCCCCCTTCAGGGGGAGGCATTTCCAAACCTTACAGCCCAGAACTAGACAAGCGTACCGCCCGTATCTCAAGTCCACCCATGATTCATAAAGGGTGGACGAAATCTATATCAAAATCAATAGTCGTATCTGGAACACCACGCTCAATCATCTGTGTGCTCGTCTACTTAACTTGTGCTCTTAAAGCGTCATCAACTTGCTGATGAACAATATTGCGAATTAGATCGAGGTGATCGCTGTCAAAAGCTTTCCAACCTAAGCTTCTCAAAGTGGACTCTCGTAACATTCGAAAAATTAGCACCTGACCAAATAATGAAAACGCTCGAACCGTGCATTCTGCGCTGTCTGCAGGCTGATCTAATATTTTGCCAATCAAAGCTGCACAAGGGCTAATTGTTTTTTTGACAACCCTTTCGTTAAGAATGTCAAAGACAGAGGAAGGCTCCATTAGCTCTCGAAAAATGAATTGAGTCCACAGTTCCGGTCTGTCTGCTGAAAGTAACGTCGTTATAAAAGCATCGAACAGCTCATGCATGAGCTCTAATGCTTGCTCTGTTGATAGCGATGAGGTCTTTACTTTATGGTCGATTTGCGCAATTGCAGTATCTATCATAGGGTCATTGAGATGAGTAGCGATGTGCTTTGCGACAGCACGATACAACCCTTTTTTATTATCGAAGTAATAGGGAATAGCTCCCAAGTTTACGCCCGCTTTTTCGACGATACTACGCGTACTAGCCGATTCATAGCCATGCGTGCCAAAAATCTCGATGCCAGCTTCTATCAGGCGTTGACGAGCTTCCTCTCCCCTTCGCTGGCTACTGGAATGAAGAGAGTTGTTTTTATTCACGATGGTTACATTGGTATATAGAAACGAACAAAAGCCTAACATAGAACCAGATTACCTACCTCATTGATAAGCAATAGCCTCTACTTAGCCTATAGAAGCCATTATACAAGTGCGTCTTGGTTAACAGCGAAAGCAATCCAAACATGAGATTTTGGTAGCAATATGGGTGGTGTTCGAGCTGATCGGACAACAAGGGTTCAGGGGCTTCGGTAAGTCTCATCTGACGAAGACGTCAAGGCGTCCGTGGATTCACTGCCAGAAGTTCTGGGATGTACCCCCGCGCAGACTCACAATGCAGACTCACAATATAGATTCAGCAACGACTACCTCTTTAGAGGGAGATAAGCACGGCAGTATGAGGCTTATTCCTCAATCTTTGCAGCTCAGTATTTGATGATCTCCAAATAAGGGTTGCATTTTTTGTGCAGATGGGTTCTAATAAATAAGTCAATCGATTGATTAACTTATTACAGCTCACAGTTTGGACAAGTCGATACTCCTATGAACTCTGAACCTCTGCATAATCCAAATTTGTTTCCGATCGAATCTACGTCTGTGGATTCGGTTTCAGGGTCGAAGCAATGGTTAAAGTCCTTTAAGCGTCAGCCACGCTGGATTCAATACACGCTTTTAGGTGCTACTGGACTCTTCATAGGGGTAGGTGGCATTGCGGGTTATCAGGCGATTGTTAGTACATCTCCTGATCCATCAGTCGAACAAAGTACGGCGATCCCTGTAGAAACGATAGCAGCGGAGAGAGTCTCGTCGTACCAGGTACCGCGAACATATACGGGTGAGATTTCGGCTCTTCGCAGTAGTGAACTGGGTTTTGAACGTGGGGGTGAACTGGTTCAAGTCGAAGTGGATGAGGGACAAAGCGTAAACGCAGGCGAAGCTGTAGCAAGACTAGACATTCGCAATCTAGAAACTCAACGGCTTCAGGTCGAAGCGCAAAAAGCTCAGGCCGTCGCTCGCTTGACCGAGCTGCAAAACGGCCCTAGGGTAGAAGATATTGCAGCAGCTGAGGCCGAAGTCCGAGACTTAGAGCAGCAGCTGATTTTGCAAGAAACGCAGGAACGGCGACGAGAAAATCTTTACGCAGAGGGTGCGATCTCTCGGGAACAGCTCGACGAGTTTTCGTTTGGGGCTAATTCTTTGCAGGCTAAGCTTGACCAGGCTCGCAGTCGCTTAGAAGAACTATTGAACGGTACTCGCTCTGAGCAGCTACAGGCTCAGAGCGCTGTCGTTAATCAGCTAGATGCTCAGCTAGAAGACATCGACGTCAATATTTCTAAGAGTACGATTACTGCTCCATATGATGCGATAGTCGCTAAGCGAAAAGCCGATGAAGGGACAGTCGTCGGGATAGGACAATCTGTGATTGAACTGGTAGAATCTGCTGTACTAGAAGCGCGTATTGGAGTACCGTCTGATGTCGTCAACCAAATTCAGCTCGGCAGCTCAGAGACAATTCGGTTAAACAATCAACCATACGCTGCTGAAGTTACCGCAATTTTACCGGAGGTTGATCAGAGTACGCGGACTCAGACTATCGTGTTGGAGCTAGATTCGACTGCAATTGGAGAGATTGAGCCAGGGCAAACAGCACGCCTGACCATAGAAGAAACCATTCAGGCTGATGGCTTTTGGCTGCCGAGAGGCGCTTTGACTCAGGGTATTCGCGGGCTATGGACTTGCTACGTTGTCGTGCCTGCCGATGAATATCAAGGTTTAGCAGCAGAGAGAGATTCCTTTGAAGAATCTAACACGGATAATAGAACCTCGGCACGAGATAGCTCTTTTGTGGTTGAACAACGCTCTGTCGAAATCATTCAACAAGAAACGACTGGTAGCGGTTCGGATACCAGCACCCGTGTTTTAGTCAGAGGCACCTTACAGCCTGGAGATCAAGTGGTGACCAGTGGCGTCCATCGTTTGGTGCCAAGGCAAAGAGTCGTAACGGTTGTCTCTGAATAACCCTTCTAGTTTTTGGGTTCCTTTTACTCATGAAAAGCAATAACCATAAGCCCAACCGAAACTTCTATGGTACGTCCCTTTTTTCGTAATGTCCGACTTCTAATCTTGACGATTGTGATCTTATTGGCATGGGGATATTCCTCTTTCCAGTCCTTACCAAGACAAGAAGATCCTACCCAGGTGGCCCGAGTTGCCGTAGTCAACACAGTATTTCCTGGCGCTAGCGCTGAGCGAGTAGAAGCATTAGTTACTGAAGTCATCGAGTCAGAAGTCTCTGAGATCGAGGAAGTAGAAACCATCTCGTCAACCTCAAGGGTCGGATTTTCCGCTGTAGCTATCGAGTTACAAGACTCGGTTGAAAATGCAGAACCCGTTTGGTCTCGGGTCCGAGACAAGCTAGACGATGCCAATGTTCTATTTCCGCCAGGAGCCTTCAAACCCGAGCTCGAAACAACGGAGACTAGGGCCTATGCAATGATTACGGCCATTACTTGGGATCAAGATAGCGAGCCCAATTACGCCATATTACGGCGCTTTGGAGAAGAGTTTGAGATCCAGATGCGAGGTGTGAACGGGACTGAGGAGGTCGAAGAGTTTGGCATCCCAGACGAAGAGATCACGGTAGAAATAAATGCAGCAGATCTATCGGCTGTCGGCCTCAACGCTCAGCAACTAGCCCAGCAAGTTAGTCAGAGTGACGCAAAAGTGACCGCCGGACAGCTTCGTAATCCAAACGAAAACTTAGCAATTGAGATCGATAGCGAATTAAGTTCTTTAGAACAAATTCAGCAGATTCCGATCCGCTCAGCGAATGGACAGTTTACGCGGTTAGGCGATGTTGCTAAGGTCAACCGTGGCGTCAGAGAGCCTTCGAGCGATCTATCGTTCGTCAACGGTAAACCGGCAGTAGCCTACGGGATTTTGATGAGCTCTGGGCAACGGATTGATCAGTGGGCCGAAAGTACCCTTCAGCAAATAGAAGCGTTTCGCAGCCAGCTACCGACAGGTCTTTCTCTAACTATTCTTCTGAATCAGAGTGAGTATGTGGATGCTCGGCTAGGAACGCTGATTTCTAACTTACTATTCGGGGCCGCTCTGGTCGTTGTAGTTACGTTTATTACAATGGGGTGGCGTTGTTCACTAATCGTGGGTGCGGCATTGCCGTTGAGCGTTTGTGCTGTACTTGGATTGATGAGTCTGCTGGGTATTCCAATTCACCAAATATCTGTGGCTGGACTGATTATTGCATTGGGCCTGCTGATCGATAACGCAGTAGTCGCGGTTGATGAAATCCAAGTGGAGCTTGCGCACGGCATTGAGCCTGAAAAGGCGGTCGTTGATACAGTGAACTATCTTCAGGGGCCGCTGTTTGCTTCTACACTAACAACAATAATGTCCTTCCTGCCGATTGCGCTCTTGCCAGGAGGGGCAGGAGAATTTGTTGGCTCTATCGCACTGACAGTCATTCTTTCAATTGGTTCGTCACTTGCACTTTCTCTGACGGTCGTTTCGGCAATAACAGGCAAAATCCTAGGGGGAACCGAGGCGGACATTGAGAAGGTGAAACGGCAGGATTCTCCAACTATCTTCCAGCGGCTGTTTCGCTTATTGATGAAGCCAGGTGCCTGGTGGAACGACGGTTGGAGTTCTCAACGACTAGGCAAAGTCTATCGATGGACGCTAAGGAAGACGATGGCAAAACCTATATTTGCTATTGTTTTGACGATGGTGGTGCCTGCTGTAGGCTTTATCAAGGCAGGCAGCTTAGACACTCAATTTTTCCCTTCTCTAGACCGCGATCAGTTTCAGATAGAGGTTGAGTTTTCTCAAGAAACTGCGATCGCAAACTCCACTAGACAGGTCATGCTTGCTCGTGACTTACTTCTAGACTATGACCAAGTTACAGAAGTCCACTGGTTCATTGGTGAGAGTGCACCCAAGTTTTACTACAACATCAGTTCTACCAGAGAGAATTCACCCTACTACGCACAGGCGCTAGTCCAGCTGAAGTCTTCAGACAGGGTTACATCCCTCATTCGAGAGATTCAAGCAGATCTTAATGTGGCACTTCCTGACGCGCGGGTGCTCGTAAGACAGCTAGAGCAAGGTCCACCTTTTGACGCGCCTGTAGAGCTAAGAATATACGGGCCTAATATCGAAGTGTTAAGGGCATTAGGGGCAGAGGCAAGAGAAATTTTGACAACGGTGCCCGATGTGGTTCATGTTCGAGACGACCTAACGGCCACAGTCCCCAAACTAGCATTAGCAGTCGATGAAGAACAGGCACAGCTAGCAGGTGTTTCTAATGCGGACATTGCCCAGCAATTGCAAGCGACGCTAGAAGGTGCGGTAGGGGGCTCTATTCTCGAATCGACCGAGAACTTGCCCGTACGTGTGCAGATTGGAGATGGCGATCGCGGTGACCTCTCTCAAATTGAAGCACTCAATTTACAGCCTCAACAGGCGGGTCAAGATAGAAACAATGATTTCCGAACGGTTTCTGCGCTTGGAGAATTCAAAATTGTACCTCAGCTTTCTCAGATTGCGCATCGTAATGAACAGCGGGTCAATACCGTGCAGGGATTCATCTCAGCAGGCGTTCTACCCTCCAAAGTACTTGCAGATTTTCAGGCAGCAATGGAAGCGCAAGGATTCGAATTACCGCCTGGCTACTACACTGAAATTGGGGGTGAACAGGCAGAAAGTAGCGATGCCACTGGTGACTTACTAGACCCGCTTGGATTATTACTCATTGCGATGGCAACAGCGTTAGTCCTCTCATTGCAGAGCTTTCGTTCGGCGGCTATTGTTGCGATGGTAGGGGTTGGCTCTGTTGGGATGGCGCTGTTTTCGCTCTGGGCGTTTGGGTCTTTGCTTGGTTTCATGGCTATCGTCGGTGCAATGGGCTTGATTGGGATCGCTATCAACGGCAGTATTATCGTGCTGTCTGCGGTG
>JBCDDJ010000353.1:0-7062 GCA_039180385.1 Cyanobacteria bacterium P01_G01_bin.38 | reverse complement strand
CCGCAGCCGACAAGTATAAATGATGAGGTTCAATTGCGATCATTTGATTTCGCCCATGATCCTCAGAATTGAGCAAAATGTCAAAAAAACTTAGATTTTGTTGGCAATTGTCAGGGTTACGGACTCTAAAGGGAGTGGGGGGGTGGGTCAAGAAGTTTTGAATTTTGAGCTCTGAGTTTTAAGTTTGTACCGAGCGACCTTAGCTCAACACACCCTGAGGGAAGCTGCATAAGCGTCTACAAAATTTAGAATTCAAAATTCAAACTTTAGAACTAGAATTCTCCTCTCCCACTGCCGCCCCTGCTCCCCTGCCCCCTCCTAGCCTGTAGTAATCTAATAGGGATTTCCTACACTCCTCAGGGTATTTCTATGACATTCGGACAAGAGCCGCCCCAGCTGATTAAGCAGCGTCTTTTATTCACAGGTCGCAAGTTTAGCTTTGAGGTCAATCACCTACGCTTGCCCAACGGGGCTACAGGAGACTGGGAATGTATCCGCCATCCGGGTGGGGCCGTTGCGATACCGGTGACCCCAGACGGTCAGCTGGTCCTGGTGCGCCAGTATCGATTTGCTGTCAGCGGTCGGCTGCTGGAGTTTCCGGCGGGCACCATTGAGGTGGGTGAGGAGCCCCTCAGCACAATTCAGCGCGAAATCGAAGAAGAGACGGGGTATACCGCGAAAACCTGGCAAACCGTCGGTAAATTTCCCCTGGCTCCAGGCTATTCTGATGAGATTATCTATACCTTTCTCGCTACAGGCCTTGAGAAATTAGACACCCCGCCCGAACTTGACGAAGACGAAGATCTAGAGGTTGTGCTGCTCTCACCCCAAAATTTTGAACAGGCCATTGCCAATGGTGAGCCTATTGACGCCAAATCTATTGCTGGCTTTTTTATGGCGAAACCCCTGCTGGGTTGATGCTAGTCGAGCCATGCTTTAAAGCTAATGCCGATCAAGCCACTGATTAAACGAGTAAAACCCTATCTGCGCTGGGTGATCGTGGGTGGCACCTGCTTTTTTGTGATTAAGGCCCTTAAAGATCACTGGCAAGAGGTGGCGGCGATTCGAGTGACGGCAGCCAGTTGGGCCTGTTTTGCGATCGCACTGGGGCTAACCTTACTTGCTCACATATGGTCTGGCTGGGTCTGGCATTGGATTTTGCAAACTTTCAATCAGCCACTCAGTGGCCTTTGGGGCATCCAAGTTTATCTGCGCACCAATCTCGCCAAATATTTACCGGGCAACGTCTGGCATTTCTACGGTCGGGTGCGCGCGGTGCAAAACGCAGGGGCCTCAACGGGGGTGGCCATCCTCAGTGTGGTGATGGAGCCTTTGCTGATGGCTGCCGCTGCTTTGGCGCTCGCATCGGTGAGTAGCTGGGATTTTTGGCTCCTTCGGTTAGGGGTGCTAATGGCTGTTCTGATCGGGGTCCATCCTCGCCTGTTAAACCCCGTCCTAAAAAGGATAGGGCAGGCCAAAGCTAAGGGGCTCCCCCAAGGCGAGGCCGAAGGGGAGTCGATCCAGCTAAAACACTATCCTGTGAAATCGTTTTTGGGCGAACTAGGCTTTGTGGGTCTCCGGGGCGCGGGTTTTGTGTTCACAGTTTTAGCCCTGCAACCACTCACGGGTAGCCAACTCATGCCACTGCTCGGGGGCTTTAGCATCGCCTGGCTACTGGGGCTGGTGGTACCAGGGGCCCCTGGTGGTATAGGGGTCTTTGAGGCGGTTGCGATCGCGCTGCTCGGGTCCCAGTTAGCCGCTGCGCCACTGCTCAGCAGCGTCGCCGTTTATCGGTTGATCAGCACCCTGGCTGAGGTGATGGGGGCCGGGCTGATTTGGCTAGATACCCCAGTAGACCAGGCCCACCCACCCCCCCTTAAATCCAAAGTCCAGTCCAAGCGCTGACCACCTCATCTATTCGAGACGCCCGTCGCGCAGTATCTTTATTAACACAGTCTTAATTCGCTCCATGAATGTTGCGCTCTCTGGCACCTCCCAAGCGTCTGCCGACCGATTAATCCAGTCAACCCCAGCAGACGGCTATCGACTGTCGGTCGTAGTGCCAATTTACAACGAAGCTGAAAGCATCCCTGCGCTGATCAAGCAGCTAACCCAAGCTTTGAGAGCGCTAGGCGACCCCTACGAAATCATCTGCGTTGACGACGGTTCAAAAGATGGCTCTGCCGATCTCCTCAAGCAAATTGCCCAGCAAGATAACCACGTCAAAGCTGTCATCCTACGACGTAACTATGGTCAAACCCCGGCGATGGCCGCAGGCTTTCACGAGGCCACCGGCAACGTCATCATCACCCTGGATGGCGACCTGCAAAACGACCCGGCTGACATTGGCATCCTGCTCAACAAGCTAGATGAGGGCTATGACCTGGTCAGCGGCTGGCGTAAAGATCGCCAGGACCATGCTGTTACCAGACTGCTGCCCTCCAAAATTGCCAACTGGTTGATTGGCCGCGTCACTGGCGTCGACATCCGTGATTACGGCTGCTCCCTCAAAGCCTATCGGGCTGAGGTCGTCCACGATATGAACCTCTACGGTGAGCTGCATCGGTTTCTACCTGCCCTCGCCTTTATTGAAGGGGCCCGGATTACCGAAATCCCGGTGCGTCACCACGCGCGTCAGTTTGGCAAAAGCAAATATGGCCTGGGTCGCACCCTGCGCGTCATCTTGGACTTGCTGACAATTTACTTTATGAAGACTTTCTTAACCCGCCCCATGCACGTCTTTGGGCCATTTGGGCTGGTGTCGATCCTATCGAGTTTCCTTTTGAGCGCCTACCTGGCCTTTGAAAAATTTGCGATGGGTCAGGATATTGGCGATCGGCCCCTGCTGCTACTCACGGTGGTTCTATTTTTGTCTGGCATTCAACTTTTTAGCTTTGGTCTGCTGGCAGAGTTGACCATGCGCACTTACCACGAATCTCAAAAGCGCCCGATTTATCGGATCAGAGAAGTGGTAGGGCAATCATTTCAATCAGTCAATCCCCATCAATAAACCAGCATTTAAGCGGATAGGGCCAGCGATTAGAGCTCACGAACGAACGCTATGACGGACCATCAGCATCCTGAGCAGGCCACCATGGTTGTCAGTCTTCTTGCTTGCCATACAAAATATGACTGGCATTGCGATAAACAATCGGCAGGTCTAGCTGATGGGCTGTTTGGGTTAAGAAATAGTCAGCCTGGTATTTTTCGAGGAGTGCGATCGCATCCACCGTCTCCAAGCCAAAGTATCCCTGATTTAAGGCTCGCCTGACTGCTTTTTTCGGGTCTTTATGACGATCGACATCGGCCAAAAGATCCAGCCCACCGCCCAGATCAACTATGCGCTCGTACCAGGCTGCCACCTCCGCCGATGAGGCCGATGGCACAAACCGAAATTTCGCCACCGTAGGCCGCTCCGCCAGCCAATATAAAGAATCCAAGTCATCGGGTTGGGACACAATTAGACTATCGCGGGGGGTATTTGCCTTGATCCAACCGCACATATCTTTCCAGTCAGGCTTAACTTGCTGGGCTTCTCCAGGGAAATTCACCAGCTCGACAGCAGACTGCTGAAAGTCAGACACTTCAAAACTGATCGCCAGACCCAGCACAACCACGCTGCCAATCACAAACCATCGGCGATGCAGCAGCGTTTCTAACATCGTCGCCACCAACAAACAAGTCCCCAACGGCAGCATCAGATCACCCACCCTAAACGGGTAATACTGCAAAAATTTGCCCTGTAAATCAAACGGCGCAACACAAACCCCCACCGCAAACAGCATCAGACAGGCCCCGACAAACCCAGCAAACGCCAATCGGTTCTGCCCAAGGGTTGCCCCCTCGTCTACCCTGGCTTGCCGCCGGAGCCACACCACTATGCCTAGAAACACAATTAGATAAAGACTGGCGACCAACCATTCAAACGGGGCCCAGGACAACGGATTCACATGGTGCGGGTTGCGCAAAAATGTGTAGAGATAGGACGGTGAGAATTCTCCCGTCGGTATTGACCTGACTTGCCCCATCGCATCGTCTCCAGATACGGGTGTCATCAACTGTTTAAGCACCGCTCTGAGGGCAAAGACACTCGCTATCCCGTAGAGTAAAACCGCGGTCCCCCACTGGCGGGCATTGGCAAAGACCGTTTGGCGTCTGATGAGTAACCACAGACCCATTGCAATCGTGGACCAGCCTCCCACCAACACATGAAACGATGCCGACAGCCCTAAACAAACCACCATCCAGAGATAGCGCTTAGATAGGGCAAAACTCAGCGCCATAAACATCAGACTATAGGCAAACACCTTGGGCTCAATGCCTCCGATCAGCCATTCCTGAGCGATGGCCCCCTGGGCCGCATTTGTATTGGGATAAATAAACAGGCACAGCGCCAGCAGCATCCCCCATAAGCCCAACCCCAACTGTCGCCCTAAGCACCAAAGCCCTGTGGCCAGACAGCTATAGCCCACCAAGCGCCCCACAAGTGAGGTAGCTAAAAAACCTAACGACGCTGTCATCGGACCAAACAGCCTTTGAAACAGCCATCGATATCCCGGATCTTCGCTGTAGTAGATATCCCCAGGTACCCAGCTCGGATCAAAAGCCTGCCTTGCCAGCGGCAAATGGTGAATTTCGTTGGTGGTACCCATATTTTTAGTGAGCACAAACCCCAAACTCAAAAAGGCGGCAATGGTCAGGACTGACAGCGCCGACGAGGTAAATGAACTCAAGCGTTTCATAAAAAAGAGAATCGGGTCAAAAGACATTCTCCGTAAACTAAAATGCCCCACACTAAATACCCCCCGATGCCAAACATCGAGGGGCATTTAGAACCTTAATTAGCCGGATCGTCAGCCAAATCGACTGGACGTTGAGGCTATCAAGAAGGCCGCGTACGTCAGGATGTAACCCACCGTAAAGTGAGCCAAACCAACCACACGAGCCTGAACGATGGACAGCGCCACGGGCTTATCCTTCCAGCGGATGAGGTTAGCTAGCGGGGTGCGCTCATGAGCCCAAACAATGGTCTCAATCAGCTCTTGCCAGTAGCCTCTCCAGGAGATCAAGAACATGAAACCGGTTGCCCAGACCAGGTGTCCAAATAAGAACATCCAAGACCAAACCGCCAGGTTATTCATGCCGTAAGGGTTGTACCCATTGATCAGCTGAGAAGAATTGAGCCACAGGTAGTCGCGCAGCCAGCCCATGAGGTAGTTAGAACTCTCATTAAACTGAGCTACGTTGCCCGACCAGACCGCGATGTGTTTCCAGTGCCAGTAGAAGGTCACCCAACCAATGGTGTTGAGCATCCAGAACATGGCGAGATAGAACGCATCCCAAGCAGAGATATCGCAAGTACCGCCACGACCAGGGCCATCGCAAGGGAAGCTGTAGCCGAAGTCCTTCTTATCGGGCATCAGCTTGGAGCCGCGAGCATCCAACGCACCTTTGACCAAGATCAAGGTAGTGGTATGCAGACCCAGTGCGATCGCATGGTGTACCAGGAAGTCGCCAGGGCCAATGGCTAGAAACAGCGAGTTAGTCCCACTGTTAATCGCATCCAACCAGCCAGACAGCCAGATACCGTCGGCGGCGTTGGTGGCTAAGCTGCCAGAGTTAGACAACAGGGTATCAAACCCATATAGGGCCTTACCCGACGCTGCCTGAATCCACTGAGCAAAGACCGGCTCAACCAGGATCTGCTTCTCGGGGGTGCCAAAGGCCACGACCACATCATTGTGGACGTAGAGGCCCAGGGTATGGAAACCCAAGAACAGAGATACCCAGCTCAAGTGAGAGATGATCGCCTCTTTGTGCTCAAGCACACGAGCCAATACATTGTTGGCGTTCGCTGCCGGATCGTAGTCACGAATCAGGAAGATCGCACCGTGAGCAAAGGCACCCACCATGATGAAGCCAGCAATGTACTGGTGGTGCGTGTAAAGCGCCGCCATGGTGGTGTAGTCCTTAGCCATAAAGGCATAGGGCGGTAGCGCATACATGTGCTGTGCCACCAAAGAGGTAATTACACCGACCGAGGCCAAGGCCAGCGCTAGCTGGAAGTGCAGAGAATTGTTCAAGGTGTCATAGAGACCCTTGTGAGCATCACCCAGCTTACCGCTGGGGGGCTGGTGTGCTTCCAAAATCTGCTTAATGCTGTGGCCAATACCGAAGTTTGTCCGGTACATATGACCCGCGATGATAAAAATCACCGCAATCGCCAGGTGGTGATGAGCCATATCGGTCAACCACAGCGACTCAGTCTGGGGGTGAAACCCTCCTAAGAAAGTCAGGATGGCACTGCCAGCGCCCTGACTGGTACCAAAGACATGGCTGGCCGTATCTGGGTTTTGAGCGTAAACGCCCCAGTTACCCGTAAAGAACGGTGCCAACCCTGCCGGGTGAGGGGTCACAGATAGGAAGTTATCCCAACCCACGTGCTGACCCCGAGACTCGGGAATCGCAACGTGAACTAAGTGACCAGTCCAAGCCAAGGAGCTAACGCCAAACAAGCCTGCCAGGTGGTGGTTGAGTCGAGACTCAGCATTCTTGAACCACGACAAGCTGGGACGGAACTTGGGCTGCAAATGCAGCCAACCAGCGAACAGGAAAAGCGCCGACAAAATCAGCAAGAAGATCGATCCCTGGTACAGGTCTCCGTTGGTACGCATACCGATGGTGTACCACCAGTGATACACACCGGAAAAGGCCACATTAACCGGGCCAGAGGCACCGGCCTGGGTGAACGCATCCACCGCATTTTGGCCAAAGTGAGGGTCCCAGATCGCATGGGCGATGGGACTGACATTTAGCGGGTCTTTCACCCACTGCTCAAAGTTGCCTTGCCAAGCGACGTGGAACAGGTTGCCAGACACCCAGAGGAAAATGATTGCCAGATGGCCAAAGTGGGAAGCAAAGATCTTTTGATAAAGATTCTCTTCCGTCATGCCATCGTGACTTTCAAAGTCATGGGCAGTGGCAATCCCGTACCAGATCCGACGAGTGGTCGGATCCTGCGCCAAACCTTGGCTAAATTTCGGGAATTTAGTTGCCATACGT
>JBCDDJ010000352.1:0-7066 GCA_039180385.1 Cyanobacteria bacterium P01_G01_bin.38 | reverse complement strand
GGGGGCGAGTCGGGTTTACTGGGGAGGACGCTATACCAACAATCGCCTCGACATTCAGCTTGATAAAGACAGCTATGCCCCTGGAGAAACGGCCACCGCCCTGATTCAATCGCCGTACCCCGACGCTGAGTTATACTTCGCAGTGATTCGCCACGACACGCTGTATAAAGCCGTTGTCAAAGTTAAGGGCGGTGCTCCCCAGGTGCAGTTTAAGGTGACCCCTGAGATGTTGCCCAACGCTGCCGTCGAGGCGATCCTGGTGCGCCAGGGCCAGCCCGTTGAGACCCTCGAACCAGGTAGCCTGGAGAATCTAGTTAGCATTGGGTTTGCCCCGTTTAAAACCAGCGTCAAGGATAAATATCTCACGGTGGAGGCCACCCCGCAGCAAGCCTCTCTGGAACCGGGCCAAGCGCAAACCCTAAAACTGTCTCTCAAAGACCCCAAAGGCGACCCCCTCAAGGGGCAGGTGACGGTAATGGTAGTCAATGAAGCGGTGCTGCAGCTCAGCGGCTATCGCCCCCCGGATCTGGTGGAAACTGTCTATGCTGAGCAGCCCATCTCAACGCGCTTTGCTGACAACCGCCCGGATGTGGTGCTGGTGCCCCTGGCGTCTCCCCTGGCGAAGGGGTGGGGCTATGGTGGTGGCTTCTCGGCGGGGGCAGGCCGTACTCGAGTCCGCACGGATTTTAAGGCTCTGGCCTATTACAACGGCTCGGTGGTTACCAATGACCAGGGGCAGGCCGAGGTGACTTTCACGCTGCCCGACGATCTCACCACCTGGCGGGTGATGGCGGTGGCGACGGATGGCAATTTGCGATTTGGCAATACTGACAGCACATTTATCACGACCCAGCCGCTGATTTCGAATCCGATTTTGCCCCAGTTTGCCCGCCTGGGCGATCGCATCGAGGCGGGGCTCTCGGTCACGAATACGAAAAATCAAAAGGGTCCCCTCAAGCTGGCTGGGGAACTCAGCCAGGGGCTTCAGTTTGCCAGCGCTGCCCCCGACTTTGAACAGCCCACCACCCAAAGCCGCGAACTCAAGGCCGAATCAGGTACCAAAGGCTATCGGTTCCCCGTCGTGGCTGCGCAACCGGGCACCGCCCAGGTGAAATTTACCAGTCAGCTGGGGGACGCTGTCGATGCGTTTGAGGTGCCGCTGGAGATTAGGCCGCTGGAGATTAGCGAGCAGGTAGTGGAGACAGGCACAACCCTGGGCGAGGTCACCATCCCATTGAATGTGGATGAAAACGTGTCGAATGCGGCAGGGGGCCTGGAAGTGTCCCTGGCGAGTACGCTGATTACTGAGATTAAGGCCCCGGTAGACTGGATTGATTGGGACAATCCGCTGCCGTGTCTAGAATCGGCGGCGAGTCGGCTTGCGATCGCAGCCAGCCTGCAACCGCTCAGCCAGAAATACGGTCAACCCCTGGCGGACTTTAAACCCACCGAAAAAGCGGTCCAGGCCCTGGCCCAGATCAAGACCTTGCAAAAACCTGACGGGGGCTTTTCCTCCTGGCCCAGTTCAGAGCGTTCGGATCCCTTTTCCTCTCCCTACGCCGCTGACGCTATTGCCCAGGCTCAAGCCGCTGGCATTCAGGTCGATCAGGGCCTGGTTAACGCCCTCAAAGGCTATCTGCAAAAACTGTTGAATGATCCGGGGCAGTATGACTATTGCCAAGAAGCCCGATGTAAAAACCAGGTACGCCTGCGCACCCTGATTGCCCTGGATGCCCTGGGCGATCGCCGCAACCAATTCCTGGGCGATCTGCACAGCCAGCGCGACCAGTTTGACGACGTCGATCAGCTTAGACTGGCCCGCTACCTGAGCCTTTTTCCCGATTGGAAAACAGAAGCCGATGCGCTGGCCACCCAGTATCAAGAAACCGTTTACGAAACCGGGCGCACGGCCACGATAAACTTACCCAACCGCTGGCGCTGGTTTAACTCCACCACGGCGGCCCAGGCTCAGGTGTTGCGGTTGTTTCTCGCCCGCGACGGCAGCCCTGAAATCCTCAGTCGTCTGGTGTCAGGCTTATTGGCCCTGCGCCGTGACGGTACCTGGCTGACGACCTACGACAACGCCCAGGCGTTGATCGCCCTGACCGACTATGCCCAGCGCCAAGCGACCCCACCGAGCTTTAACAGCACGGTCACCCTGGCCGGTGACGCCCTGGCGTCTTATTCATTTGAGGGCTATGAGCCCCCCAGCCAGGAGGTCTCGGTGGCGATGGCCGATCTCCCCCGAGGGGACTCTGAGCTGACCCTGGAGAAATCGGGGCCTGGTACCCTGCACTATCTCGCCGCCTATCGCTATCGGCTGCAGGGCACTCCACCCGGGCGACTCAACGGCCTGCGGGTAACGCGACAGGTGCGACTTGCTAACCAGGAAGAGATTCTCTTCAGTCAGGGGCTCAGCGTGGGTAAAGGACCGTTGAGTCTGGAGGCAGGAGAGGTTTTTGATATTGGTCTGGAGATTATCACCGACCATCCAGTGGATCATGTGATTATTACCGATCCGCTACCCGCGGGGCTTGAGGCAGTTGATACGACCTTTCAAACCGCGACCCAGGCACTCGAGGCCCAAAGCGACAGCTGGCAAATTGGCTACCAAACGCTTTACAGAGACCGCATCCTGGCCTATGGCGATCACCTCGAAGCGGGGGTTTATACTCTGCATTATCTGGTGCGATCTGTGACGTCTGGAACCTATCTGTGGCCTGGGGCCGATGCCCATCTGCAATATGCACCAGAAGAGTTTGGTCGCTCTGCGGCGGCAACGTTGCAGATCTCTTCTTAAGGTTTATCTTGTCCCCGCTGGGACTACTGCGTACACAAAATTTAGGGGATAGGGTTGAGCCTGGGAATTATTGGGTTGCACGCACCTCACGGTTTTGTTTGTATTTGTCAGGGTTGGTGATATGAAGTAGGGGCTGCGCGGGACGTTCCCTCCCGCTCCCTCCCCTCTGCTCTAGCGTTAGCGGCTGCCTGGGGGACGACCTCCCCCAGACCCCCCGAACTAGGTGCTGGCGGAGTGTTTTGGGAAGGACGGTTGGTGGGTTAGTCGATAGGGGGCCGATCTTTGTGTGGTTGAGTTGACAACCTATTTAGGGGCGGTGCTCGGTGCCTACACTGCGACATCCCTAGCTCGAGTAAGCGACCCGACTTCGCAGCGCGAATGCGCGTTGTCACCGCCGGGAGGGTCGATAATAAAACAACAGGTTTCAGGATCTAGGGTGAAGTCTGCGCTGGTTCAGGCTTTTGGGGTTTTTGAAACTGGGGATTTTGAAGCTGGGGTTGAGTCCATCCTTCTTCGACGGCGGGCTGCACCTCCTCGTTGGTCACCTGCTCTACGCGACTAAATTGAATGATCAGCTTAAACGGTCGCTTCATCTGATTTTCGATGTGTTTTTCTAACAGTGAGACCTGTGTGGGGGTGATCGCCCGGGTGGCATAGACCGTCAGTTTGACCTCGGGTGGGCTGGTCAACCAGTTTGTCTCGCTGTTGATCAATGAAACGTTTTGGTCTTGAAAAGTGAGGGTATCTTGCAGGGCATTGCGCAGGCTATCTTCGAGACGGTTTTGGTTCACCAGTTGGATCAAACTCACCGCCAGTGGGATCACTAAGATGCTGACCATGGCCATCACTAACCCCAGCGGACGGCGGGCCTGTTTGAGGGGTGAATAGCCAGTGAGTAAAAAGGCCAACATACAGGCCAGGGTGATGCCGATCAGGTTGGTCAGGTACAGCAGGGTCGAGCCCCAGCTCAGGCCAAGATTCCATTGGGCAAACCCGAGCCCGATCACACAAACCGGGGGCATCAGGGCCACAGCGATAGCCGTGCCCGCCAGGGTGCTTGACAGGCGAGGTTGCACCTTGGCAAACCCGCTGATGCCCCCCGCTGCGATCGCAATCCCTAAATCTAGCAGCGTCGGTTGCGATCGCGCCCACACTTCTGAGCCATATTCCGAAAACCCCAGAGCAATCCCCAGACTAGCGGCCAGGGCAACTGAAATCAGGGTGCCAACCAGCAGCGACTTTAGACTCTCACCAATCAGCTCTAGCTCTCCTTCTAAGATGCCAAACGCCAGCCCTCGAATCGGCTGCATCAGCGGCGCGACCAGCATCGCCCCGATAATCACAGCGGCGCTATTTGAGAGCAGCCCCAGGGTGGCAATGATGCACGCCCCAATGGTCAGCACAATATAGTCCCGATTGAGCTCAGAATCATCTAGCAGGCTGTCCTGCATGTGCTTGAGCCCCTGCGGGGATACCCGTCTCCCGTTAAAATAACGATTGCTAAAGTCTTCTAGACGTTCTCTCAAAGCGATTCCTACTGAATATGGTGAATGAGTTAGCTCTATATCTGACCAAATCATAGATCTGCGCCCAACCGATATGACAGCCCTATAGACAACTTCTGCCCAGGGGGTTTAGGGTTGACGCGATAACTTTTATTGCAATGTCATTTAAATAACCTTATTTTGTAACAAAAGATACAGAAAAAATAGTTATAATTGAATCTATAAGGGTTCTATTTAGTCATCATCACTTCGATAACCCACACACTTCAAGTTGCAAGAGGAACTTTCAAAATGTCTACTCAAGAACAAGCTCGGGCACTGATGGTGCGTCATCATCAGCTGATCAAGCAGCGGCAGCAGTCTCTATTGACCCGTGCCGCTGTCCAGGTGGGGCTAACCGCTGACGAAGTCGGGCCTGGTAGCCGGATTCAAGGTAAATATCGCAATGCTCAAATGGGCTACGCGCGCGGCCATGCTGCGTTGAGCTAAGAAAATTATATGTTTCTAAACAGAACTCAATTCCTGAAGCGTTGACGCTACTCTATGGAGTGAATTGGAAACTCAGTTTCCTATGTGCCCTTAGTTTGGATAGATCCTTATGGGTTTCTTGAGAAGACTGTTTAAGACCGACAAGCCCGCGGGCGCGTCGACAAAGATTAAGGCAGGTCGTCGTCCTGCGGTGCCTAAGAAAAGTGCTGGCTCTAAGCCTGTGGCTGCCGCACCTGCCGCGCCCGCTGCGCCTGACGAGGAAGAAGCACCCGCTTATCGCATTGGTCTGACCGGTGAATATGATGAGAGCGGTCTAGCCAAGCGGGTTGCGCTGGCGTTTGACGAAGATGCTCAGCTGGATGATGTCGATACGCTCTGGGTGGCTCAGCTCAGCGGCACCGTTGTGCTCAAGGGCACCGTCCCTAGCCAAGATATTTTGCAAAAAATGGTCGCGGTGGCCAAGCAAGTAGACGGCACCGAAGCCGTTGACACGGCTCAGGTGAAAATCGGCTAGGTCACCCTCGGCTAACGAGGATTATCACAATGCTCAAAGTTTGAACTGGTCGTGCGCCCAGGCAGTCGCCTGGGCCTTTTTTGTACGCTAATCCACATTCTTGCTGGCCGGAATCACGTCAGGGCGCAAACCGCCAGGACGATTGTGTCCACACATGCTGCACTGCCAGTGGCCATAGCTGTCTGCCCCCAGCCCCATGATGGCTAGCTCCAGGGCGGTGGGTAGTGCGTAGGGGGTGGCAGCGTTGTAATTGACGGCGTAGCCGAGATCTTCTAACGAGGCAATGGTTAAGCGACTCAGCGGATTGTTGCCCGGGTTCAAAAAGCCGGTCATCAGTTCGGTGCCAAAGACGGCTTCTCGCCAGTGACCATCGCGGGTGCCTGCCCCGCCCGTATTGGCGACGGGAACTGGCGTGGGGGAGGGTGAACCGATCAGGGCGGCAAATTCTCGCATGGCGTTCATGCCGGTAAAGGTAGGGCTGGGGGAGCCGCGCCCCACCAGCAGTCCCTTTTGCTGCCAAATCGTCCCAATGCCGAGGACGTGACCCATTTCATGCAAAATCACGTTAAAGAGGCCGCCATTGACTTCGAGGCGAGCCAGGTCGCCAATGTCAAACTCCATGGTGCCGGTGATCGGTAACAGCGAACCACTGCGCAGTTGGGTGGGGCCGGCCTGTCCTAAAATGCCATTGGGGCCGTCGATCGACGCCCCGCGCGCCTCGATCAGCACATCGTCAATGGTGTCTCCGCCAACGGCAACGCTAGGTAAGTCACCGATAATAATTTCTGACCAGCGAGCTGCCGCCGCGTCAAAGACACTGCGTTGGGCTGCGTTGAGTCCGCCCAAAAATCGGACATTGATGGTGAAGCTTGATTCTACTTGTTCTGTCACCGTCAGTGATAGCGTCCAGCGATTGAGAGAACCCCCGTCTTGCGCTGCCGTATCGAGGATGCGCAGGGTCCAGGTGCCGTTGGGGTCGAGGCCGTTAAACGTAGATAGCTGACCCTCGGGGCGAAAGGTGCCGGTAAAGGGTGGGGTTGCCTGGGCCACGGCGACCGGGGCGACATCATCAAAGGTGGTTTGCAAAAAATTGTCGCCATTGCCGCCTTTGCCGGCCACCAGCGATACGGTTTGACTGTTGGGGGCAATTAAAGAGATTTGTAAATCGCTGGTGTAGGTATGCAGCAAATCGAGAGTTAGCGTCACCCGCTGAATATCACCTGAGACGCCCGAGACCTCAATTGTAGAACTGACGTCGGTGGGCTGAAATCGGTCGATGGTGACGCCCGTATCGTTTTCAAAAACACGTTTCATGGGAGATTGCCTGATAGTGGGTCAAATAGCGCTTAACTAACTGCCCTAACTGCAATCGTTCATTCGTATCGTGCCAATGTCAATGACCCAAGACCACTCACCATGGAGGGCTATCCGCTTAGCCCAAATGCGATACCGCCTCAATCCGGAAGAGCATTTGCTATAAAATGCGCATATTGTAAACAGCTTGTGGACAGCGCAGTCGAGATGACAAATCAGACTAAAATCCCGGTGGTGGTGAATGGTGCAACCGGCAAGATGGGCCGCGAAATCATTAAAGCAGTTGCCCAGGCGGACGATCTGCAACTGGTTGGCGCAGTCAATAAAAATCCGGCCCTGGCAGGACAAGATATTGGTGAGATTGCGGGCTGCGGACCGTTAGAGATTCCGGTGACGAGCGACCTGGAGGCGACGCTGGTGATGGCCCAGGGCGAGGGAAGTGCG
>JBCDDJ010000351.1:0-7070 GCA_039180385.1 Cyanobacteria bacterium P01_G01_bin.38 | reverse complement strand
CCGCTATGGGAAGCGCTGGTGCCACCTCTTTGGATTTATGGATCTCGATGACGGTGTGCCTGAGCTAGAGAGTTTGCCCAGCCAGCTGGGGCTAGTGGGCGAAAAGTACAGTCCTGACTACTTCGAAATTAGAACCTCTGCCAGCAGTCAGACCCTCTCAGACGAACTGTTTGTTGACTTGTCCGGCAAGCTGGATCAGGCTTTCTCTCCATTGGTTGAGCCTGGCGTGATTCGCTCTGGTGCAGGGAGCAACCCTGTTGTTCGCTTTATCTTGCCAGGCCCCAGTAAAAACGATCTCGAAATCTTCTTTCAGTCTCGGGAGGCTTATGATCAACTGCAGTGGGATGAAAAACTCCTGGTGCATTCCTGGCTATTGGAGTTGGGCGTATTGCTTTCAGAGCCTGCGATTCGATTTCAGGGCATGGCTGGTGAGTGCCTGTGGGGCTGTGCTTGCTGGGTTGTGGTTCCCTACGATGCCATTAGGGGAGATGAGCCTGCTGGTGGGTTGAAAGCGCAAATCGAACAAGTTGTGGCGGTATAGGAGCAAGCATTTCCATGGCGCTTAGCTGGGCAGTGATTAAGGAAAAGTACGGGAATGGTGCTGAGGTCCCAACCGTAGCTGGCAATAAGATCCTTCAGGTGACAGGAGCTGACGATGACAATATCTATATCCAATCGCCACTCTGGAAAGCCAGCCTACAGCGTAAAAACCTTGAGAAAGGGGCCCTTTTAATTGAGGAGGGGCTGGTCTCAAAAGATCCAGGCTATTTTGTGGAGGACTACAAAATATACGTTGCGGATGAGCGGGCCACTTCGGTTGCCCATATTTTTAGGGATCTGGGACTGATTGACGAGGACACTGGTTTCCGACCAGGCGGCTGTTAGGCGTAAGGCTGTTAGGCGTAACACAAATATTTTGTTTCAAACATTAGCAGGAGTCTAAGTTTATGTCATTAGGTTCGATGTATCACAGCGCCTCTGGCGCTCAATCTCCCCATTGTTTGCATGTGGTAGGCATCGGTAAAGACGGGGCGCGGATGGTAGATGCCATGTTGCGAACTGGCGAAGTCGAAGATATTTTGGATGATCCTCGGGCTCGCTTTACCGCCATGATCGTGGATATTGGCGAGCAGGACATGATGCAGGCTAAGGACTATGCAGAAGGTCTGTACAAGCGTTTAGAGGAGCGCAATATTCCGACCGAGCGGTTTCAGTTTCAGCCCGTTTCATTAGATGTACCCAGCCGAGAAGATCTGTTTGCTTCGCTCCGACGCTACCGGGAGTTCTTAAAGCTGGAGTATCCTCGCTACTATTGGAACCCCAACTACGAACCCTGGTTGCCGGAGGATATCGAAATTCCTGAGGCGGGTGGTTACTTCCCCAGGGCACTGTCTAAGGCCATCTACGGGATGAACTACTACGATGGCGAGAGGATTTTAGAGAAAGAACTTGAGAAGTTTGCCGACAGTGTTGATAAGACTCGCATCCCGTCGATGGTGTTGATGTGTTTCGGCATGGGCGAGAGTACTGGCAGCGGCATGGTGGTAGATCTCGCTCGTCATTTGTCGAGTGTTAAGCTCGGTCGCCGCATTCCGGTGATTGGCGTCGGTGTGTTGCCTTCGGAGGGTGAGCCTGAAATCAATCGGGGTAGCAGTCTTTTCCCCACCTTTAATGAAATTGACTGCATGCTTGATGATGACAAGAATGCAGGGGTAGTCCAGGTTTGGGGCGATCTTTATCGCAATCCCTTCACAGGTGGTTTCCTGGCCGTGTCTTCGGAGCACTCCTGGCAGCGGCTAAGTCGATATACCGCGACGGGTGTGCCAGAGGTGCGCGATCGCATTCGCCTACAGGTCACCCAAAAGTTCGTTGCAGACTCCTTTATGCGCCTCGTCCAGCACGACTATGGACGCACCTTGTTCAAGGCCCTGCGCCCCTCGGGACAAACCTCTGCGCCCCACGAGTGTATCAGCACTAAATCTCGAAGTTGGACCCTGTTTAACATTGCCAAGCTCAGCCACCCAGCTGTACAGGTCTTGCCGGGTGAGCCTCTGAGTAAGTGGCGTCAGGTCTTGAGCCAGTGGATGGATCACATCTCTGACTATGACGGCATTAAAGACGGCTTTGAGACGGACTATGCCGAGTGCTATATCCATGCCCCCCGCGATATGTGGAATGAGGGTCTGGATGAGAAGTTTAAGAAGACGATGATGGCCTACCTGGGCAACGATCTCGAGGATTCGACGCTGCTCTATTCCCACGACGAGTTCTTTGATCGGTTGACGGCCTACATCGACATTATTATGCCGGGCCTGGCTAAAACTGACTTCTTGACTTACTTTGACAGTCGTGAGAAATACGACCAAATGAGTTGGGACGAGAAGCTCCTCGATCACTCCTGGCTGTTGGATTTAGGCGTGATGATGTCTGAACCGGCGATTCGGTTTGAGGGCATGGCGGGAGAATGTCTCTGGGGCTGTGCCTGCTGGGTAGTGGTGCCCTATGATCAAATCCGGGGTGAGGCCAATTTGCCTGAAACCCGAAAGTTTATTTTACAAGAGGGCATTGCTGCGATGACCAAGACTGTCGTGGCCACACCTTAATGCGTCCAGACCCCTCAGCTACGGGCCTTGTGCCCCAACTTACCCAGGAGGATAATTAGTGCAAGTACAAAGTAAGTCCGACGAACGCATTCCGGTCACCGTGGTCACTGGGTTCTTGGGCTCTGGCAAGACAACTTTGATCAACAATATCTTGCAAGGTCAAAACAGCCAAAAAGTTGCCGTGATTGTGAATGAATTTGGTGAAATTGGTATTGACGGACAACTGGTCATCGAAGACGGGGAGGAACAGCTGGTGGAGTTTAACAACGGTTGCCTTTGCTGCACGGTCAGGGATGATTTGGTACAAACCCTGACCAAGTTGACCGAGCGGGCCGAGCTGGATTCTATCCTGATAGAAACCACCGGCTTAGCAGATCCGGCCCCGGTGGCCTCCACCTTTTTTGTCTCAGAAGAGATTCGGCCTAAGTTAAAGCTTGACTCCTTTGTGACGGTGGTGGATGCCTATAACCTTGACCGCAATCTGGTGGGTAGCCACGAGGCAGAGGAACAGATTGCCTTTGCCGATATTTTGCTGCTCAATAAGACCGATCTGGTGCCGCCAGATGATTTACAAGCCCTTGAGCAAAAACTCAAGGCGCTGAACCCCCTGGCTAAAATCCACCACACTGAGCACAGCCAGGTGGATTTGTCTCTCATCTTAGGTGTCGATGCCTTTGAGCTAGAGGCCAAACTCGAAGTTGATCCCGAATTCCTTGAAGATCTCGATCATGAGCACGATGCGGCGGTGGGCTCCTTTGTCTTTACGTCAGAGAAACCGATGGATATGAACCGGTTCATGATGTGGATGAACGAGGTTGCTCAGTTAAAAGGCGAAGATCTCTATCGCACGAAGGGGTTGTTTTATGCGAGGGGGTTTCCGGAACGGATTCTGTTTCAAAGTGTCCGCATGCTGACTTCGATGCGGCGCGATCGCAAATGGAAACCAGATGAACTTAAGCGCAGTGAATTTGTGGTGATTGGCCGCGATTTAGACAAAGCTGAATTTGCTGAGGGATTTTCGAAATGTCTCGTTTAGGCCCTTTTGAGCAGGGGCTTAAGAAATCCCGTGAAGGCGACTATTCAGGGGCTATTCAGGCGTTTGACCAGGCGCTGCTGCTCGATCCAAATGATGCGGAGACCTACGGCAATCGATGTGTCGCCCGCCATCGCTCTGGCGATACCCAAGGGGCCATAGCCGATTGCCAAAAGGCCGCTGACCTCTATCTAAAACAGGGCAATCTGGCTCGGCATGAATACGCGCTGAAGTCTTTAGCGCGACTTAAAAAGTCTAGTCTTGGTGAAAAGGTGATGGGCAATAGGTGTTAGGTAATAGGTGATAGGTGTTAGGTGGTAGAGGTTAAACGTGGGCCCTAGAGCCTAACACCTAGAACCATTTCCCGTATTTAATGTGAGGACATGATTCTATGAATGCTAAAGCTTTACTTTCCAAGTCTGATTTGGTTTCGAGAGAATACAAGCGGTTTCTGCTCCTCGGCATGACGGTCGGGGGGCTGGCCTGTTCCATGTGGTTCTTAGGGGCGACCGCTGCCAGTGCGCACCATCCCTTTGGTGGGGCCACGCCGAGCAACTTTATCCAGGGATTTTTGTCAGGGGTGGGGCACCCCTTAATTGGGCCAGATCATTTTGCCTTTATCATTGCCGTTGGGTTACTGGCAGCGGTTAAGAAGCAGGGCATGATCATTCCTGTGACCTTTGTCTTAGCGGGTTTAGCAGGGGCGGGTCTGCATTTAGCAGGATTTAATCTGCCTGCGCCTGAGTTCTTTGTGTCAGCGTCTGTCCTATTGTTTGGTGGGCTACTAGCCCTGAAACAGAGCCCGAAGGTGGGGGTGATTGCTGCGTTGGCTGCGATCGCAGGTCTATTCCACGGATTTGCCTACGGGGAGGCCATTTTCGGCGCTGAGATGACGCCTTTGGTGTCCTACCTCATGGGGTTCACGCTGGTGCAGATGGGGGTTGCGGTTGCCGCGTTTAAGGCAGCCCAAGCGATCACAAAGAAAGCCGCTGAACAACCTTTAGCGCCCCTACGTTTCGTAGGCTTTGCGATTAGTGGGGCAGGTGCGGCCTTTCTAAGTTCTGTGGTGCTTGGTTAGGCGAGGCATGGCTCATCTTCTGACAGTTCTCAGGTTGCAGACGCCGGAGGTGTGCTCGTCCCTCCAGAATTGGCACTACCCTCGCAACAGTCTCAGTCCAATGCCGACTGAGGCTGTTGCGAGAGTTGGGGCATCATTAACGCCATCGCCCACCATCGCGACAGTTTGATGGGTTTTCTGCAGTTGGTTGTAGCGTGTTGAGCAAGCTTGCAGGGTACGCCATGGGTAGTTACCTAATGTTTCTGTGGGGTCCCAACTTAAAGCGAGACGTTTTCTTGAGGCTAGAATTCATAAAACCCTGACTAAATAAGTCCCGATAGCCCAGGGCTGGCACAAAATAATTTTCTCCTGACCTCTGACACCTGGCTGCTGACCCCACCTGAATTTTCTGACTTAAATTAGACATCAGAATAGTCGCAACTATTCTAAAAAATCCATGACAAAGTATGCGCTATTCGTTTGCAAGTCTTGCTTTGTTGCCATCGATCAACCCTATTTTGAGGGGCGGACGGGGGGTGAAATTCTGCTAAAAGAATTAACTAAGCTCTATGAGCAGTGGTCCTTAAAAGGTGAGTTCAGGCTGATACCTGTAAAATGTATGAGCATTTGCAAACATCCTTGTTCTGCAGCGGTGTCTGGTCCTGCGAAGACAGCTTTTGCTTTTGGTGACCTGTCACCTTTTGACAGTGCTGATGCTATTTTGGCCTTTGCTGAAGTGTATTTTGGTAGTGAGGCCGGTATTGTGTCGCGGGTAAGACAACCGGCAATGTTACGAGAAAGAATTGTTGCGCGTATTCCTACATTACCAGGCGAATGAAATCAATTAACTGAACTCAATTAAAAGAGCTGGAAGCTATGACAAATCAACCATTATCTAAAATCGGTAACAAAACGGTTACTCCCATCGAAACTGACCTTGATGGCTGGAAGAAGCTTGAAGGTGAGCCAACTATGAAGACTTGGATCGAATATACCTCGGATGACAAATCGATGATCAGTGGCTGGTGGGAAGCTACCCCTGGCACTTACCATGCCAGCTATGAATCCTGGGAATTTGTTCATATGATTGAAGGCCAGATCATCATCACGCCTGATGGCGGTTCGCCGCAACAGGTCGGCCCCGGCGATGCGTTTGTAGTGGAAAAGGGATTCAAGGGAACCTGGCAAATTCAGCAGACGGTCCTCAAGCATTTTTCGATTAAGCTGCAATAGGGTAATGGGGCAACATCATCCTTGGAACACAAAATAAGAGAGCCCACGCGATCGCGCAGGCTCAAAATTAGCGCTATCCAGCCCAGGCCAGAAAGATCAGGCCAGAAAGCTACGAAACTGGCTGCCTGACAGCAACAGATTCTGACTTCTTAGCTGGGACTGCGGGCGCTTTCGATCCTTTATTGGGAATCCCTTTAATAGGGCATTCCTCAGTGCCTGCAGTAGACCGGGTCAGGGCCTCTACCTTCTCCTTCGTCTTCTCGGGATCTAAAATCCACTCTCGGTAGAACTCATAAGGACATTCCATCATGCCTTCATCACCATCACCCGAATTAATCATCCCGGTGTAGCCCCGGTGTAGGAGCTTAAAGAGATGGTTCTGAGACTGGGCGTGCTGACGGAAGTCACGGATTGCAAACTTAGACAGCGCTGCGTATTGAATGCCGTTTTCTTCTTCTCCACATTCCCCCAGAGTGCGCCCGTCAAAGCCGACGATAGCGGAGTGACCAAAGTAGCTGTAAACCCCATCAAAACCAGCAGCATTGGCCACAGCCACATAGGTATTATTCATCCAGGCCATGGCCTTAGACACGATAATTTGCTGCTCCTTGGCTGGATACATGTATCCCTGACAGCGAATAACGAGTTCAGCCCCCTTCATGACGCAGTCCCGCCAAATCTCAGGGTAGTTACCATCATCACAAATGATCAGACTGATCTTCAGACCCTTTGGTCCCTCGCTAACATAGGTGCAGTTACCTGGATACCAGCCCTCGATTGGGGTCCAGGGCATAATCTTGCGATACTTCTGAACAATCTCACCTTGATCATTCATTAGGATCAGCGTGTTGTAGGGCACCTTTTTAGGATGTTCTTCATGACGCTCACCCGTGAGAGAAAAGACCCCCCAAACCTTGTTGCGAATACAGGCCTCAGCAAAAATATCTGTTTCAGGCCCCGGAATGCTGGATGCAGTCTCCATCATTTCTGCGGCGTCATACATGATGCCGTGGGTAGAATACTCCGGAAAGATCACCAGATCCATTCCTGGCAGACCAACCTTCATACCGTCGATCATCTCTGAGATGTTTTTGCAGTTTGCTAACACCTCTTCCCGAGTGTGCAATCGCGGCATCTTGTAGTT
>JBCDDJ010000350.1:0-7085 GCA_039180385.1 Cyanobacteria bacterium P01_G01_bin.38 | reverse complement strand
TGGACTCGGCAGTCGGATGGCCGATGGTCGGGCAGTGAGCAGTCAATTTTTAACCCCAGACCGCAACCGGGCAATAGTTTCTATCTGGTGCTCGATCCAGAGCAATCGTTAGAAGGCAATGTGATTGCGCTGAACTTTGAAGGAGAGACAGCCACCCCAACTGGGATTCGCCCCGAAGCGCCGCCTCGCCTATGGGAGGCCTGGAATGGTCACACCTGGGTGCCCGTGCTGTTGCAAGAAAGTGATGATGAGACCCGTGGGTTTAGTTTTTATGACACGAGTAGCAACAGCGATATTCAACGGGGTGAGGTGGTGCTACACCTGCCTCAACAGCTTCCGGTTACGGACTTTGCCAGCTATCGAGGCCGGTGGTTGCGGTGCGTGTGTACCAGCCCTGCCCCAGGTACACCGGCCTACAGCAACTCACCTCGGTTATTGAGTCTTTCGGCGCGCGCTATTGGGGGCACCGTGGATGCCAGTCAATGTACGCTCATTCAAGACGAGCTGCTGGGCGAGAGTGAGGGCCAGCCTGGGCAAAGTTTTCAAGTACAGAGTCAGCCCGTACTTCCCCGTACTGAGGAGGAACACCTGGTTGTGATTTTGCCCAGTGGGGTTCAACAAGACTGGCAAGAGGTGAATGATTTTGCCGATTCTGGTCCGGAGGATTTGCACTACACGATTGATTCTCTCTCAGGGACTGTGCAGTTTGGCCCGCTGATTCGAGAGCCCGGGCAGTTGAAAACGGCGACTCAGGTGAGATCGCAACAACAGTCCGCGGCAACCTCTGGCGGCACAACTGTGCTCACCGCCACCCCACAACTGCTAGAACGCCAGTACGGCGCAGTCCCGCAGCGGGGGGCCGTGATTACGATGAAAGCCTATCGCACGGGGGGGGGTCAACGCGGGAATGTGCAGCCCCAAACGCTGCGCGTCATCAAGTCGGCAGTGCCCTACGTAGCGTCCGTGGTGAATCATGGAGCGGCCTACCACGGAGCCGATGCTGAGTCCCTGGATGACGCGGTCCTGCGGGTGCCCAGGTTGTTGCGCACCCGCGATCGTGCGGTCACCCCAGAAGATTTTGAAACCCTGGCTATTGAAGCGAGTCACGGTGCAGTCGCCCGCAGCATTTGCCCGAAGCAAATCAACGATCAGCCCGGTGTGGTCACAGTGATGCTTGTGCCCCAGGCCAATATCGCCAACATTGAGACTGCCATGGGCATTGCCCCCGGAGCTTTTGACCTCACGCCCCAGCTTACCCAGCAAGTCACCCAGTACCTGGATGACCGCCGCCCGCTCGGGGTGCAGGTAAAACTACAAGCCCCTGACTATGTGGGGGTGACGGTGAAAACAGAAGTTGCGATTGACCCGGCCTATGGGTCACCCGAGGCTCAACAGGCGATTTTGCATGACCTGCAGGTAGCCCTTTATCGATTCTTAAATCCTTTAGTAGGGGGGCGAGACGGTCGCGGTTGGCCCTTTGGCACCGCCGTATATCCGTCAGATATCATCACCCTGTTGCAGGGGGTAACGGGTGTCCGCTATCTGGGGGCAGTGATGCTTTATGAGGTGCGGCGGCAGGGCTCTAGCTGGGTGCGGCAGTTGGCCCCTGACAACGTAGTCAAGCCAGGGCCTCTGGGGTTGGTATGCTCTTGGGCCGATGCGCAGCTGCGCTCGGGCCATACGATTAGTCTCATCGGTTAAGGGAGCGCTATGTCACAGGTCAAAACAGGACAAAAGATGAGTCTCGAGCTGGTGCCCATGCAGGTGCCAGAGGCAACAACCTCAGCGACGGTCTTCTCACGACAATCTGTAGTGCCGCAATCGTTGCCAACGAGCTTGCGTTTGCAACCTGGGGAATTTAGCGAACTGGTGGTGCGGGTCAAGAACCACTCTGAGGGTCCCCTACAGCTTCAGTTTTCGGTGACGGGCGATGTGCCGCCAGACTGGTGGCAGCTGCGCACTGAGGGATCAACGCTGCCTGCCCATCACCAGATGGAGGCGGTGTTGTATTTTGCGATCGCACCTGATTTCTTCGAACAACCCCTCTCCCCCGAGCAGCTGCCTTTAAAGCTCGACTATGCTGGCCAACTTAAGGTAATCGCTATTACCCCTCGAGGCGATAGTCAGGAACAGATTAGCTCCTTTCAAGTGTTGGTGCGCCCCCCCAGTCTGTATCTCGATTTTTTGCCCGATATCTACCGCAACGTTGATTTTGTCGGTCGATTTCTTAAAATTTTTGAAACGACGTTTGAACCCACCGTCGATATTCTCGATCACCAGTGGGCTTACCTCAACCCGCTGACGGCCCCCCAGGCAATGTTGCCATTCCTGGCCCACTGGGTGGGCTGGTCATTTCAAGGGCCATTGAGTCTGGCTCAACAGCGAGCCCTGATCCGCTACGCCATGGAGATTTATCGCTGGCGTGGCACCCGACGCGGCCTCAGGTTTTACCTGCATCTGGCCAGTGGTCTCCCTCTAGATGATCATCTGCCAGATGAATCTCAACGGGCGATTGGCATCCATGAAAACTTTAACCAGGGCCATGTGTTGGGGCAAACTGTGCTAGGGCAATCCACTATTTTGGGAGGGCACCGCCCCTACCACTTCAGCGTGCGACTGCGCCCCCCAACAGACTATCCCCTGGATGAGACCCTGATTCGCACCATCATCGAACAAGAAAAGCCCGCTTTCTGTAGTTACGATCTTTATATCGAGCCTCGACCATGACACTCTCTCCCCTGCAACGCATTCAGGTCAACGACGGTATGCTGATTACCGCTGACCACTGGCAGATTGCCCACAGCTATCACCAGCAGCGCCAGACTATTCACTATGAGGCCCTACACCAGGGCGGCATTGTGAGCGGTTTAGGGGTGAGTGTTGGCCCCATCCCCGAGGCCGCCCCGAGCAAATATCGCCAGCCCCGCTGGCTCACCATTCAGCCCGGTTTAGCTATCGATGCCCAGGGTAACCCCATTGTGGTCGCTAAGCCAGAAAGCTGTTATCTCTCGGCCCAACCTACCGAAGAGACCACGATTTATATCGTCCTCAAGCATTCAGAACGATCCTCCCAAGCCGATATTGTGCAAGAAGCGTTCCAAATCTTAGAGAAGGATGTACCTGCGGAAGCTGATGAGGTAGAGCTTTGCCGGGTAAGCATGATGGCGGGGAGCGATGCGATCGCACCTCCTGGAGATGTCTTTTTCCCCACATCGAATCAGCTTGACCTCCGCTATCGTCAGCCCATACGGCCTCGTCCTCAAATCACGGCCAGGGTCGCTGCCTGGTCCCCACGTCGCGACAGCATTTTCCACTTTGAGCAGCTATTCAAGGCACTACCCAGTCTTTATCCAGCTCTGCAAGGCCAGATTATCTCTCAGCCCTTAAAGAGCGATCTGAGCCATCTCTCCTATGACAATTTTTGTCAATTGGATCGCACCGAACAACATCGGCTGGCACTCTATCTCAAGCGAGGCGGCGTGATGCTGGTCGAAGCTGCCGCTGGTTCCCTCGGCGAGTTATATCAGGTCGAAGCCGAGCTGCGTGTCGCTGCCAAGCGTAAAGGGATAACCCCTTCATTAAAAGCCTCCGCCGAGCAAGAATTGATCGAGATCCAATCTTGTCTTAAGGATGCAGTTGCCCAACTAGCTGCGCCACTCCAGTCCTTCATCGAAATAGAGAGACTCGCTTTACCCGATGCAGGCAATTTGCCAGCCGATCATCGGATACGGTCTCAACCCTTTCGCTTTGGCCGCTGGCCCACCCTCAACAGCCAACCCATTGGCCTCTACGGCTGGGGCGGTTTGCTGTTGTTAGTTGGGCCGCTACCCCAAGCCTGGGGATCCCTATCTGACCTCCCTCGAGAAGAAATCCGCAGCGCCCAAGAGCTAGGTATTAACTTGCTAAAATTTGCCGCCCACCGTCGTCAGATGCATCAATGGCTAACATCAACCAATACCTCCCTAACCGCTGATAGTTAAAGGAGTGACGTGAACAGGAGCAGGGGAAGCAGGGGGAGCAGGGGAAGCAGGAGAAGCAAAGGAAATGAGAACAGATAGACAAAAAGCTATAAAGGATCATAGAGAATTGGAAATTTACAAAAAGGCTTTTGATGCAGCGATGGAGATTTTCCAGGCATCTAAGAAATTTCCAGTGGAAGAACGCTTCTCTATGACTGATCAAATTCGGCGTTCTTCTCGTTCTGTGTGTGCCAATTTAGCTGAAGCTTGGAGAAAACGTCGTTATGAAGCTGCATTTAGAGCCAAATTGAATGACTGTGAAGCAGAAGCAGCAGAAACTCAGACTTGGCTCGAATTTGCCGTTAAATGCACGTACCTGGATATTGAAACAGGTCGAAGACTCTACGGAACCCATAATCAAACCCTAGCCGGTTTGGTCAGCATGATCAACAATCCTACTCCCTGGCTAATAAAACGCTGATCTTCCCCTGCCTCCCCTGCCTCCCCTGCTCCCCCACTCCCACCACCCACCACCCACCACCCACCACCTCCCGACCAATGCCCAAACAAATCCTCACCCAACTATCGACCCAAACCGTCCACCTGGGGGCGGGTGACGACCAGTTTGAAGTCACAGTCAACAATCTCAGCGATCGCTTTGCTACCTTTGCGCTTGACCTGTCGGCCTCAGGGTTAGATCGTCAAACTGCGCCAGACTGGTATCGACTGACCCCAGACATATCGGCCAAGATCCCCGCTGGTGATCAGGTCAACTTTGTGGTGAACATTCTAGAAGTTCCTCCAATCCCAGGCGGGTTCACCGGCAAAATGAACCTCAACGTCAATGTAACCTGTTTAGAACTGGGTGAAGAGGATCGGCAGTTGGTCAATCTAGTCGTGGCCGGTTCTGGGGCACTGTCTCCCATCCTACGGGTTCCCCAGACTGACTTTCAGGCAGATCCAGGGAACCTGATTGAGATGCCTCTACAGCTGCATAACCCCAATCGCAATGCGGCCAATCTGCGCGTGGTGATTAAAGGGCTACCTAATGCATGGCTCACCGATGGCCACGAACGGCGGTTGCAAGTGGCTCCCCAAGGGAGTGCCCATGTGCTGTTTATGTGTCAGCCACCGCTCTCGAGCGAGGCCAAGATATATCCTTTTGACATCGAAGTGAGTCATCCCGAAGCGCCGTTGGTTCGTCAGACGGGTAGCCTCACCCTCTTGCCAACTGGCTGGGTTGAGTTTACCTGCAAGCTTGTTGAGAAGCGTACCCATGAGAAGGACATCGAGTCAGGCTCTAATCCTGATCTACGAGAGCATGCGCCATCAACCCAGTACACACTTAAGCTCAACAATTGCAGTAACGTTAAACAATCCGTTGCCATGACGCTAGCTCGTACTGACGTACCCTGGTATGAGCGCTTTTGGGCCATTGTACGTCGCCGTCCACCGACGCCAGCCCCCACCACATCCCACATCCTTCAACTCAGCCCAGCTCAGGTCGATCTTAAAGCCGGTGACCTTGCTCAGATGGCGTTAACCCTCCTGCCTAAGGCCCCCTGGGTGGGCTGGCGACGACGACAGCAATTTGAGCTGCGTCCCCAGCTTCAGCAAACAGAAATACGGCCACGGGCTCGCACGATTGAACTGATTGCGACCCCCAAAGTTCCTTTTTGGGTACAATGCCTGGGGCTAGGCTGCCTGAGCATGGGAGTCATTCTACCCACCTATTGGCAGGCAGGCCATCGCGGCCCGGTGAATAGTGTCCAGTTTGATGGTCAGGCCAATGCCATCATCAGCGCTGCCGATGACCATACCATCCATCGCTGGCAGGTCTCTCCTCGGTTAAAAGATGTAGATACGCTAACAAATACAGATAAAGCTATTCGCGTAGTGCGCTATCGCCCCCGCAATAATGATTTGCTAGCCGCTGGTTTAGAGAATGGCGAAATTCAGCTCTGGGATTTGCTATCTCAGCAATCGCCAAAATCACTTGTCTTTCAGCGAGATGACCGGGTATTTGACCTCCAATTTAGCCGTGATTCCCAAAATCTCTTTAGTGCCCACGGCAGCGGACTGGTCTTGCGCTGGGCGATCGGAAATCTGGCTAATCTGGGTGAGAAAATGTCTCCTCAGCAACAGCAGCAGTTTGGATTTGCCATTCAGTCAATTGTCCCAGTTGGAGAACAAAATAGCCTTCTGGCAGTCGGTGGACGCTTCAACAAGCTGGTCCTTTGGGATTTTGAAAAGGGCCAACAATATCCCATTGACTATCCTGCTGGTGAGCCCAACCACTATCTCTCAAGTCTAGATACGGCAGCTGACAAGCCCACCCGCTTTGCCACAGCTGACAACCAGGGCCGCATCACCCTATGGAATTTGAGCCCATGCATCGAAGACAGCACTCCTTGCCAACAAACCGATCAATGGCCAGACGGTCATCAAGGACAGCCTGTCAATACCGTTGCTCTGAGCAAAGATGCCTGTCATCTGGTCAGCGGCGGTGACGATGGCCGAGTTATGCTCTGGTCACTCAATACAACCGGGCAAGTCATGAGAAAAAGAGTGCTCGCTCGCTTTAACCAACCCATCAACAGCGTTGACATCATGCAGCAAGGCCAAACCCTGATGATTGTCAGCGGCAATGACAACCATCGTGTCAAATTACACCGTACTAAAGACAAAAACAAAACCTGTTCATAAAAATCATTGTTTTTTTATAACATTCCTGACCAGGAATGTTGGGCAGTGCGCCACCCTACTCTCCCTCTGTCTTCTCTACCTCCCCTGCTCCCTCTGCTCCCCTGCCCCTTTACCCTCCCCCCTCTGACATCCGTTCCTTCGCCCTTCGCCCTTTGCCCTCTCCTTCGCCATGACCAACTTCTCCCTCCCCATGCAATCACTGCCAGACATTGCCCTAGATGTCCCAGAAATTAGCATCTCTCAGCCTATTGGGATTATCCTCTCCTCTTCTGGAGAGGACCAGGCGCTGCCGGGAGAAACTTTAGAAATTAGCGTCACCGTCAACAACAAAGGCAATCAGAGCGCAGTCATTGATGTCTTTTTAGACGAGCTGCCGGGGGCGGTTCATACCTGGTGTCAGACCACCCAAACCCGTTTGGC
>JBCDDJ010000349.1:0-7110 GCA_039180385.1 Cyanobacteria bacterium P01_G01_bin.38 | reverse complement strand
GGCTTGACTCGTCAGGAAACCGGAGCGTTTTGTGAGGCGATGGCATTGCCCGTTTGGGAAGACAGTACCAACGCGGACCTGACCTATCGCCGCAATCGGATTCGTCGGGAGCTGATGCCCTATTTGCGATCGCACTTTAACCCCCAAGTCGAGCGCACCCTGGCCCAAACTGCCGAGCTGCTAACCGCAGAGGTTGCCTACCTCGAAGTCCAGACCGATCAGCTCTATGCCAATCTCGTGCAGCGCGACGGCGCGACCTGGCAAATTGAACGAACCCATTTTCGCCAGGCACCGCTGGCGTTGCAACGACGCCTGGCTCGCCGGGTTTTACTAGAAGCAATGCCAGAAGCTCCCCAGTTTGATCATGTGGAGAAATTGGTCAAACTGGCACATCAGCCCAATCGGTCCCAGACAGATCCATTCCCCGGTGGGATAACTGCGCGGGTGGAAGGGACGGTGGTGGTAGTGGGTAGTGGGTGATGATAGAATCAACCCGTCCCTTTCCATAAATCGCCTTGGGTGTAGAACTTCGCAGCTACGTCTATATCGACCGACTTCAACAGCAGCACGCAGCGTATATTGGTACAGTTTCCATCGGTTTTTTACCCCTGCCAGGCGACGCCTCTCTTTGGGTGGAGCTCTCCCCCGGTATTGAAATCAACCGCATTACAGATGTAGCCCTTAAAGCTGCCGTAGTTCGCCCTGGGGTGCAAGTAGTAGAGCGCTTGTACGGGGTCTTAGAAATTCATTCTAATCGGCAAGGGGAGGTGCAAGCGTCTGGGCGAGCTATTTTAGATGCCTTGGGGGTCGACCAGCGCGACTGTCTCAAGCCGCGTATTCTCTCTAGCCAGGTGATTCGCAATTTAGACCCGCACCATGTGCAGCTGATCAACCGCACCCGCCGGGGGCAGATGATCCTGGCGGGGCAAACCCTCTATGTGCTTGAGGTTGAGCCCGCCGCCTATGCCTCGCTGGCCGCCAATGAGGCCGAAAAAGCAGCCCTGATCAATATTCTGCAAATTTCATCGATCGGCAGCTTTGGGCGACTCTATCTCGGCGGCGAAGAACGCGACATCCTAGCCGCCGCCAGCGCTGTAGAATCTGCCATGGAAAGCGTCCAAGGCCGCGATCAAACGGCTCTGAGATTGGAATAGGACACTGATTAACCTTTCTCCCGCTGGCCCTGCTTTACCCAAAAACAGTTTCAAGCCAAAGTGAATGCTGGTTCAAACTTCCTCCAACCTTCTGACTAATGGATACCGTCAGGGTTTTTGGGAGAGCCCAGGAAGCGCTCTGTTAGCCACGCCGATGGCTTCTTCTAGATTCTCCTCATGGAAAATAGCTTTGTAGATAATTAATGGCGAGCTGTTGTGTTTCTTGCACCAAGCGTTGCCGAAATGCGGGTGTCTGCCCCGAAGCAATCCAGAGTAGATTTCCCACGGCCTTAACCAATACAAATGCGATCGCATCACAATCTTCCGGACTAAAAGCACTATTGAGCTTTGGCAATATCCCAGCCAGGGTTTGAATGAATTGCTGATCGCCTGCTTCTTCTGTTTCCGGCATAATCGTGGTTATTTCCACGAAAACGGCACGATAACCGGGATTTTTCGTAAAAAAAGTATTGATGCCCTCAATCAGCTGCCGCACATATTCCGATAGGGGAAGTGCCAGTATCGCTTCTGTCTCAAAACTTTGCAACTGCTGGTTGAGTAAATCTGTGTAGCGCTCTGCCAAAGCTTGCAAAATTGCTTCTTTATCGGGAAAAAACTGATACAGCGTCCCGATGGGCACCTTGGCTACCGCCGCGATCTCTTTTGTGGTGGCAGCGGCGTATCCTTGCTCGACAAAGATCGCTTCTGCGACATCCAAGATTCGGTTGACTCGCTCCAAACTGCGGGCCTGCTTCGGCTTTCGCCACTTTCGCACGATCGCTCCCGAAGATTTTTCGGTCATTTAGGAGTCCTCCCTTGACAAACATGAGTCAAGCTCATATTCTTAAAACATGAGCTTGACTCATATTGTAGCCGAGCAAGCATCCGCTTAGGCATTGATGTCTGACTGGCTCTATGTTTTGTAATTTGCTGTTTGAGGAAAGAACCATGACAAGTCAAACTTCTAGCCCCAAAAATTTGCTTGATCTGCCTCGACCCGATGCCGCGACTGCGATCGCTGAATATAGCCAAGACCCCCTAGCTTTCGAGACTCGCTGCGCCCGAGAGTACGGCGAGATAGTGCCGATTCAAATGGAAGGAGAACTCTTCTGCTTGCTCAGTAATCCGGCCTACATCACTGAAGTGCTGAAAGATCGGCTGCTGTTCACCAAGGCCCAAGACTTAAAACTGCTATCCGGTCTGCTCGGCAACGGGCTATTGACCAGTGAAGGCAGCTTTTGGCAGCGCCAGCGACGGCTGACCCAGCCGATTTTCAAGCAAAGACGCATTGATAGCTACGGTGAGATCATGGTCGATTACACCCAGCGCATGTTGGCAGATTGGCAGCCTGGAGCAGTCCTCGACGTGCATGAGGAGATGATGCGCCTGACGCTCAATATCGTCATGAAAACCATTTTTGACCAAGATATTAACGAGGGTGATGCCCATAAAGTGGCCGACGCCCTCGAAGAAACCATGAATTGGTTTGTCGATAAATCAGTGGCATTGCTCGCGGGCGATGAGCGCCCTACACCAGCAGATGCGCGCTATCACGATGCGATCGCACAGCTCGATGCCACGATTTACGCCATGATCAACCATCGCCGTCAAACTGAAAACCCTGGCAACGACTTACTGGGCCTGTTTATGCAGGTAGAAGATGCCGATGACGGTAGCCGCATGACCGATGAGCAGCTCCGAGATGAAGCCGCCACGCTTATGCTGGCAGGGCATGAAACCACGGCTAATACCTTGTCATGGACGTGGCTGTTGCTAGGTCAGCATCCCGCAGTCTGGGCGCAGCTCGATCAAGAGCTCAAAACGGTGCTACAAGGTCGGCCCCCTACGTTTGAAGATATGCAGCGGCTCCCTTACACGACCAGGGTGATTAAAGAATCCATGCGCCTCTATCCCCCGGTGACCGATGTCACCCGAGAAGCGATCGCAGACTGTCAAATTGGCGGTTATCGCATTCCCAAAGGCACCACGCTGATTTGCAGCCAGTGGGTGATGCACCATGACCCGCGCTATTTTGACCAGCCCGAAATCTTTAACCCCAGTCGATGGGAAAATGACTTTGAAAAGAGTCTGCCGCGCGGGGTGTACTTCCCTTTCAGCGATGGGCCACGGGTTTGTATTGGCAAAGGGTTCGCCATGATGGAAGCCGTGCTAGTGCTAGCCACGATCGCCCAGTCCTTTCAGCTAGAGCTTGACCCTACCCATGGGGTTGAGAAGCAGCCCTCGGTGACGCTGCGCCCCAAAACCGGTATTCGGGTAATGCTAAAAAGTGTCTAGCCAGAGGCTATCCACAGTTCACTCCCTCGCCTCGAAACGTTTCAATCACTCTCTAAGGAGATGAGAGTCATGCAAATACTCAAAGAAATTAAGCTCTCCCGCTTGGTTTTGGCCATTGCGATAACACTGCTCATTGCTGACACGGTCCCCCACCCAAGCCTGTCAGATGGGCTCCTCGAGAATTCCTGGAACCTGATGACGCGGGTGCAGCAGCTGATGGCGCGGACTCTATGATAGTAAGTTCTTAATCTCAACAACGCTGATGCATTCCTTCCTTGAAGTGATCGATTTCAGCCTGACAACCCCAAGGCCGTTGATTTGGCGTTCTGGATCAGTTGAGAGAGTTAGCGTTTACGTAAGGGTCAAGATGCCAATAGTTTTGAGAGAAGCAACCTATGACGATATCCCTGCGATCGCACGAGTCCACGTCGATGCTTGGAAAACGACCTATCGAGGAATTTTCTCGGATGAAATCTTGAATAATACGACCTACCAGAAGCGTGAGAATGGTTGGCGTAAGATTTTTTCAGGTGCCCTAGAAAATGATCAATTCACCTACGTTTTTGAGAATCAATCAGGCCAGATGATTGGCTTTGCGAATGGTGGTTTAGAGCGCGACGGCAATTCCGTATACCAAGGCGAACTCTATGCGATCTACATTCTGGAAGCCTATCAGGGGCAAGGAATTGGCCGTCAATTAGTGCAAGCGATCGCACACAAACTCGCTCAAATGAATATTCATACAATGCTGGTATGGGTTCTGGAAGATAATCCAGCCTGTCGGTTTTATGAGGCGATCGGTGGGCAAAGAGTTAATCAAAAAGCGATTGAGAGAGGCGGTGCTACATTGACTGAAGTTGCCTATGGCTGGACAGATACATCAAGGTTATACGGTTAGCCACGCTCCCTAAACAGCGCGTTGCACCAGACGAGCATTTGCTGATTGAAGGAAAACAGAGACTGCGCGATCGCCGCTGAGCGTTGAGTCGTTAAACGGCTTATTTATCAGTGCAGGTAGCCTAACAGTTATCTGTAAGCATCCAGCACTCCATCATTAGCTCTTGTAATATGTTGTAGTATGTCTATTAAAGTCTACAGAATCAGCTGAAGTTGAGATGGGAATGCGAATTGAACCCTACTCCCCCTGCCATCTTGATGCAGTTATTCGTCTTTCGCTGCGGGCCTGGGCTCCGGTCTTTGATTCGATGCAGAAAACGATGAACGCTGATGTTTACCAGGTGTTCTATCCCGATCATTGGCGGGTGAGCCAGCGGGCGGCTGTCGAGGAGGTCTGCGCTGCGGCAGACACACGGGTATGGGTTGCGATCGCGCCCGATGCGACAGTGGGTTTTGTCGCCGCAAAACTACACTCAGAAGACAGCATGGGTGAAATTTATATGGTCGCCGTCGATCCAGATTTCCAAGGTCAGGGCATGGGTACTGCTCTGATAGAGTTTGCGCTTAATTGGATGAAAAATGCGGGGATGTCGATTGCGATGGTTGAGACTGGCGGTGATTGTGGTCATGCCCCAGCTCGCCAAGCTTATGAGAAGGTTGGCTTCGAGTTGTGGCCAGTTGCTAGATATTTCAAGAAGCTTTGAGTCCATACAAGTCTCAAGGCCTGTTTTAACCGTTAAGACTTTATCCGTCGCAAATGCTCCTGCCCCCAATCACAAAGCGGCTGAAAGATCGGAATCAGACTTTTTCCATAGGCCGTAAATGAGTACTCAACTTTTGGCGGTACATCTGATTGAACATGACGATTAACAATTTCATCGTTCTCTAACTGCCGAAGCTGTTGTGTGAGAACTTTTTCACTAATCTCAGGCATCAGTCGTTTGAGTTCACTAAAGCGTTTGGCTTCATCTTTCAAATGCCACAAAATCAGAAGTTTCCATTTTCCACCAATGACTTTTAGGGTGGTTTGGACAAAGATTGTGCCTTCTGGGTGCTCTGCTGTCATTCTGATTGACCTATGGGCTTACAAAAAAGTAAGTACTTCCTAAAAAGGAAGTTAAACCTTATCCTACTCAAGACCTTTAAATCCAAGGACACTCAAAATGCACCTAGAAAATGCAGTGGCATTAGTGACAGGAGCCAACGGCGGCATTGGTCAGTACTACGTTGAAGCACTCCGAACCGCAGGTGTCTCTCGAATTTATGCAGGAGCCAGAAATCCAAATTCACTTGCTGAGATGGCAACCCTTGAGCCACAGCGAATTATCCCAATTCCGCTAGACATTACCAGTGAAGAATCTGTCACTACAGCGTCAGAAGCGTATCAAGATGTGACGCTTCTAATTAATAATGCTGGGATTGGCTTGCTCAAAGGTTTTATTTCTGCCGCTGACCTTTCGGGTGCTAGAGCCGAGATGGCGGTCAACTACTTTGGCACCCTGGCGATGTGTCGCGCTTTCGCCCCAATATTGCAGCGTAATGGGGGTGGCGCGATCGTCAATATGCTCAGTATTCTTAGCAAAATTAATTTTCCGATGAATGCTTCCTATAGTGCTTCAAAAGCGGCGGCGCTACTCATGACACAAGGCGTGCGCGCTGAGTTGGCGGCACAAGGGACTTTAGTGATCGGGGTAATGCCTGGCACGGTTGATACGGAAGGCAGTAAAAACTTTCCGCCACCGAAGGTGTCTCCAGAAGTGGTGGTGCAAGAAGCGTTACAAGCCGTCGTTGATGAGGTTGAGGATGTTTATCCAGGTGAGCAAGCCAAAGAGATGGCAGCCCAGCTACTCAAAGATCCTAAGTCTCTCGAAAAAGCCATGGCACAGATGCTACCTGGCTAAATTCTGGGGTGACCCTGGGTTGCCTATTAGCTCCTACCCAATCACAAGAAAAATAGCGGTCGTCTGTACGAAGTCTTTCGGAAAGAACATCCACTGTTTCCCATGCTTGGATGATTGTCAGAGGCTATAAGTCCATGGCTGTCTTCTGGGCTTCACGCAGTTGCAAGAGTTCCCAAAAATCGCTTTCATCTTGTTCTTTACCGTGCTCTTTCGGGAGATAGTAAAACATTGCCCGGCGGATAGACACAGCGGCGAGCCCAATGCCGATAAACTCAGGTATCGTAAGCGCAATTCGGGTGATGGCATTGACCTGAGCTACCTGTTGATTGAACATGACCGTCCCAAAATCGGCCACCACAATTTGAAGATTGAGGAAAAAGTTGGCACCCCCTGTCAAGAGATTAACCACCAACACAATTTTCGTTCCTTTGACGAGTGCCCGATAAACCCTCGACTCTTTGAGCAACGCCTTTAATGATTTTTCCTGCTGTGGCGAAGTTGGATTCAGGCCTTGCACTAGAAAATATTGCACCATTGGCTTTCTAATTACGATCGACCCCCCAAACACTAGCACTGTAAAGAGAGCACCCACACTATCTTTGAAGGCAAACTGAATACCATCGACAAACCAAAAGGCTAATAGGCCACGCCCAATTGCAAACGCCCCTATATAGCTGGTAATAAAGTTGAATCGCTTGGTGATAAAAACTAAATCAATAAAGACCCAAGCGACAGGCACCAGTGCAGCGAAAATGTAGGTGTTGGTTGTTCCGAGTTGCTGATTCAGATTGTTCAAAATCAGAATGGGAATGACAGCCCCCATGGCGATATCGAGGACCAGTTTTCGACTCATGGCTTAGTTG
>JBCDDJ010000348.1:0-7124 GCA_039180385.1 Cyanobacteria bacterium P01_G01_bin.38 | reverse complement strand
CTTATTTGACTATGAGTTTCCTGATTTATTTGAGTGGGTCGTTGACCATATGGGCGCACTTCCACTGGCTCGCCAGTCTCAAAAAGCACATCGTCCCAATCCCTTTCACCTAGAAGGTTTCCCGGCTTAAAGTATACTCCAAGCTGCCAACGGTTGCTCACCCGAGGACAGCAGTTCCTAGATTCCTTAAAGTCTTTAGTATTTCTGTGATTCAAAAAAATTGAACAGGTCGGGAACATTGTGTTCTCAAGTACCATCAGTAAATGAAGCATAAGTATTTTGGACGACATTAAATTGGTATCTTGAGTAACCTTTTGTGCCATTAGAGGCTGTCCTAGTAACGTTAGGCTGATTTTCTCTGACGCTTTTGGCTCTAGGTGACTGCGGCAGCATTGGAGCTGCGCTTCCTTCAGGAAGATTAATTTGTATGGAGATCTTGAGATAGATGTTCAACTGTTCAGGCATTTCAGTCGTTATCCCGGTTCACAATGGTGGCGAAAACTTTGTTCATTGCCTCAGCAGTCTGGCGGCGGTTCAGACCTGTTGTCGAGAGGTGATTGTTGTCGCCGACGGAGACAGTGATGACTCTTGGCGGAGGGCTCAATCGTTTGGTGCCAGGGTTATTCGACTGCCTGAGTCAGGTGGGCCAGCTCGAGCCCGAAACGTTGGAGCTCAAGCGGCTAGCGGTGAGATTTTATTTTTTATGGATGCCGACGTTTGCCTTCATTCAGATACGCTTCCTAAGGTGGCAGCAGCCTTTGAGGCAGATTCTAATCTGGCTGCCCTCATTGGCTCCTACGACGACCAACCGGGCTCTCCTAACTTTTTATCGCAGTACCGCAACCTGTTGCACCATTACACCCATCAGCAAGGGGCTAAATCAGCCAATACCTTTTGGGGTGCATGTGGGGCCATGCGGCGCGAGGTTTTTATGGATTTGGGCGGGTTTGATGTGACCTATCGACGCCCCACCATCGAGGATATTGAGTTGGGCTATCGTCTCAAAGCAGCTGGCTACAAAATTGGGTTGTACAAAGATATCCAGGTTAAGCATCTCAAACGGTGGGAGATGCAATCAATGTTGAAGGCAGATTTCTTTTACCGGGCACTCCCCTGGACTGAGCTGATGCTGCGAGAAAAGCGCCTCGACAATGATTTAAATGTTTCTGTGGATGGTCGCATGAGCGTGGTTTTGAGCTATGGTTTGATGTTCAGTGTGCTGACGGGGAGTCTGGGGGTCTGGCTATGGCCCCAGTGGTTAGTGAATAGCGCGTTGGGAACAGTCATCGCGTGTGCAGTTGGGTTACTCCGCTTAAATTGGCCCCTATACCGCTTCTTCTATCTCAAGCGAGGTCCAGTGTTCGCCCTCAAAAGTCTTCCCTGGCACTGGTTGTATTTTCTCTATGGCGGCTTAGGCTTTGCCGTGGGCCTGTTACGACACTGGCTAAGGCAGCAACAGATGAGGACGGCTAACTCTGGGGCATAGCTTGCCTGAAAGCCTATCTTTTTTCCTACGAAAACAACGCTCGTGCTCGGCAAACAAACTAAATTAGCGAGGAATCTATGAGTCAACACCCTGTGGTTGTCATTGGAGGTGGACCTGCCGGTCTGACCGCTAGCTATGTGCTTTCAAAACGAGGTATCAGCTCCGTTGTGCTAGAAAAAGCAGACAAAGTGGGGGGGATTTCTCGAACAGAGACTTATAAGGACTATCGCTTTGATATTGGGGGGCATCGTTTTTTTACTAAAGTAGACGAGGTCAAAGCCCTTTGGTACGAGGTGATGGGGGATGAATTTATCCAGGTGCCGAGACTCTCGCGCATCTATTACAAAGGTTGCTTCTTTCAATATCCGCTAGAGCCGTGGGATGCGCTGTCTAAAATCGGCCTTTATCAAAGCACGAGGATGATGCTCAGCTATTTTAAGCGTAAAGTGCGCCCCCTGCCCACCGAAGACAGTCTCGAAGAATGGGTGATTAATCGCTTTGGCGGACGCCTGTATGCCACCTTCTTTAAAACCTACACTGAGAAGGTCTGGGGGGTGCCCTGTACAGAGATTCGAGCCGATTGGGCTGCCCAGCGCATCAAGGGGCTCTCCCTTAAGAAAGCAGTGATTAATGCTGTGGTTGGCAGTAACGATACTAAAACCCTGATTAAAGAGTTCGACTATCCCTTGTTAGGGCCCGGCATGATGTGGGAGCGCTTTCAAGAAAAGCTGGAGAAGAAAGGGTCTCCTACCCTACTGGAGACAAATGTGGTTCGTCTGGATCACAAGGATAATCAGATCACGCGCGTGCTTGCGGAGCGTGATGGTCAAACCATTGAACTTGAGCCTGAGCAGGTAATTTCGAGTATGCCTGTGACGTTGCTAGTACAGAAGCTCAATCCCCAGCCGCCCGAAGCGATTTTAAAAGCAACCCGGGGGTTAAAATATCGCGATTTTTTGATCGTGCCCCTAATCATCGATCAAGATGATTTATTCCCCGACAACTGGATTTATATCCATAGCCCTGAGTTTAAGGTGGGGCGTATCCAAAACTTTAAAAACTGGAGCCCCGCTATGGTGCCGGATCCTAGCAAGACCTGTTTGGGAATGGAGTATTTCTGCAACGAAGGGGATGACCTTTGGGATCTCTCAGATGATGAGCTAATTCGACTGGCTAGCCGTGAAGTGGTTGGTTTGGGGTTATTAGATACTTTAGATAGGGTTAAAGACGGAACCGTTATTCGACAACGCAAAGCATATCCAGTATACGACGCTGACTATCGTCAGCATCTTCAGGTTTTACAGACCTATCTGGAGAGGTTTTCAAATTTGCAAACGGTAGGCCGAAACGGAATGCACCGTTACAACAATCAAGACCACTCAATGTTAACGGGGCTCCTGGCTGCCAAAAATATTCTCGGTGAGCAACACGATCTGTGGAATGTCAATACGGAACGCTCTTACCACGAAGAGTTTACCAAGACCCAGCCCGCTGAGTCCGGTGAACGGTTGCCGGTTGCCGCATAAACCACATCCAGTTTGAAAACTTGAGTTTTTCCTGTAGGGCAAACTACAGGTCTGGAGGTGGTCAAGTTTTAGTCTCGATATTCAAGTCCAAAGGTCTCCTGATGAACATTCCTGATAAAGCCTACTGGTTAATTTATGGTGTAATCAGTGGCGCTCTACTGTTACCTATGCTGGTGGTGGGGGTTGAAAATCCGACGGCGTTGGAGCCTTGGCTAGAAACGGGGGGCGTTGTCGAATCTCTGCCAGCTTTGGTTTATTTGGTGGCAGCTTTATTGTCGGCTTTGCTGGCGGTAAAGCTGGCGCTCAGGGCAAGCAATTTTGGGGGTTGGGGGCTTTACAGCGCTTTTTGTTTCTTTTTGGCGGGTGAGGAAGCCGAGTGGGGCAGAGAAAGTGTTCTGGGGTGGCAGATGCTGAGTTCATCTAGGCCAGATCAGGCTGGGGATATCCATAATCTGCTGGCTACTTGGTTAGCCCAAGGTCTCTCGTCTGGCGTGGCTTATGGGGCTAGTGGTGTCATTATTTTAGCCACTGGGTTAGCGCTCCTGAGATTTCCAGTTTTTAATCAAGTTGTGCGAGGAGTCTGGGGCAAGGGATTCAGAAGCTTCGTCCTCACACACCCGTTTGCCATCACTGGCGTTACCCTTCTCCTTTTTGGGCTGGTCGATATCTTGCAAGAATCTTTTGGGCTTCCCTATCTACCTGGGCAGTGGTCCTTGGAAGAATCTTTCGAGCTGTTAGGGAGTATAGCCTTACTGTTTGCCATCTTAGTTAAGATGCTTGGGTCTCCTCGTATGGCTTGGAATCTTGACTCATGATGACCCATGGTTACCTAGGATGAGGTTTGACAAATATTTGTATGGATAGACATCCACCTGAGAAAATCTTTATTATTGGTAATTATGGGGCTGGCAAGTCAACTTTTGCACATCAAATGGGCAGTTTGTTGGGGTTGTCACCGGTACATCTAGATTCCCTCATTTGGAAGCCCGGCTGGCAAGACAGGCCAATGGAGGACTGCTTGAGGCATTTATATCAGATTACAGGCAGTGATCGCTGGATCGTTGAAGGCATCTCAGACTATAAGGGGCAATCTGGTTTCCATGATCTCTGCTTTGAGGCAGCTAATACGATTATCTTGTTTGATTTTCCACAGTTGCTGTGCTGGTGGCGGATTTTCAAACGACGCTTTCAATACCACGGTAAGACTCGACCTGATTTACCTGATGGCTATCCAGAGAAGTTGTATCGCATTTTTTTGCAAAAAGTCTGGAACTATCCCAGGGATGAAAGGCCTGTTATTTTGAAAAAAATTGCCTGTTTACCCAATCATAAACGGGTTATTCTCTTGCGAACACCGGGGCAGGCTAGTGACTTTTTAGCCAGTTTGCAATCAGCTCAGATGACACCAACGGCAGGTCGACTATGAGTATTTCGCCACCTAAGAGAAGTACTCGCCCCGCCCTGGCGAGCGGAACCGTCAAGGTGTTTATTGCCGAAGCGCTGATCTTGCCAACGGGGTTGGTGACTGCGGGGTTTCTAACCCGAACCCTGGGGGCTGAAAATTATGGTCTGTTTACCCTGGTCTCGGTGTTAATTGCCTGGATTGAGTGGACTATCACGTCGATGTTTTCCCGAACAACGGTCAAGTTTATCGGCGAAGCCGATGACTGGCAGCCAGTGGCAACAACCGTTCTGCGGCTATATTTGGGGGTTAGTTTGGGGGCAACAGGTCTGCTGTGTTTGTTGGCGGCTCCGATCGCACAGCTGCTCCATGAGCCGGTGTTGACGACCTATCTTCGCTTGTTTGCGCTAGATATTCCTTTGTTTGCATTGGCCCGTGCCCACCAATATATATTGATAGGTATTGGGGCTTTTCAAGCCCGTGCAGCAACCAGCGCTGGCCGATGGATCTCAAGGTTAATTCTGATTCTTGTCTTGGTAAATTTGGGCCTGTCTGTTCCGGGTGCCATCCTTGGGAGTCTTGGGGCCTCACTGGTGGAACTGGTGTTGGGGCGTCTGTTTGTTCAACCGTCTTTGTTCCATACCTCTGCTTTCCCTCCCCGTAATCTGGCGGGGTACGTACTACCACTATTTATGTTCGCTCTGAGCATGCGGCTGTATGACAAGCTTGATTTGTTTATGATCAAAATCTTGGGCTCTACGGCGGAGCAGACGGGGTGGTACGGCGCGGCTCAAAATTTAGCGTTTGTTCCCAGTATTTTTGCACTTTCTTTTTCATCACTCTTATTATCAACGCTGAGTCGATTGCTGAGAGAAGAGGCTTTGTCATCGGCCACCCAAATGGCCCAGAACTCTCTGCGAGCTGTGATTGGGATGCTGCCCTTTGCGGCTCTGGCGGCGGGGGCTGCCTCAGATATTGTTGGTTTGGTGTATGGTCAGGCGTTTTTGCCGTCGGCCCAGCTTCTCGCGATTCTGATTTTTGGGTCTGTGGCTTTGGTTATGATTTCGGTAACCACTACGATTTTGACTGCGGCGGGTAAGCCTGACTGGACCTTTTCTTTGACTAGCGTTATGGTGCCGATGGCCATTGTGGGTAATTGGATGCTAGTGCCTCGATTTGGGGTGCTGGGGGCGGCGTCAGTGACCCTGTTTTGCGCGGTCATAGGGGCCTTCATTACGTTAGCTGCGGTCTATCGCCTTTGGAAAATTGTGCCGCCTTATCAAACCCTTTTACGCAGTGCAGTCATTTCGGGGCTGATATATGCCTGGACCCAGGTTTGGCCGAGTCCGGGGGGCTGGCTTTTGCTGAAATTATGTCTGCTTTCTCTTTGTATTCCTCCCCTGTTTTTGCTGCTGGGAGAATTTAACGTACACGAACGTACGAGGACCTTTGCTTGGTTACGGGCTGCTTTCAAGGGGGGGCTATGACAACGATGCTGATGAAGATTCAAAAAGGGTGGGAACGTTATCGCAAGTGGGTATACCTGGGTGCGATCGCAACCATGATGCTAGCCGTTGACCGCCTTGCCTACGAGCTGCATCGACTGGTCCTGCGAGCGGACAAACTGGGTGCGATTGATCTCAAGCAGCGGTATCGAGAAGTGACCACCTGGTTTTCCGGCCAAACTGTTTACGACGAGATCAATACGGCGGTCTATCCCCCGGCCAGCTATGGGATGCTGCGACCGTTTCTAGATTATGAGTCCGTTACTTTTGTCCGATGGCTGTGGGCCCTCTCGACCCTGGTTGCCCTGATTGTGCTGGTCTATTGGCTCGTGCGAGAGAGCAAAGCCGAAGGCCGATTAGAGAAGATATTTATCGCCATTATCCCCCTGGCGATTTATGCCACCAGCGAGACCATTGGCAATGGGCAATTATCGATCCATGGCCTGACAGTCATTGTGGTGGGGTTTCAATTATTTTGTGGGCGGCGATGGGGGTGGCACAGAGGTCTGTTGGCTAGCGGTTTGCTGATTTTTGCCCTGATCAAACCCACCCTCACCCTGCCGTTTCTCTGGATAGTTGTGTTTGCACCCCAGCGAACCTGGTTGCAACGGGTTGGATTTTGGTCGATGCTCGCGGTGGGGTATCTGGCCCTGGCCTGGTGGGCGGGGCTTTTTCAAGATGGAAATTTGTTCTCCTTACACGCCGACTGGCTCCATGAAGGGATGGGGGGGGCTTCCTGGGGTTCGACTGGCGGCGGCGCTGACCTGCGCAGCAGCTTGAAGGTCGGTGTGGGATATGGCAACATCCACGATTGGCTCGGGGCGGTTGGTCTGAGTCAGTGGAACTTTCCTGCCTCCATCGTGCTTTTGCTAATGACAGGTGTCCTTGTTTTTATCTATAGAATGGTGGATAGCTGGATATTGCTAGGTATTTGTGCTATTTTCGCCAGGCTGTGGACTTATCATCTGGTTTACGATGATTTTTTGGCTATTTTGCCCTTGATAGCACTCTTTCGTTTGACGAAGACCCAGTCCTTTGCTCCCCACTATCAAACCCTCAGCGGGGTTTTGTTCGGAGCGGCGGTGGTGGTATCTCTAATGCCAGCAAAAATGCGTTTGATGGCCTTTCCGTTTGATGTGATCTTTAAATACGGGCAAATCTCTATTTGGCTGATGATGTTGATTTGTCTGTTGGGTTGGGCCCAG
>JBCDDJ010000347.1:0-7125 GCA_039180385.1 Cyanobacteria bacterium P01_G01_bin.38 | reverse complement strand
TGTCACTGCGGCAGCGAACAAAAGGCTCAGCTACTTTTAATGGGCTACGGTGACATGATGACACTTCAGGCCCGCCTACTGGGCAGTGTGGTTGACCAGGTTTTTCAGCGGACGCCCTGCCCGACAATCGTTTTTCGGTTGAGCTGCCCCCCTGCCGAGCTAACCCGCGTGATCGTTCCGCTGCGAAATATGCGCCCCTACCTGCATCGTCAAATCCAGATAGCTCAAAAAATTGCGGCAGCGGTTGAAGGCTCCGTCACCGTGCTTTATATTTGTGCTGCCTCTACGCCAGACTCAGCCCAGCAGCAGTATCGGCAGCAACTGAATCAGAGCCTGGACAGCAACTCTCATCCCTCTAATAGCGCTCTGCCCGAAGTAAAAATTAATGTTGTGCCCCACGGTGATGCGGCTGCTGTTGCGCTCAGCACTGCCAAACCCACCGACCTCATTGTGCTACACGGACGAGATTGTATTTTAACCAGAGAGTTCGCTATGGATAACTGGGGAGCGACCCTTTTGCAAGCCGCGCCTTGCTCAGTTGCCCTGTTTGCAGAATCAGCTATTTAGAGAAAACTGTCCACTTCTCAGAAGACTCAGTCTTCGGCTGTTGAATTGTGAACCAGTGAGTATGGGAATTTACAAATCTAGTGACTCGATTATGCAGCCTCGATTCGCCGATAGCGGGCTTGCACGCCCATGTATACGCCATAGGCAACCAAGCCAACGGCAACAACGGCCAGCACCCAACGTCCGAAAGGAAAGTACTCCATGGCATCTAAAGCGCCTGCGGTTGAGCGAGCCTTGCTTGAGTCAGATAAAAGAGCAGCTCGGATCAAATAGCCCCCTATCACTGCGAAAACAACTCCACGGGCAGCAATGCCAAACTGGCAGAGGCGAATAAGGCCTTGCTTTGTATCTCGATCGAGGTCGTTGATCCGTAGCTTAGCGCGAAACTTGGCGCTGATTGCCCTGTAGAAATAGTAGAAAGCTAACCCAATCACAAAGGCCCCCGCAGCACCGACTAACCACCTTCCCATGGGCTGAGCCAGTAGTTTAGATGCCATTGATTGAGTAGAACTGCTACCGCCGCCGCTGGATTGGGACCCTCCTAAGGCGAGCCGAAACGCACTCATGGCTAGCCCGCCGTAGATCAATCCGCTGGCAGCGTAGCCCAGACGTCTGAACACATCTGACCAGTCATTGCCCTCGTGCTCTGGATCTCTCACTGCCTGGACCAATCGCCATACGATGTAGCCGATTAAGCCAGCGCCCACTAAAAAGAGAAGAATCTGACCAAAGGGCTGAGCTGCGATCGTGCGAAGGACCCCTTCGGAGCCAGTCGTCTTACCACCCCAGTTAAAGGCAGCCTGGACAGCCAATATGCCTGAAAGCATATAGACAACTGCCTTTGTGGCGTAGCCGAAACGGGCTAGTCGCCTGATCCAGGGGGCCGTCTGGTGTTCGATCTTTTGCTGGGTGAGGTTTGATTGAGACATCGTAATTTACGGGGTGAGCGACAAGACTGATATGGACTTTACTGTGAAGTTATTTTGCTGTTATTGCAGCAGATATTCAGGCTTCGCCCCTCCTGCGTCGGGCAGAGATCTGATCTATTGAGCGATCTATCAAGAGAGCGAAATCTAACCCACGGTGGGAAATAGGTCAAAAGATAGAGAGCCGGGTCAGTCTTTGGAAGCTGTTTGGGGTTTGAACTTTTCTTTACAATGCTGCTGTTGCTACTTTGAGACGCTACAGAGGTATTTTCTATGCAAAGCAAAGAACGTCGCCCGACCCCCGACGAGATTTCGGGCCAGCAGCTAGAGTATCCGGCCAGTCAGTTAGATATGAATATCCAGCCGGATTCTGACCTGTCAAACTACAGCCCTGCGGACAAACTGTTGGATAAGGTTGCTATTATCACTGGCGGTGATTCGGGGATTGGTCGGGCGGTTGCGATCGCATATGCCATGGAGGGCGCAGACGTCGCCATTCTCTATCTCCACAATGATGAAGATGCTCAAAAAACCAGGGAACTGGTCGAGGAACGGGGGCGAAAATGCTTAGTCATCAAAGCTGACGTCCGCGACTCGGGAGCCTGCCGAGCAGCGGTCGAAAAGACAGTTTCGACCCTGGGTAAGCTCAACATTCTAGTTAATAACGCTGCGTATCAGATGGTCCAAGAAACCTTTGAAGACGTGACCGAAGAACAGTTTCGCCGCACCCTTGAAACAAATGTGTTTGGTTATTTCTATATGATCAAAGCGGCAGTCTCTTACCTCAATGAAGGGGATACTATCATTAATACCGGCAGCATCGTCGGCAAAATCGGTAAGGCTTTCCTCATTGACTATGCCGCCAGTAAAGGCGCAATTCATTCTATGACCAAGGCGCTGGCGTTGAACCTGGCAGAGCGCAAGATTCGCGTGAATGCAGTCGTGCCTGGTCCGGTTTGGACGCCCAATATTCCGGCGACAATGCCCGCCAAGATGGTGGACGGGTTTGACACCGATGGAGCCCTCGGTCGAGCCGCCCAGCCTGAGGAGCTGGCCCCCACCTACGTTTACTTTGCGTCCCAAGACAGCAGTTTTGTAACCGGGGCGCTGCTAGACGTGACCGGCGGGCAGCTGTCTAGCTAAGCCGTCCACAGCACCTTGATTGAAGGCCCCTATTCCACTAACGCTGGGGGCCTCAGAGACTTCTGGATCGTGGGCAATCCTTCCAATAGATCTTTTTTTTTAATTGCTATTCTCTCCCCTGTACCCCATGATTCATTCTTACGACATCATCATTATTGGCACCGGCGCAGGCGGTGGCACCCTTGCCTACGCCCTTGCCCCCACGGGCAAACGGATTTTGCTTCTGGAGAAAGGCGACTATATCCCTAGAGAAAAGGCAAACTGGGATGCCAAGGCCCTATATGTGGAGGGACGCTATCAGGTTGAGGAAGATTGGCTTAACGGCAAAGATGAGTCATTTCAGCCGGGGCTCTATCATCGGGTGGGGGGCAGTACCAAGGTCTATGGAGCAGCCCTGTTGCGAATGCGCGAGCGAGACTTTGAAACCGTGGAGCATGTTGGAGGCATCTCGCCAGCCTGGCCGCTTAAATACTCAGACTTTGAACCTTTTTACACCGAGGCAGAATCGCTCTATAAGGTTCACGGCCACCGTGGCGAAGACCCCACTGAGCCGACGGCTGCCAGCGAGTTTCCATTCTCTGCGCTGCCCCATGAGCCTCGCATTCAAACCGTAGCTGACCGACTCCGCCAGCAAGGTGTCCAGGCGTTCTCTCTGCCTATGGGAATTGATCGTCAGCCCGCCGATCCTAAAAACAGCCCCTGTATTCGCTGTGAAACCTGTGATGGCTATCCCTGTTTGCTCGGCGCGAAGGCCGATGCGCAAACCTGCTGCGTTGATAAAGCCATCCAGTATGAGAATGTCACTTTGTTGACTAATGCCCAGGTTGAGCGGCTTATTCCTGATCACTCAGGCAAAGAGATTCGATCGGTAGAAGCGACGGTTAGAGGGGTGCGTCAGCAGTTTTCTGCAGATGTTGTTGTCGTGGCCTGCGGTGCGATCAATTCTGCGGCCTTGCTGCTGCGCTCTGCCTGTGATCAACATCCGGATGGGTTAGCAAATAGCTCTGGCTTGGTAGGGCGACACTTTATGAAACATGTGACCAGCAAGATATTTGCGATCGCACCCGCCCAAAACGACACGACTTTTCAAAAAACCTTAGCGGTCAACGATTTCTATTTTGAATCTGAGGCTGCGCCCTTTCCCCTGGGTCATGTCCATCTCATGGGCAAACACCACTGGCAAACCATGCGCCCTGATTTTCCGAACTGGGTGCCCAGAGCGGTGCTCAAAACCCTTTCGCGACATTCCGTCGACTGGTGGATGCAGACAGAGGATCTGCCTGAGCCAAACAATCGCGTCACACTAAAGCCAAACGGCCAAATTAAAGTCAACTACCAGCCTAATAACACTGAGGCCCATCAACGCTTTAAGCGGGTTTTCAAAAAAGCACTGAAGCAGGCTGGGTTTCCCTTGGTAATAGAAGCCTCTGTTCCGCTCAAAGTACTCAATCACCAGCTAGGCACCTGCCGTTTTGGCCCAGATCCTAAAACCAGCGTGCTCGATCTAAACTGTCGCACCCATGATATCGGTAACTTGTACGTGGTGGACTCAAGCTTTTTTCCCTCAAGCGCTGCCGTTAACCCAACGTTAACCATTGTTGCCAATGCTTTACGAGTAGCTCGTCATCTCAAGTAGAAGGCTTTACCACTCAAGTAGAAGGCTTTACCACAGCCCCCTTAGCTGCCTGCTTGAAACTTTTCACGAATAGTCTCAACCCGTTTGCGATTGACGCCCAAATCTGAACGGCCCAGGCGGGCCGCTGAGCGCACTTGAATCATCCCGGACGCTGGATCGACGTAAAACTCGATGTCATCTACGAAGCCCATGATTTTGCTGGCAAACTCGGCGTAGAGATAGTCATCGCTGGCCTCATTAATTTTAGAACGCTCCATCCCTTCAATGATGATTTTGAGCTTTGCGATCGCATCAGACGACGAAAGCTGGGTTTTGAAAGGCGTGACAAAATGCTCTTGATCGTTAACGTCAGCCTGGCTGCTAACGCAGTTTGGAGACTCTGGACAGGATGGGAGCTGCCCCTGCACAACCCCTAGATTGGTGGGGCGTTTACCTGAAAATGAAAAAATTGGCATAGCACCTCCTAAACAGCAGTCGATAAAAATGAGAGATTTCAGTCGATAATACTTACTCTCTCCCATAAACCTCATCTTCGCAAGCGTCAGCAGACACCTCTCTATATCAGACCGAGCTGGGCCAACATGTCTTTGTGGGAGCAAGCCCCATTAGTGCCCACCGTCCAGGTAACCAACTGTTACTGTGTAGGATCAAGCGCAATTTTCCAACTTTAGAAAAATCCTACACATTCCAATAAAAGTTAGTTAGTGTTAGGCAAAATACGAACCCATCCTCTATGCCTCTCAGACTCTTTTGTGAGCGTTCTCAATGCACTAGAGAACTGCCGGTCGTTTCATTGATGCTATTAATGCTCTGGTCAGCTCCAGTCAAAGCAGCTAGCATTTCTTTAGAAGGGTTAAGATTTACTGAAGTAGCTGGTGACTTTACCATTACAGGGGGTGAAACAGCTCCCAGCGCTTTGAGATTATTTCAAGATGTGACCGGACCAAATATAGACTTGTTCACAGCTATCGAAGGGCTGTCGAGCACTCGATTTATTGGCTTTCGGTTTGAATCTGTTCTGACTAATCGCACCGACACCCCCTGGATTTTCTTTGATCACGAGCTTCAGGAAAAATTCAGGATTCCCAGCCCTGAAGAAGATGGTTTGTCGTTTGCACAACAATTTTCTAGTCTGAGACCTTTTACATCAAATGCGTACTCTATTGTGGATGAAGTTACAGATGTTCGAGACTTTGTAAACTTTTCGGGGGGTGTGGTTAATCCAGGGCAAACGGTTACATTTCGCTATGCCATCCTCGACAATAGCCCCACTGATTTATTTTACTTAAGACAACGTCCTAATTTTGCGCCGGGTGGCGTCGGTGTGGTTGCCCCGCTGCCTGTAGCAGCTCCTACTCCTACGCCACCTCCCCTGCCAGCGCCGCCGACTGTCCTAAATCCACCTGATCCCAGTCCAGATGCTCAACCTGATCCCCCATCCCTGGCTAAAGTTCCAGAATCTGGTGTATCTAAAGGATTGCTCTGGCTAACTGGGGTGTGGCTTGTCAGGCTAATGATCAAAAGGCTTGCAGACAATTCTTGAGATGTCAAATGGGCTCTAAAGCCCTTGCCCCACCGAGCAAAGGCTCTAATCTATCAAAAGGTCGAAGATTTTTTGAGCAGTGGGCTATGTAGGGCGGCGAATCAACCCTAGAACTAGTGAGACGACAAAAATCACCAGAAAGATATAGAACAAGATTTTAGCAATGCTGGCTGCACCTGCAGCGATGCCGCCAAACCCAAAAATGGCTGCGACGATTGCAACCACTAAGAAAATTAAAGACCAACGCAGCATGGGGACTCCTATTTGAATGCGATAGGTAAAGTTCGATTGACACCTTCAATTCAACAACAAAGGCTCAGGAAAAGACTCTCCCCTAAGTAATGTCCGTAGGCCCATCGTATATTCCCAATGGCGGAGCTGGCGGTTACACCCTCTCCCTAAACATTGAGAACCTGTTCAAAAATCTCGTCGGTGAGCCATTGGGCACCCACTTTAATATTTCTAACCGGGGTGGGCAATAGACTCAAGTAAGTTGCGTGGCGCACAACGTGGCCCAGATGCCCTTTGATTTCAAATTTATCAAAGATCTCTGCAGCGCCTTCTTCCATGCCCAGTTTGAGAAGCGTGCCCCGCAGATTGACCTCAGCGGCAGACAGGGCGTTACCCTGGAGCAAAGCTGAGATGTTGCTTGCGATCGCAGCCCCCTGTTGATAAGCCACCTGGGCAGTCGCTGGCTGAGGGTCAGCCGTGTTGACCGAGCAATCTCCCCCGGCAAAAACGTTGGGGAACTCCGGTAGCTGCAACGCGGGGGTCACCTCAAGGCGACCCGATCGATCTCGCTGGGTCACCGGTAGGGCTTTGATGAGGGGATGTACCGCATTGCCAGCTGTCCATACAATCGTATCCGTTTCTATCAAATGTGTTTCACCGCCCTGTTCATAACGAATGCGGTTGGGCTCCACTGCTTCGACACTGGCCTCGAGGAGCAGGTCTACGGTTACTCGACGATTACCTAATGCTTTCCTAGCCGTTTCCCTCAACTGGTCGCTATCCAACCCCTTTAAAATCTCATCGCCTCGCTGGACTACCACAATTCGAATATCATCGGGGCAGCCCTCTAAGGCCTCATACCACTCCGGCAGCAGATCTGCGAGAGTGGCAGCTAACTCAACGCCAGAGGGTCCTGCCCCAATGATAGCAATGGTCAACAAAGAGGACCGCTCTGATGTTTTCTGACTGGCTTGCTGCAGGCAGTCCCGCAGATGCTGGCCCAGGACAAACGCGTCATCTGCGGAGCGAAATGCCAGGGAGTTTTCTCTGGCACCTGGAACTCCGAAATAGCCGGTCAC
>JBCDDJ010000346.1:0-7127 GCA_039180385.1 Cyanobacteria bacterium P01_G01_bin.38 | reverse complement strand
GTGCCGGGTTTGCGCCAGCCGCAGGCGGCACTATCGAGCACAAAGTCAAAGTAGGGGCGAAACCCATATTCTGTTAAAAATTTATCAGGCCACTCGGCTAAAAAATAATTGGAAACGACGCCCATTTGGACTTTGCCATGCCAATAATCGAGCATGGCTTGCACCCCAGCGGGCAGCCGTAGGGTTTTGGGATATGCGATCGCAAATTGGCTGGCCATCGTCTGGATAACTTGCTGCACCAACTCAGGATTTGCCTGGGGGCGATACGCCGCCAGAATGTGCTGCATTCGTTCTTGCAGGGTATATTCTTTGGCCTTACCCGAGAGATGGGCTTTGCGCCAGCGATGATAATCCTGACGAAAGTCCTCTAGGTTGTTGTAGAGGCCTGCTTCGACGGGCACATGGTACATCGGGGCCAGCCCTGACTCGTCACCCGTTTCGTCAAAATCATCAATCAGGGTGTTAAAGCAGTCAAAGAAAATCCAGTCAAAGGTGTCAGGGTTGAGCATTAGGGAGGCGTTGTAGAGTGCGATGGCAAAAAACGGTATTCATCACGTTTATACGATAGGTAATTTTATGCGATAGGTAATAGGGTAAGGGGTAGTGTGCCAAGGTCAGTAACCGATGAGTGACAGTCAATCTACAGGTGAGTCGATCAATCAGGTTCTGGTGGCTGGGGCGACGGGTGGGGTGGGGCAACTCGTGGTGGCCAAGCTATTAGAGTCAGCCTACAAAGTGAGGGCTCTATCCCGCAGTATAGAAAAAGCCCAGGGCCTGTTCGGCGATCGCGTCGAAATCGCGTTGGGGGATATTCGCCAGCCTGATACGTTGATTGAGGCCACCCAGGACGTGGATGCCATAATCTGCTGTACTGGAACGACGGCCTTTCCCTCTGAGCGGTGGCAGTTTGATCTACCTGAGACAAATCCGTTTGAGGCAGCACTCAGCTGGGGCCGGATTTTCTTAGATACGGACTATCGAGAGCTGCGATCGCAAAATAACCCTAATGCAGTCGATGCCGTAGGGGTCGCGAATCTAGTCAATGCAGCCCCAGCCAACCTCAAGCGCTTTGTGTTTGTATCGTCCTGTGGCGTAGAGCGCAAAGATCAGTTTCCCTTTAATCTGCTCAATGCCTTTGGCGTACTCGATGCCAAAGCCAAGGGCGAACAATCGATTCAACAGTCTGGGTTGCCCTATACGATTATTCGACCCGCCCGACTGATTGACGGCCCCTACACGTCCTACGATTTGAATACCTTACTCCAGGCCAAAACCGATGGTAAACAGGGTATCGTCCTCGGTACTGGCGATCAGCTCAACGGAGAAACTAGCCGTATTGACGTCGCCGCAGCCTGCGTAGCGTGTTTGAAATACGCTGACTCCAAAAATATAGCTTTTGAAATTGTGAATACCGGGGATCGTCCTGAAAATACTAATTGGGCAAAGCTATTCGGAGCGCTGCGAGAGGGCCCGTGAATAATAAAAGGGGTTTGGACTGGCCAAACCCCTCAAACATCAATTATTGGGTGACTAGATCGGCGGTTAGAAACCCTAGCCAGGTGTCACTTGCAGCACCAAGGCGCGTCTGTCAAAAGACTGAACCTTGCCACAGTCCTTAAGATCTTCAACGATTTGGCTGAGCAGCTCAACGGCGCGATCGCGATGCTGGTGCTCTCGGCCCCGCAAGCGAATGCGAAATTGAACGGTGTCCCCTTTTTCCAGCCATTCCATCGCATTACTGATGCGACGCCTATAGTCAGAATCCCCCACATTGGGCCGCAGCTTCACTTCTTTGAGGCTGGTTTTGTGGGAGGCCTGGCGATTGCGTTTTTCTTGCTGATATTTAAATTTGCCGTAGTCTAAAACCTTGGCCACAGGTGCGTCCTTACTTTGCGAAACCAGGACTAGATCTAGCCCCGCGTCTTGTGCAAGTTGTAGCGCTTCTTGAGTATCGACGATGCCGTGATTGGTGCCTTCATGGTCAATCAAACGAACCTGAGGTGCTTTAATTTGCCGGTTTTTAAAATGCTTCTGTGCGATAAGTCTTGTCCTCCGAAAAATTGATAAACGAAACGGCTAAATTTGCAATACCCCAATATTAGCCTAAGCCCTGCGATAGGCACCCTTTCTCTGTAAAGATTTGACACTTGTCAGGGGGTAAGCTGCTAAAGTCGGCTGCATAGCTGGGTCTGGGGCTGAGGAATGTAGCCCAACAACGTAATGATTTTTAAAGAAGTACTTGAACTGTCCGGCGTCGCCGTATTTGCCGTGAGTGGGGCCCTGGCAGCCGGTCGCAAAAGCTTAGATTTGTTAGGCGTCGTGGTGACGGCTTTGGTGACTGCAATTGGCGGAGGCACCGTCAGAGACGTCCTGCTCGATCGCTCTCCTGTTTTTTGGATGGAGCAGCCCGTTTGCATCACCGTCATCGTGGCGTCAGCGTTACTCACTGTGCTGTATACCCGCTTTTTTAAACCGCCTCAAAAGTCGCTACTGATCGCAGACGCTCTGGGTTTAGCGCTGTTTTCGATCAGCGGGGCCCAAGTTGCAGAGCAGACCCAGCTAGCGGGCATCATCATTATCGTGATGGGCACAATCACAGGTACAGCAGGCGGCATCTTGCGAGATATTTTGCTAGCCGATATCCCCGTGGTTTTGCGTCGGGGGCGTATCTATGCCACCGCAGCGATTGTGGGTATTGGAGTTTATTTATTGCTGCAAAACGTTGGTATCGAGCAATCTGCTGCTGCTTTAGTCGGTATGTTAATAGTGGCAGCTCTGCGATTAGCCGCCATCATTTGGGGCTTTACTTTGCCCGTCTTTCAACTGTCAAACCGATCTGATCCACCGCTTTAATCCAAGCCTACTGTTAGCCCTGCTTTTGGAGTGCAAACCCATGAGTGCCCTCTCTGATCGAGCGCAGACCCAGAAATCTCAAATATGGACCAGCGATCGCAAGCCCCTGTGGAATGCGGGTGCGATCGCATACACCCTTTTGGGCTACCTAACTGGTCTCACCCTCCTTTTCCAGGGCAGTTGGCTAAACGTTTTAGGCGTCTTGATGTTGACCCACAGCCTGGTCTACTCGGCCTATCTCTCCCATGAGTTTATGCACGGCACCATTTTTGCGGGTCGCCGTTGGAATGCGGTTTGGGGCACGGTGATGCTGTGGCTCAATGGAGCCTGCTACGGCAGCTTTGACGATCTGGCGGTGCGCCACATCTCACACCATGTAGATCGGGTTGATTTTTCAGGGTTTAACCTGGCTGAGACCCTTCAAGCCCTCCCCAGGCCCGTGCGCTGGGCGGTGCTGGGTCTGGAATGGGTTTATTTCCCAGTGATTTCATTTTGGCTACAGTGGCGCGGCGTGATCAAAACGTGGCAGCAGCCTGACCAGCGACTGCGCGTGACGCTGACCCTGATCATTCGGGGGGCACTCTTTGCGCTGATGGGCTGGCTAGCCCCCAAAGCCCTGGTGCTCTACTTTATCGCCTACGTCAGTATGGTTAACCTGCTGCGATGGATGGATGCGTTTCAGCATACCTATGAGGTGTTTCCGTTTGGGACGCCAGTGCCGGTGCGATCGCGAGAACAAGAGCAAGCCAATACTTTTTCGACCCTGGTTTCCCCCCGCTATCGGTGGCTCAACCTGCTGATGCTTAATTTTGGTTACCACAACGCCCACCATGAAGTGATGAAATGCCCCTGGCATAATTTGCCAGCCCTTGATTACACCCTTTTCAAAGGTGACGAAGTTCATTACGTGCCCCTGTCACAGCTGCTCAGTAGCTACCATCGCTTCCGCATCCATCGCATTTTTGCAGGTCAGGGGCAGGCCACCGACGAAAACCGACAACCTACCCCCGATTTGTTTTACGGCGCAGTCGGCGTCTCATTTTTGACGATTTTTTAACCCTTACCCATTAAGCACCCATAAGCCTGTACAAAGGGTGGACGTAGCCGATCCAAAGGGTGCTGCCGATGGTTGCAGACACACCACCTGGGGCGGCAGCAGTCTCACCGGCCTCTGTGGTTACTTCCAGGGCTTGGGTACAGGCGTGGAGAGCCAAGCCGCCTGCCATGCCTCCCATCAGCCAGAGGGTACAAAGATGTGGGCTTCGACTAAGCTCAGCCAAAAGGAGAGGAAACGCGGGGAGAGTTTTAATACCCTCTACTCACTACCCTCTACCCTTTAACTCCCTTGCCCAACCAATCTTCCAACTTCTCCACCAACTCCTCCCCTAATCGCCGGATCGCGGCGTCGGTGTTATAGGCAATGTGAGGGGTGGTGATCACATTATCTAGCTGAGCTAGAGCCAGAATAGTTTCATTGGGTTGCCCCGTTGTGGGCTCGTTTTCAAACACATCTAGGGCAGCTCCAGCAATCTGTTTGGCCTCCAGAGTTGCCAATAGTGCTTCGCTATCGATAGTCCCGCCACGGGCAGTGTTGATCAAGTAGGCGGTGGGTTTCATTAGGGCTAGCCGACGGGCATTGAGCAGGTTGTGGGTGGCCTGGGTTAGGGACAGATGCAGACTGAGGAAATCGGCGGCGGCGATTAGGGTATCTAGCTCGTCAGGGCTGGTTTTGGAGGTAGCAGTGCTGACCTGCATCCCGAGGGCTATTGCTTTTTGGGCGACGGCTTGGCCGATGGTGCCTGCGCCGATAACCACGAGGTGCTGACTGCTGAGTTCTCTGCCTTGCAGGGTTTGGGGTTGCCAATGGCCTGTTGCTAAGGTTTGGTGAGCCAGGGGAATGTGACGCGCGATCGCAAACATCAGCCCAATCGTAAACTCAGCCACGGCGTTGGCATTGTAAGTAGGGCAATTGATTACCTCGATCCCCTGAGCCTGGGCAATGGCCAGATCAATGTGGTCCATGCCCACCCCTGGTACGATGATGCACCTTAGCTGGGGTAACTGGCTGAGGACTGAAGCACTGAGCGCCGTCACGCTGGTCACAACGACGCCGTCAGCATCCCCTAGCCGATCTAAAATCTCTGCTTCGGTTTGGGGCACGGTGTCATAGGTAACAACTTCTGTCAGGTCACGCAGGCGTTGCCAGGCATCGTCGGGCAGCTCAAGGTAGTCAAGTACGACTAGGTGTATGCGATCAAGGCTCACTGAAATGCTAGGCTCCCCTGAGCGAGTGAATCACTTTGCGTTTGATGTCTAAATACCATTATTATCTGCCTCATAAATATGCATAATGCATACATATATAAACACAAGTTTTATGCTTGCCTCATACGATGAGCGATGAAAGAACCTTGAATCTTTTGGGTGCGCTGGCTCTTAGCCTTGTAGATAACTTAAGTCTTGGGATTGAAGCAAGTGCTGGATATGGCGGCGAGACCCCAGCTGCCCTAGTGACACTGGGCACAGAACCTGGCCTATCAATTAATTCGCTGCGACAAATTCTGATGCTCTCCCATCCTGGCACCGTGCGGCTGATCGATCGATTAGAGTCCCAAGCCTTAGTTGAGCGCAGGGCAGGGGTGGATGGCCGGACGCTGGCTTTGTTTCTAACCGAGGCAGGATACGAACGGCGCAGCACTATTTTGGCTGAAAGGCGTCAGCAGTTGCAACGTGTGATTGACCCACTGACCCCAAATGACCTTAAGCAATTGACGAAATTGCTAGAAAAGATGCTCACGGCCATGACAACAAATGAGCTACGTGCTTTTGCAATCTGTCGTCTTTGTGATGAAACGGTGTGCTCAGGCGATCAATGCCCTGTGGAACAGAAATATTGCCAAATGGTGAAATCATGACCCATATCGCCCTTTCGATTAGTTATGCCTTTTGTTGGGGCGTTGGTGTTACCCTGACAAAAATTGCGCTCTCAGAGATCTCAGCCACGACCCTGCTGATTATTCAACTCTTCGCCAGCGTTGTATTTCTTGTCATCGCTTGTTATCTGAAAGATCGTCAGTTTCCCTTTTCCTGGCGTCACTTGAGGCAAGGTTTTGCCGGTATCTTCGAACCAGCGCTCGCCTATATGGTCGGTATTTTTGGCGTTCAGCTTACGACTGCCAGTAACGCCACCCTGATCAGTTCATCAGAGGTGATTCTGACGATTTTATTCGCAGCTATACTGCTCGGCGAAAAATTAACTCGCCTGAAGTGCCTACTGGCTGGCATCAGTTTTTCAGGAATCTTGCTGCTGCTGTTAAAGGATGTCGAGGGTGGAGGTAATGCTTCCCTGATAGGTAATTTGCTGGTGTTGATGGGCACAATCTTTGCTGTTTTTTATGCGCTTTGCAGCAAGAAACAGGTTGAGTCAACAGATCCATTAGAACTGACCGTATCACAACAGTTAGTCGGTTTGATAGTGACCGTCCTCTGCTTTGGGTTACTATCCACGCTGAGTTCAAATTATGAAGTTAGCGCCGTTGGGATTTCACCACCGTTTTGGTTACTGGCCGTCGGTTCAGGCATTATGCAATACGCTTTGGCATTTTTGCTCTATCTGATGGCGTTGCGCACCATACCTGTCAGCCATGCGGCGTTTTATCTTGCGTTGATTCCTGTTTTTGGGGTAGGCAGTGCCGTTATCATGCTTGGTGAGCATCCCAGTTTGGCTCAGTGGGCAGGAGGGGTATTGGTCGTTTTGTCATCCTATTTCGCTAACAGATTACAGACCCCGCAGTCAGTTTGAGCGATTTTCCATTCTCCAGAGGAGAGGCTACGTCATCGTGCCAGCCCTGCCTTATCAGTTCGCACTCCCTATCCTAACTTTAGCCACTAGCCGGATAAGCCCTTTGCCTACATTTTGACCCAGCAACGTTGCTAACAAAATCACCCCGGCTCCCACCAGCCCTCGCACCCCCAGGGTCTCTCCCAAGAACCAAAACGAGAGCAGTGTCGCAAACACAGGCTCAAGCGTGTAGAGCAAAGCGGCTTCGTGGGCGGCGACCCAGCGCTGGGCTTGGGCCTGGGCCCAGATCGGGAGTGCGGTCACGGCTAACCCCAGGTAACATAAAATGCCAAAGTGATTGATCACTGTTCCAACCTGATAAATTATCTGAGGCCCGGCCCAGACGAGACTCAGCAACGTCATCACCCACAGCTGCACCGCCGTCAGCGGTAGGGTGGCATAACGAGACGTCAGCTTATCAAGTAGGAGAATG
>JBCDDJ010000345.1:0-7128 GCA_039180385.1 Cyanobacteria bacterium P01_G01_bin.38 | reverse complement strand
GGCGGAGACCTCTCCAATGTTCCCAATTTGCTCTAGCAGTTGCACAAGCCCAGGGCTAGGATGATTGCCCAATTTCTGAGCATCGGGGTGATCACGTTACTATCTTGGGCGGGTCGTTGTCTGGTAATGGTAGGGGAGATGAGAGCGCACACAATATACCTACCCCCATGCAAACTATCCCCACTCCTCGCCAGATTTTAGAAATCCTGCTGTCCCAGCTCAAAATTGCCGGAGCCTATGCTCAGCAGATTCAACACAGTATCGCCAACCACCCTGATAAATACGACTCTGAAAATTTCTTTGCCAATGCCCTCACCGATGCCGATCTCTCAATTCAGACATTTGTGGAGGTCACCCTTTTAGGGCATTTTCCCAACCTTCGCTTCCACGGCGAAGAATACGAAAAGTCTTACAACACAAAATATTTCCGTGCCATTGATTTAGGCCCCCAGGGGGACTATCTAATTACCCTCGACCCCATTGACGGTACCCGCTTTTATATGGATGGTCACCCAAACTATCAGATTATTCTCACCATCCTCAACGCCGATAGCTTCGAAGCGGTTTTGGCGCTGAGCCCCGCCCACCAAATGTACTACTACACCCTGCGCGGACAGGGCACCTTCAAGGGGACTTTTGACGACAGTTTGGATACCTGTGAACCGTTACAGGTTCAACGCCCTAAGAACAACATTTTACTCGGCTGGGATATGGGCTACCTGAGCCCGCAGCTTAAGCCCAAATATGGTGTAATCGACGTCAAGACCGATTACTCTCAAACAGAGCGCATCCCCAACGTCAACGGCCTGCTCACGGGCGAACTCTCTGGTGCGGTACTGGCCCGAGGCAAGTTTATCGACGGAGCGGCCCTATCCTTTATGGCCCAGCAGATGGGGTATCGCTTAACTACCCACGAGGGCGCGCCGATGCCGCCCCTGTTTGAGTGCCAAGACTACCAGTGGCCAGGGCTGATCGTGGCAGCTTCTGAAGAAATCCATCAGGATTTGGTCAAGGCGGTGGCGGGGAGTGCGATCGCATAGAGCGCTGAGCAAAGAAAAGGTAGACACAGCACGAGTACCCATTGCTTGATTTTGGACCGTCTCATCATGATTAACCAGCCTGGTAGCGTCAGGCGCGTTCATGCTTAATAATATTGAATCCTTCTTCGTCTGTGGGTGCTTGGAAGTATTTTGTGATGGCCTCAAACTCGGCATCACTGGTAAAAGCTGTCCCGTTTGGTTTGTCTTTGCTCCTTTCCTTTAGTTGCCGTTTACAGAGATCGTCCGAAACATCTATAAAATGAAGCTCATGGGCAATATTGGCGCTCTCAAAAAGCCTCCGAAACCACTGGCGTTGCCTTTTCGTATTGCCCGGAAAATCTAGAACAACAGAGATTCGCTTTAATAGTAGAGCACAAATGTGATCTGAAATCGCCGTCTTGAGACGTGACGAGTACTCAATGTAGCTCGCGATATCGATAATTTCCTTTGAATACAAGTGCGTTAGCAAATCATCTTCAATCAGCAAAATCGCGTCATGTTCTCTGGCTAGCTGTTTTGCCAAGGTTGATTTGCCTGCCGCCATCTTGCCACAAATGCAATATAGTTTTGCTTGGGTGCCCATCTGAGAGAGATTGCTTTGTATACCAACTACAGGCTGTTTTAGCACATCGCTGATAGCATCTGCTAATTGAGGAAAGGATGCAGTGCCTCAGCCCAAACTTGCGCCATTTTGGTAATCCCATCCTCATTGGGATGTATGCCATCGTAGGTATCTGTCGTATGGTCAAAACCGCTGTGGTGGTCAACCACCTGTACGGGGGACGTTGACTGAGTCTTATTCGCCGCCAGCTCAACCATCTGGGTATTAAGGACTTGGATGCGCTGATTGACGTCAGGATAACTATTGGGGATCAGCTGTGCCAACAAAATCGTCACATTAGGATTGTCGGCTCTCAGCACGTCGATGACCTGATCTAGCTCATCCAGGGTGCTTTCCACGCTGTTGGGGTGGACAATATCATTCGTGCCTAAGTGGACCAGGGTAATATCTGGGGTATATGTCTGGAGCCAGTCACTCAGCTTTCCCTGCCCTACCCGCCCGTTGAGAATCTCATCCACCCGCCAGCCCCAACGCCCCTCGTGGTCTAGATCAAAGTCTGGGTTGGGAGAGGCCCCACCGGAGTTAGTCTCTAGAGACCCAACAAAATTAACCGTATATCCCTGCTGTTGCAACAGATGCCATAGGGGTCGCCGATAGCTATCCTGGCGATAGCTGCCCTGGGTGATAGAGTCCCCCAGGGGTAATATATTAATAGTGTTGTCTATGGGCACGCTGTAGATCAAACCTAGCACAACCCCGAGACTAACTTGTAGAATTTGTACCGAAAAATAGTTAAAAAGACGTATCATCCTCACCTCAGAGCGGTAGGGGTCTGATCGAGCCAGTTGAGGCCTTTCGTAAAATGCCAGATAAACCGGCTACCCTTAGTGTACTGAATGAATGCTGAAGTGATAGTGTATCAAACTGAGTCAAGGGAGGGATTACACGATGACTGCCACACCGTCACCCAAACGGACCGACGTTGCTAAGCCTGCTAGCAAACTTGCAATCATTGGAACAGCGGCCAATCAAGGCTTCAAAGTTGATATTCTGGCCTATAGAACCCTGGCAGGTAGCAATGACCCTGGCACCGCCCAAAGCGTTTATTATGCTAATCAAACTGGGCTGAGACTCAAGCAGATAAGAGTTACCCTTGACCAAAGCGAAGCCATTGCCGAAGCGGGTACCTTACACTACATGCGGGGTCACCTGGAGTTAGACAACCCAGTGGGTGGCGTCGGTGGCTTAGGCAAAGCCATGCTCAAAAAAATGCTCACGACTGAAACGGCTTTTATGCCAAGATATCGCGGCACCGGGGAGATTTATCTTGAGCCCTCATTTGGTGACTTTATGGTCTATCAGCTCCACAATGAGACTCTGGTTGCTGACAAAGGCTTGTTTTACTGTGGTGAAGGGACTGTCAAAACAGGCATCGCCGCTCAAAAAAATGTCTCCTCTGCTTTGTTTGGGGGAGAAGGTTTTTTTCAAACCAAGATTCAAGGATCGGGTATCTGTGTTTTTGAACTGCCCGTGCCAGTGGATGAGGTGCGGTGCATTCAACTCAATAACGAAACCCTCAAGGTAGATGGTAATTTTGCCCTGATGCGCAGTGGTCAGATCGACTTTAGTGTTGAACGCTCATCCAAAGGCATCATGGGCAGTCTGAGCAGCGGTGAGGGATTGCTACAAACTTTTCGAGGAACGGGACGGGTGTGGTTAGCGCCGACCCAGTCGGTCTATGACAGAATGCGGTTTGGTGGCATTGGCTCCCTCAGCAGCGCCCAGCGATCGTCAAATACATCGACGTGAATCTGGGAAATGTAATATGCCAGCTAAACATTCATCACGGACATGCTCACCGCCACCGAGCAGATGAAACCCTACCGCACCCGTATGAAAATCGACTACGACTAAGACCGCCCCCTGGAGGTAGAAGACATCCTCGGAAATCCTTTCCGCGCCACTGCTGAGATTAGCGTAGCCGTTTCCCACATGGAGATGCTGTGTCAACAGGTGAGGTTTTTAGCGGAGGGGAGCAGGTAGTGGGTAATGGTAATGGGTTAGTAAGCAGTATTTTTCTCCCTACTCTCTACCCTCTACTCTCTACACCACTACCTCTGCTGCTCCATCCCCGCAAAATGCTCCAACAACAACCGATGCACAAAAATATACCCGCCGCCGACCTTTTGTAAAAAGATCCGCTCAGCGGCATAGTTGAGAAATTTGGCATAATTCCAGGGGGTTTTGCCACTGAGCCATAACATCAGCCTCAAAATGCCGTGTTTCACCACCGCTTCACCGCCCCCTGCCGCAAAACCAAAAGCCAAGCCAGAAGCTGCCCAAAAAGTTGTCTTGGTATTGCCAATCAACCCACCGGGAATCGCCAGTGTGACCGTTGCAACCAGGGCAAACAGGGTTGCATTTCTAGCCGATTGCCAAATGCCCTGATTAGGCCAGCTAGCCGTAGCGACACGGGTGCCGCTTAATCCGCGGATCAAACCAAAGGTGAGACCAAGCACCGCGCCAAACGCAAGCCCAATAATGCTGTATTCAACCAGGCACGGCCCAAGTACCACACATTTTGCACTGCCAAAGATAGACCCAAATCCGACCTTTAAGAGCCAGCCAATCACAGGCCCTATGGTCAGCCCCAACAACAGATTATTTCGGGCTTTACGCCAGGACCAGCGCAGGGTTTCGGCAGGGGTAATGCGGCTGACTCCAAAGATGCGACTACAGATCACGCTGCCGATCAGCAGGGCTAAGAACAACCGATCCCACACCATCACCTGTGCGCCGATAGCCGTGGCAATGATAAAAAAGCTCAGCCATACCCCCAGTCGATAGCCCCACTGCGGCATCCCAACTGTCAGCCAGTCTGGCTGTAGCCGCTCGATTAAAAACACAGTTTGAGAGGTCTGACTCAGGCGCTTAGACAGATGGTGTAACCAGGCAATGGTTTGTTGCTCGGAGTAGGGTGGTTTTTGCAAGAACCGACGTTGAAACATCCGAGCAATATAGGCATCAAACAGCTGCTTGCGGTAATCTTGGGCGCGGTTGAGCAGCGGGATTTCGTCAGGGCTCACCCCCTGGTAGGCCAACACCATAATGTTGAGCATCAGGGGTGAGCGGGCCAATGAAAGCAGCGATGTGGCTTTATCTTGCAGCTGAGCTTCATTCTCAAATAAGGTTTTGAGGCCGGTCAGGCCACTGTTGGCTCGGTTCACATAGTCCCAAATCTGGGCTTCGCTCAGGGGCCTGAGATACAGTGCACTCTGGAAGCTCAGTTTGTTGGGCAGGGCTTCGTAATCTTTGAGGCGGCTACACACCACCATCTCCGGGGCATAGTTTTGGTAAAACGCGTTCAGGGCAGTAATACAGTCGCTACGGCGTTGGTGATGGACCTCATCTAAGCCATCAAGCAAGAGCGAGAGCTGTTGCTCGTTGACCCAGGCCAATCCGATGGGTTTGGGGACCTGATACTTGCTGTTGAGTTCGGCAATCAGCCAGTCTGAGATGGGCTCCCCTTGCCAGGATGAGAGGTTAAAGACAACCGGAATGCGGATATCTTGCACTGTCCTCAACAGTAACTCACGGGCTAACATCAGCATTGTAGTGGTTTTACCCGAGCCGGGTTCACCCAAAATCAGAAGGGTTCGTCCCTCGCCAATTTGATCAAAGATATCGACAATGCTGGTGCCCTCCGGCAGCAGTCGAGCGGGTTGTCCGTCGGTTGCCCAGGTGATATTCCACGGGGGTGCGATCGCACCTGGCCTCTCTTCCATCCCTAGCGTCAGGAGTACCTGACCGTGTAGCGAGTTTTCGAGCACACCCTGAATCCAGAAGCGTTTTACTTTGTTGAGCAGGGCTTGACGATTGCGGAAGGATTGCTGAGAGAGGGTGGTGGAGGGAGATGGGGCAGGTGGGGAAAGTGGGGAAGACGCGGAGAGGGGGGGACGCGAAGAGGGGGGGAGGGGAGTTTGAAATTTAGAGTTTGGCGTTTGGCGGGTTTCCGGTAGAGATGGGAGATTACCTGCCTGATTTATAGGTTGGTTTAGTGTTTGTACAAAATGGGGAGGCAGGGTGAAATGAGCAGGGATTGCCGTCTCAGGATTAACAGAGACGGTATTGGAAAGATTGTTGAGTTGGGCAAGGGCAGCTTGAGCTGTGGGGTAGCGATGGCGATGGTCGGAGTGGACAAGGGTGTTAATAAACTGGGAAAGGTGAGCATCTAAGTTTAGCCCTAGGGCTTGGCAGGTGATTTCTGCGCTAGGCGGGAGCTGAGCAAGGAAACCTTTAGGCGGGAGCCCGGTGAGGGCTGTAAGCGCGACGATGCCGGTGGCGTAGAGGTCACTGGCAAAGCAGGGGCGCGAGGCTTGCTGCTCAGGAGCCATGAAGCCAGAGGAGCCGATGGCGACGGTAAAAGGATTGGCCGGTTCACTCAGATCTTTGACCGCGCCGAAGTCGATCAGGACGATCTTGCCATCAGAAGCTCGGCGCAGTAGGTTAGCAGGTTTGATATCTCGGTGGATAACGCCCTGGTCGTGGACAAAGGCCAACACTGTGAGCACATCCCGGAGGAGTGAGAAGACTTTGGCTTCGGTAAAGAGATGGGTTTCAATTTCAGCGTCGAGGGACGGCCCTTCGATGTAGTCTTGCACCAGGTAAAACTCGCCTGCCTGCTCAAAGTGGGCGAGTAAGCGAGGAATTTGGTCGTGGTTGCCTAGGCGGTAGAGGGTTTCGGCTTCTAGATCAAACAGACGCTTTGCCGTTTCTAGGGTCTGGGCATCTTGGTAAAAGGGCTTGAGCTGCTTAATCACACACTGGGGCTGCCCTGGCAGGTGATGGTCTCGGGCCAAAAAAGTCTGACCAAAACCACCCTGACTGAGCGGTTCGATGATGTGATAATGACCAGCCAGCGGTTCAGTCATATGGTGCGAAGGCAGCTCCTATTCCTTGGATGCGAGGCAGTTCTTATTAATCTGCCCGTTCTGCCAGTTCCAGCCATCGTTCAGTAGACGTCTCAATAGTTTCACTCAAATCGGCCAGCTGCTGGGAGAGGGCCTGCATCTCGCCATAGTCACTTGGCGGATTTTCATAGAGGCGCTTCTCAAGAGCTGCTTTTTCGGCCTCAAAGGCTGGAATTTTGGTTTCAAGGTCTTCGTACTCGCGTTTCTCTTTATAGGACAGTTTTTTGGGTTTAGCAGAAGGTGGGGCGCTAAATTGATCTGATTTAGGCGGAACACCCTTCACCTCCACCGTCCCCGCGTCTCCGCGCCCCAGGGTCTTCCCCTGCTCCCCCTGCCTCCTCTGCTCCCCTTGCTTTAGCTCTGCCTTCTCCTCAGCTTCCTTCTTCTCCAGATAAACAGAGTAGTTCCCCGGATATTCTCGCAAAATGCCTTCGCCCTCAAAGGCAAAAACGCTATCGACAACCCGATCCAGAAAATAGCGATCGTGGGAAACTACCAGTACGCATCCGTTGAAATCTTCTAGATAGTCTTCAAGCACCCCTAGGGTTTGGACGTC
>JBCDDJ010000344.1:0-7147 GCA_039180385.1 Cyanobacteria bacterium P01_G01_bin.38 | reverse complement strand
TCGGAGTTTTACTATCTTTGCATAGGATTGTCCCTGGCTGAAGAGAGTTTACCAACCTAAATGTTGTTAAAGGGGGAGGGTAAAGGGCGAAAGGGGGGATTTTGATTCTCTAACCCAGAGCAACTCAAACGCTTCTCTAGGCATGGACAACTATTCTTCTAAAATCCAAAACCCTTGCCAAATAACCCTTTCGCCTTGCCCCTTTCGCCCTTCGCCTCTATTCTGGCAAAGTAATTTCTGGTGCTGTCGGTCTAGGTTGCCAGGTGCGCCAGCCAATATAGCCAGCGACCCCGATTCCTGCTAGTAATAGCAGCGTCAGGAGGGTCTTGAGCAGGGGTACCAGCGAGCGGCGGGGTCGGCCATCATCCAGGGTGTCAACGCCGGTCAGGTCTTCTTCGGTTTCACCATAGAGCAGGGCTTTAGAGGCCTCGGTGAGTTCTGTTTCCGGCATGAGGTCTTGCTGGGTGATGAGCTTGCCGGTTTCGATGGTGGGGGCGGCGGGGCCAGCAAATTGGCAGTGCATCAACACGACAGCGACATTATCGTGGCCATTCTTTTGGTTAGCGAGCTCAATCCAGGAGTCAACGGCTGAGCTTAGGGATACGATATTAGTCACGATCAGGCCGATGTAGTTGGCCCAAGATTCTTCGACCCGGTGATGATCGCTGAGCCCGTCTGAACAAAGCAGTAAGACGCCTTCTTCATCGAGGATAAAGCGCTGGATATGGGGCTTGAGATACTCGGCCTCACGGGTGCCGATGGCCTGGGTCAAGGCGCTGGCGTCGGGGCGTTGCTGGGCAGCTTTGAGTAGAGACCTGCCGGTGGTGACCTCACGGGTGACGATGTCATCATCTATGGTCAGCTGATGGCAGTATTCAGGGGTAATCCAGTAGGCGCGACTGTCGCCCACATGGGCAATGTAAAGCTCATTGACGTCTTCCCAACCTTCCCCCACGGGGATCCGCTGGGGGAGCTGTAATGCGACAACCAGGGTGGTCCCCATGCGTTGCCTTTCTAGCCGTCCCTGGTTGTCGTTTTGACTAGCCACGAGATTATTGGCAACGCGAATAGCAGCCTCAATTTGCTCGATGACCAGGTCTGGGGGCATGGGGATAGTTTGCTCAGTGGCTTCTAGGAGGAGTCCTCTCAGCTGTAGCTGTAGCGATCGCACCACAATTTGACTGGCCACTTCGCCCCCGGCATGGCCCCCGACCCCGTCGCAGACAATGCCCAGTCTGGGCAATAGGGGCAGATCGGCGGTGCTCGTCCGCTTAAACTCTGCCCGACTGGGGTAGCAAGCATCTTCGTTTTGCTTTTGTTGAGGGCCAGGGCTGGTCCCACCCGCGATTTGTAGATTGACAGAGAAAGGAATGGCCTCATTGAGCAACAGACGATTGAGGTCTTCTAACAGTGACTCAAGATTGGCCTCGGTTAACTGATCGCAGATTTTTTCGAGGGTGGGGGCTAGGGAGGGATGGGCGGTGGGTAATAAGGTCCGCCAAATATCGGCTAAATCTTCTAGAGTGGGCTGTTTGGGCTCACTGGCTAGGGCAATCAGCCGAATCCGCCAGCCCTCAATCCGAATATTGTTAAGGGTTAATAGACTCGCGGCGACACCCAGGTTGGCTAAGGGCTGCCACAGCTCGAGCATCTGCCACAGCCAGTAGACTTGCCGAAAAGCGGTCGTTCTCTCCCAGCCTTGATTTAGCGTGGGAAATAGTCTGCCCCCTCGATCAACCGGCACGTTGCTGAGCAGTAAAATCGGCTCCCCGTCTTGGTGGCAAACCCCATATACCGTAGGGAGGTGCAATTGGTATGCATAGGCCTGCAGGTATGGCTGGGCAAAGGTGGGAATCGCGTCTGGAACCTTTGGCTGTTCGGTAGCTTGAGTATCGAGCCAGACACAGGGGGAAACAATCTTATAACGGTTATCAATCAGCTGACCCAGGGGAATATCGCTCACCCCATCTCCGAGTGCCCAAACATACTGCTTATATGGATATTTACTTAGGTCAGGACTGCTCATATCGAAAACATTTAAGAGAACTCAGGAGCCAGGAGCTAGGAGTTAGGAGTTAGAAACCGGGTGGGTAGGGGCCAGGTTGTCGGTCAAACGTCTCATTTGCTCACGCGGACCACCCAAAACCTGTCTGAAACCTGACGCTTGGATTGTCACCAAACCAGCGTTTGCTGGCCCCGTGGGGTATCCCGTTTTAGCTCAGCCAAAAAGAATAGACTCATGTTAATCGCAAAGCGAACGGTTGGCTATTGGCTTGGAGCCCTGATTTAGAGATTGATATAGACCGCTGTTTGAGGCTCAGATTTGGGCAAGTTGCTTATTAGTTCTTCATGTATAGAATCAAACTTGATTTTGCTGAATTACTCTGGAGATAGAAAGGCCTATCGTTGCTCCACGCTATGAGTTTGGACTGTGAGTTTGGACTATGAGTTTGACTTTATTTTGGGTGGTGGTTGGGGTCACGCTTTGTTTGATGGAGCTGATGATCCCCACTGCGTTTTTAGAATCAGCCCTGGGGATTAGCGCGCTGGCCGTGGCACTGCTCTCTATGGTGGTACCCCAGTTCAGCCTGCAAGTAGTGCTATGGATGCTGCTGTCGCTGACGGCATTTTGGGCGCTGCGACGGTTTATCCCAAATAAAACGCCCCCCGCGCTGCGCGAGTCAACCGAGGCCAGAACGCTAACCTCCATTGCGCCTGGCCAAGCGGGGCGGGTCATTTATGAGGGGAATTCTTGGCAGGCACGCTGTAGTGATACGCAAGCTGCGATCGCAGCTAATCAGCATGTCGTGGTGATTGGTCGCGAAGGAAATACCTTGATTGTGATGCCAGAAAATATCCTACAAAGTTAACGCTCAGCCGATTTCTCTTGGTGACGTTGCTTAGTTTTTATTGGTTTTTAGGAGTAGCTCAATGAACCCGTTTGGATTCCTCATTTTATTGGCGCTAGGCGGCTCAGTCGCAGCGGGCTCGATTCGAATTGTCAATGAAGGGGATGAAGCCCTGGTGGAGACCCTGGGCAAATATAACGGCAGAAAGCTGAGACCTGGCCTGAATTTCACCATGCCGTTTCTTGACAGGGTTACCCATAAACAGACCATTCGGGAGCGGGTGCTGGATGTGCCGCCTCAGCCCAGCATTACCCGAGATAACGTGGCAATTACGGTCGATGCCGTGGTCTACTGGCGGATTATCGACCTCGAAAAAGCGGCCTATAAAGTTGAGAACCTCCATGCCGCCATGGTCAACCTGGTGCTCACCCAGATTCGGGCCGAGATGGGCAAGCTCGAGCTCGATGAAACCTTTACCGCTCGTGCCGATATCAACGAAACTCTGCTGAGGGAACTGGATATCGCCACCGACCCTTGGGGCGTCAAAGTCACCCGCGTCGAGCTGCGCGACATCATGCCCTCAAAAGCCGTCCAAGACTCGATGGAGTTACAAATGACGGCTGAACGTAAAAAGCGTGCCGCCATTCTTACCTCAGAGGGTGAAAAAGAAGCCGCCATCAACACCGCCAAAGGTAAAGCGGAAGCAGACGTGCTGAATGCAGAGGCCCGAAAAAAATCGGCTATCCTGGATGCGGAAGCCCAGCAAAAGGCGATTGTGCTCGAGGCTCAGGCCGTGAGACAGCAGCAGGTGCTCCAAGCCCAGGCGATCTCAGATGCGATGCAGGTGATTGGCCAAAAGCTCAAAACCGATCCCCAGGCTCGGGAGGCGCTGCAATATTTGCTCGCCCAGGGTTATCTCGACATGGGTCAAAAAATTGGGGCTAGCGACAGCAGCAAAATTATGTTTATGGATCCCCGCAGTATTCCGGCCACATTAGAGGGGATGAAGTCGATTGTGGGCGATATGGGAGATGGCGGATTGTAGATGACGACGGGCGGATAGTCAGAAGATCTTTGCCAATCTCGACAAGGGGATAGGTTAAAGTCTAAGTGAAACAGTCCTATGCCTTACAGCCTTAGAAATCGCCATGTCAGGTGAACCTGTCGTGCTTAAACTTATCTGGGAAGATCCCCTGACCGGAAATTCCCATAGTGCTTCGCTTCAGACCCCCATTGCGATTGGGCGCGAGGCGGCTAAAATGCCGACACGATTGGGCAACCAATCTGTGTCCCATCTAGAGTTAGTGCATCAGCAGGTTTCTCGATGCCATGCCCTCATTACCCTGGTTAATCGGCAGCTGCACATCGCAGATAAAAGTGCTAATGGCACGTTTCTCAACGGTCGTCCGGTGCGGCAAGATGGACAAGTCTTGACAGCGAAAGATACGGTCAGAATTGGCCCTTTTAAGATTACAGCCGCGATTTTGAACACGGATGAATCTAATTCCACTGAATTGAATCGGGATCATAGCCATCTCGCTAAAGCGGAGGTGGGGGCAAATCCCAACGTTATCTTGATCTGGGTACTGGGGGGCGGCGTTCTATTACTGATGGGTGTCGGCCTATGGTTTATCGCTCAAGTCTTACTTAAGCAGGCTCGGCCCCAAATTGATGCTCCCGCCCCTGAGCCCATGTCTTTAGAATCGTCCTTAAATATCTCTAACTTAAGCATCTCTAACTGAGAGATTGGGGGCACTTGAGATCACGAAAACGGCCTAGTTTTAGACGCTTGCTACATCCAGTAGGGAGTCAAGTGCGGCAGTGGGGTTGGGTTTTTCTAGCCCTTTTGGCCTTGAGCTGGGTGCTCTCTTCGCAGCCAGCCCAATCGCAGCTGGCTCCGCTCACTGCGGCTGGAGATGCGCCGATCGTGGTAGACGGTCGCATTGTTTTTGAAATCCATGGCACGAATAATTTAAGTGCGACAGAACGGGCCCGTCGCATTAATACCCAGCTCAAACAAGAGGTACGAAACCCTGAGCTGGCTATCGTTGAGGTGGTCCAAACGCCAGAAAATCTGGTCTATCTGCAAAGTCAGCACAGTGAAGCCATTTTGGTGACGATTACCCAAGCTGATGTGATCACGCCTGGATATCAGCCCAATAGGCAGGCCCGCCTCTGGGCGGACAAGCTAGAGCAAGCCCTGCGTCAAGGTCAGCTCGAACGCAGCCCCAGTTATTTTCGACAGGCTGTGCTCTACAGTGTGATTTTGCTGGCGGTCGCGATCGCAATTAACCTGATCCTTCGGGTGGCTGGGCGCTTAGGGTCTCGATATCTCAATCAATGGTTGGGATACACGGCCAACCCCTTCACTGATTGGGAAGGGCCGATCAAGCTATTTTGGCAACTCGCCTTATTGGGGCTCAAGGTCGGGCTGTGGCTGATCTTCGTGCTCTATGTCACAGATATTTTTCCGCAGGCCCGCAGCTGGCGCTACACGATTTCCAAATTCCTGACGGCCAAAATTATTGATTTGGGCAGCGGTCAATTCTCCGCTATAGAACTGCTGCTACTGCTCGGTCTGACCGTTGGGCTATGGTTTGTGGCCCGTGCGATCGCACAGTTCTTTCGGCTCTATGTCCTGAGTCGAGCCCGACTTGAGCCCCGTATCCAAGATATTCTCAGCGTTTTAATCCAATATGTGCTGGTCTTTTTGGGAGCCATTGTCCTGCTGCAAACCTGGGGTATTGATTCCAGTACGCTGGCGATTTTGGCAAGTTTGCTGGGGGTAGGGATTGGGTTTGGTGTCCAGAATATTACCAACAACTTTATCAGCGGCTTTATCATTACCCTCGAACGCCCGATTCAGGCTGGAGACTTTATTAACCTTGGAGAATTGGTGGGCATTGTCAAGCGGGTTGGGGCCCGCAGCACCGAAATTTATACCCTGGACCACGTCACAATCATTGTCCCCAATTCTCGTTTTTTAGAGAGCGAGGTCATCAACTGGAGCCATGGCAACCCGGTGTCGCGACTGCGGGTGCCGGTCAGCGTGGCCTATGGCTCTGATATCGGCTTGGTCAAGACGGCCTTGTTAGAGGCCATCAAGCGGCATCCCGAAGTGCTGCTGCGCCCTGAGCCGGAGGTCTGGTTTCAGAGTTTTGGGGACAGTGCGCTAAATTTTGAAATCATGGTTTGGACGGGGGAGCCGCGTAAGCAATTTCGAGTGAGGAGCGATTTGAACTATGCCATCGAAGCCAGTCTCAACCGTCATGGGATTGAGGTGCCCTTTCCCCAGCGGGATTTACATTTGCGATCGCCCCAGCTAAATGAGTTGGTGACCCTTTTGAAGCAGCAAATGGGTGGTTTATCCAATCTTCCTTCATCTGCCTCCTCCCCAAATTCATCCTCTGCTCCGCCGCCAGCGGCTTCGCTACTTACCGAGCAGGTTGAAGCTCAAACCCAGGCAGCAGACCTATCGACAGGGGGAAGATCGGACGGCTTACCCGATAACTTATCAAATGACGTCTTATCAAATCTTGATTTAGAAGCCTTGGCTGATGCCATGCAGGGAGATCAGGGTTTGGAGGTGAAAGATCACACCGATCAGTCTGATCTCTACCCAGACAGTTTTACCGGGTCTGCGGTGGTAGGGTGGCTCATGCAAAAGCGTGACTACACCCGAGAGGGCGCTATCCTGGTGGGTCAATGGTTACTCCATAAAGGTCTCATTTGCGGCATGATGCAGCAGCACGACTTTGAAGATGACGCTGCTTACTATCAGTTTTATCGGGATTCAACCTCTGAATTAGAGTTTGAAATCGAAAAAGAGCAGGTATCCAAATCAGAACGCATCACATCAGAACGCATCACATCAGAGCGTGTACCCTTAGACGAAGACGGTATTCAAGATGCCATTGAGCCAGAGGCTATTGAGAACACTACTGAGATAGATTTACCGTAACGCGTATGGCGATGAATTTTTTTCGAGCACTCCGGCCAGACCAACCCCTGGGAGGACGCTACAAAATCATCGAACAGTTGAGTGCTGGTGGCTTTGGTCAAACCTTTCGGGCTCAAGATTTACACTTGCCGGGGCAGCCCGTGTGCGTGATCAAGCAGCTCAAGCCTCAGGTCACGGGTGCCCAAGACTTGCAAGTGGCCCGGCGACTTTTTGATACTGAGGCTCAAGCACTTTACAAACTAGGCTCCCATCCTCAAATTCCCCGTTTATTGGCCCACTTTGAAGACAATAAAGAGTTTTATTTAGCCCAAGAACTAATTGAGGGCCATCCCCTATC
>JBCDDJ010000343.1:0-7156 GCA_039180385.1 Cyanobacteria bacterium P01_G01_bin.38 | reverse complement strand
GGCCAGATCTGTCTCAAAGGCGGCACGGGCGCGATTTAGAGCCGCCAGCGTGCTCGAAAATGCTTGCCCCGAAGTCCTCACCAGCACAGGCACCTGCTGAATTTCGCTGTAAAAGCAAGGGGGACAAGTTTCGGGATAGTAGTCTTGATATTGCAGCGTCAGGGTACCACTCGGATGATCCCGTAGCCGCATCCAGCGGTAAAACGGTTCGGCTAAATGACCGCGTTCGTCGAGTTGCCACCACCAAGTTTTGTGCCAGGCCTGTCTGGGCAGATGCAAAATAGCATCGGCTTGCTCAGCTGAGTACCCCACATGGGTCAAGATGGCCAGGGCTGTTTGGGGGCAGACTCGCTCGCTCAGGGTTTGCAGGGTGGAATGATACAGCGTTAGTGCTGAGGATTGCTCATATTCGGGGTTTGCTAGAGGACGCTGATGGGTATCGAGGATTTTGCCGCTGAGCAAACAATGGACTCGCTCAAACCGCATTAGCCCATCTAATGTGCCCTCAGCCAGGGGCACCCCGACCTGAATTTCGACCTGATCGATCTGCTCGGGGCTGACCAGGGCTGGCATACAGTCACTCAACAAGGACCGCAACGCAGGCTCGGTTGCGATCGCAAGTGCCAGTTGTAGGTCACCGCTTGCATCCTGCGTTGTTGCAAAAGAGGGCCGTGTGGCTAGGTCAGAATTGCCCGATAGCACCACTACACTTTGAAGGTAATCACGCCTTCTGCAGCTTAACGAGTGGATGGGGCGATCGGACAAAAAGGCAGATTTAATTTAAGAAAGTCAACAAATTCAACATAAAAGCTGGCCATATCCAGCCCTGTCGTTTGTCCTCAGGTAAACATTACAAAGCCTCAAGCTGGCTAGGGTTGATCAAAAAAAGGTGAATGGCCAAAACCATTCACCCCCTTGCTAGCCGGAGCAAGTCCGTCTGAGGTCGGCAGCGTCAGGGACAGAATCCCAGCGCTGCCGACCAAACTTAAATTACTTCTCGGTTTCCGAGAATTCAGCATCGATGACGTCATCATCGCCGCCACTAGCAGCGCCATCTCCGTCACCGCCGGGGGCAGCCCCCGCTGCGGCCTCGTCACCGCCTGCCTGCTGATAAAGATTGCTGCTCAAGGTGTATAGCGCCTGCTGGAGTTCGGTGGTCACCTCCTTGATCTTGTCAGCGTCATCACTTGCGATCGCGTCCTTGAGATCCTTAATCTGACCTTCGATTTTCTCTTTGTCATCGGCGGGCACCTTATCGCCCAGCTCTTCGACTTGCTTCTCAGCCTGGTAAGCCAGCGAGTCGGCCTGGTTTTTGAGGTCGATCTTTTCGCGACGCTCCTTATCGGTAGCGGCGTTAGATTCCGCATCCTTTACCATCTGCTCGACCTCGGTATCTGAGAGGGTAGACGCGCCAGTGATGCTGATCGACTGCTCTTTGCCCGTGCCCTTGTCCTTGGCCGTGACGTTGAGGATGCCGTTGGCGTCGATATCAAAGATCACCTCAATCTGAGGCACACCCCGCGGTGCAGGCGGAATGCCATCGAGTCGAAACGTCCCCAGACTCTTGTTGTCGTTGGACATCTCACGCTCCCCTTGCAGGACATGGATTTCAACGTTGGTCTGGCCATCCACCGCCGTCGAGAACACCTCAGACTTTTTGGTGGGGATGGTGGTGTTACGGGGAATCAGCTTGGTCATCACACCACCCAGGGTTTCGACCCCAAGGGAGAGCGGCGACACATCCAACAGCAGGATGTCCTTCACTTCACCCGCCAGTACGCCCCCTTGAATCGCAGCTCCGACGGCGACCACCTCATCCGGGTTAACGCTCTGGTTGGGTTCTTTACCCAAGATTTTAGTTACCAGGGCCTGAACCGCTGGGATCCGAGTTGAACCGCCGACCAGGACGATCTCGTCAATATCAGACTTGGAGAGCTTGGCGTCGCGCATGGCAGTTTCAACCGGCACGCCACAGCGATCAATCAGGTCAGAGCACAGCTCCTCAAACTTGGCGCGGGTTAGCGTCGTGTCGAGGTGCTTGGGCCCATCCTGGGTCGCAGTAATAAAGGGCAGGTTGATCTCCGCCTGGGTCACGCTGGATAGCTCAATCTTGGCTTTCTCAGCGGCCTCTGTCAGGCGCTGTAGGGCCTGCTTATCCTTACGCAAGTCGATGCCTTCAGAGGCCATAAAGCTCTCAGCCATGAAGTCGACGATCTTTTTGTCAAAGTCGTCACCCCCCAGGTGGGTATCCCCCGAAGTAGACAGCACCTCAAAGACACCGTCACCCACTTCTAACACTGACACGTCGAAGGTCCCGCCCCCGAGGTCAAATACTAGAATGGTTTCGTTGCTCTTTTTATCGAGACCGTAAGCCAGGGCCGCAGCCGTCGGCTCGTTGATAATCCGCAGAACTTCAACCCCGGCAATGCGGCCCGCATCTTTGGTGGCCTGCCGCTGAGAGTCGTTGAAGTACGCAGGCACCGTAATTACCGCCTGGGTGACTTTCTCGCCAATATACTTGCTGGCATCGTCAATCAGCTTACGCAATACCTGGGCAGAAATCTCCTCAGGCGCAAACTGCTTATCAGCCGAGGGGCACTCCAACTTAACAGTGCCCCCCACATTGAGTACTTTATAAGGCACCTCAGAGGTCTCTTGACCAACTTCGTCGTTACGACGACCAATAAAGCGCTTGACAGAATAAAACGTATTCTCGGGGTTCATCACCGCCTGACGCTTCGCAATTTGACCCACAAGGCGATCACCATTTTTGGCATAGGCGACCACCGATGGGGTGGTGCGAAACCCTTCTGCGTTAGCGATAACGGTGGGCTTCCCCCCTTCCATAACAGCAACCACCGAGTTGGTGGTCCCTAAGTCGATTCCGACGACTTTTCCCATAGTCTTTGCTCCGGCTTTACAGCTAGTGTGTTAAAAAGCTATCTCTAGTGTGCTCAGACACCGCTGTTAGCTGAAGGGGGGGTTACCGAACCTTTGAATTGCGGGTTTTCTCAATCCACCAGCCGCGACTGAATAAACCCCCCGCTATCATCCCCCAAATGACTGACGGCTCTGGCACCGATAGCGGCTCTGGTGGTGGATTTTGAAGCGTTGGCTGGGTGTTATAGCTGACCCGTACAGTGGCTTTTGCCTGGGTTGAAAAGCGACTCTCCAGGGTTTTTGACCCTTGTACTCCAGAGGTATCTACGGCTAAAAAGCTCAAATCAAGCAGCCCATTGCCGACAAAGTTTTCTGTGACATAGGGGGTCTGGGCCGATAAGGTGAGGGTGGGCGCACCCTCACCGAGATCAGGCGTTATTGCTTTTAAGTCAGTGAGTTGCAACCCAGCTGACCCTTTTGAGATCGACTGAGTTGTCGCAAATCGGGGCGATGTGGACAATAGCCGCTGAGACTGTGGCCCAAATAAGGCTAAATTCCCGACCAGACTGACTCTAACGGACTGGGCTCGCTGGGTCGGATTATCAATATCAACACTTCCTTGTAAACCACCGCTGAGTTCGAGGGTTACGTCCAACAAGGTTTCTCCGGGCTGGGGTTGATATTGAGGGATTGTCGAGATTGCCTGGAGGGGGCCAGGTGACTGGGGGCCAATGTCAGCGGTAAACGTGGCGGCGGCAGCGGGCAAAAAAGTGCCTAGACCGATGGCCAGTGAGGTTGTCGTGACCGCTAGACCATATCTAGCGCATAAAGGGGTACCCAGGCGCAAACAACAGCCCCGGGTATGACCCAGGTTTATCAACGATTTCAAGACCATGATGATGATGCAGCGTGAGCGCGAGCTAAAAAAACTTAGGCTTGCTTTTATCAAGCTTTCTTTTTATAAGAATGCCCCTAATAAACATAGATGTCCTGAGATTAAGCAAATCGGCGTATTTGATTCGGCAATCTATATTAGAAGACCAGGTTGTTTAAGATATTAAAAATAAATCTGAGTAAAAGTTTTGTCCTTAACGACGATCTTTATTTGGATTCACTCAAAATTGGGTTTAACCAATACTTAGAGAGACAAATTATTGTTTACCTATGGCAAACGGCAAGGGCCAGGTGAACCCAAGGTTGATTATTTTTGAACCTATTCAAACAATAACGAGCAAACCCCAAAATCATAAAAGTGTAAGTACTCAAATTTTCATCCCTTTCGGATACTCAGCAATCCTACATGGGCTGATATACCTAGTGATGCCACTATGTCTTCAGTGACCCATTGCGGTTGTAAGTTACTACTTGATAGGGGGTATACATAACAACACATCCCCAAAAGGAGCTCCACCGATAATTTCGGAAAAATTAAGATATTGCTCATACATAAGTTATGGTTTTGTGACATACATTAAATAAATCATTCAGGCCAGTTTTGATCTGTCCTGTGGTACAGGATTATCTGCTAGCCCAAAACAAAAACAGGTCTCAGCAAGGTTGCTGAGACCTGTTGTCTAAAAAAATATTTTTGGGCAAACTCAATGGTTACAGTTTAATGGTTACGATGATCCCTTCAAAATCTGATCATCCGTTGAAAAATCAACTTCAATGTGGCTTTTATTATTGGCCAAATAGTCGGTTTGAAACGAGTCTTTGAGTCCAGCCATTAAATCAAACTGGGGTTGCCAGCCCAGATCCTGCTTAGCTTTGTCAATGGCTGCAAAGAAGTGCTGCACCCGCATCGGGAAGGCTTTTTTCTTGCCAAAGTCAAAGGCTTTGGGCTCGTAGTGGATGAGCTGTACATCGTCGGATTTGCCCGCCGCTACGGCACAGGCTCGCGCCAGCCCGTCAAACGTCACGTAGCGCTCCCCGGACACGTTATAGATTTGGCCAATGGCCTTGGGGTTGCCTAGCACCGCTACCATAGCGCTGGCCAGGTCAGCACAGTGTCCTAACTGGGTGATCGCCATCCCATTGCCCGGAATCGGGATGGGGCGATCGCGCACTACCCTGTCAAAAAACCAGCTTTCTAACGGGTTGTAGTTTTGAGGTCCATATATATAGACGGGGCGAATCGAAGTAAACGGTATCCCTTGCTCAGCCAGATAGGCTTCGGTTTCAAATTTGCCGCGATGGCGGCTTTTGGGGTCCACCGGGTCGCCTTCGATATGGGGCATCTGGTCTGATTTTTGATAAACCCCCGCTGAGCTGACGTAGATAAAGTGCTGCAGCTTGCCCTTAAAGATCTCTACTAGCGGTTGGGTGTCGCTGAGTTCGCGTCCGTTGTTGTCAAAAATCGCGTCGAAGGATTCGCTGGCGAGTTGCGCTTTGAGGGCATTAGGGTCTTTGCGATCGCACATAATCTGCCCCACCCCACTGGGCACAGGGTGATTACCTCGATTAAGCAACACGACTTCATGCCCCTGGGCCAATAGCTGCTCAGTCAAATACACCCCGATAAACCGGGTGCCACCCATCACCAAAATTCGCATCGTTGTCTCCTAACCGCAGATCGATCTCATCTTAAGGGAATGGAAATGTATTTAATTAATTTATTTGAATCATAAAAATGAGCATTCACTCATTTAAATTGTAAAAAATAGTTACAAAATCACCCTTTCAAATATGTAAAATTGTGTCTCATCTTGTCCCAATGCCTCTTCAATAGGGGATTTTTTGATACAAACACAGGTAGGCTTTAAATGTATCCAAGACCTGTAAGCCTGAGCTTGTTATCTTGTTTGTTCACTTTTGTAAAGCTATAAGCCTTATTTTTCACTCAAATAGCTTCTTGATTTACAAAAGTCCAAAAATTAATGAATGGCTAGGGCAATCCGTCGCTGACGGGGCAATCATCGCCTAACGAGAGAGCTAGAGAGAACACACTGAGCAAGGAGTTTAACTGCATGTTCACTCACGTCAAGCCCACTGTGAGACATATCTCACCCGATAACTTAGGGGAGCGTTTCCTGGTGAAAGTGGTCTATGTCGTGCTAGAACCCCAGTACCAGAGTTCATTATCGGCTGCGGTTCGGTCTATCAATGACAACAATTCTCAGATAGCCGTCGAGATCAGCGGCTATCTGATCGAAGAGCTTCGCAGTGAAGAAAACTACGAAGCCTTTAAGCAAGATATTTCTGAAGCCAATGTCTTCATTGGGTCACTGATTTTTGTAGAAGACCTGGCAGAAAAGGTCGCGGTTGCGGTCAAGCCCCATCGAGATAATCTCGATGCAGCGGTAGTCTTCCCTTCTATGCCCCAGGTAATGCGCCTCAATAAGCTGGGTAGCTTTTCGATGGCGCAGTTGGGGCAGTCCAAAAGTGTGATTGGCGACTTCATGAAAAAGCGTCGCCAAAAGCAGGGCAGTGGGTTTGAAGATGCCATGTTGAAACTGCTGCGGACGCTGCCTAAAGTGCTCAAGTATCTACCGGTCGAAAAGGCCCAGGATGCGCGCAACTTTATGCTCAGCTTCCAATACTGGCTCGGCGGCTCCCCTGAGAACCTGGAAAATTTCCTACTCATGCTGACCGACCGCTACATCCTTCCAGAGGCTGCCGTCGAGGGTGCCCCTGCGCCAATGGACTATCAGGAGCCCGTCACCTACCCCGATATCGGTATCTGGCATCCGCTGGCACCGACTATGTACGAAGACCTCAAGGAATACCTCAACTGGTACAGCTCCCGTACAGATCTGCCGGAGGCCTGTCGCTCCGAGCGCGCACCCTGCGTCGGGGTCGTACTCCAGCGCACCCACCTGGTTACTGGGGACGAAGCCCACTATGTATCAATGGTGCAAGAGCTTGAATATTTAGGGGCCCGAGTGGTTCCGGTTTTTGCAGGCGGTCTCGATTTTTCTAAGCCCGTCGAAGCCTACTTCTATGATCCGCTCAATCCCGAGATCCCGCTGGTTGACGCGGTGGTCTCGCTGACTGGGTTTGCCCTGGTGGGGGGCCCTGCACGCCAAGATCACCCCAAGGCTATCGAATCGCTCAAAAAGCTCAATCGACCTTATATGGTCTCGCTTCCCCTGGTGTTCCAAACCACTGAAGAATGGGAAGGCAGCGATCTGGGACTGCATCCCATTCAGGTGGCGCTCCAGATGGCGATCCCTGAGCTAGATGGGGCCATCGAGCCGATTGTGGTGTCGGGTCGCGATGGCATGACCGGGCGCGCCATTACCCTGCAAGATCGCGTCCAGGCGGTGGCCCAGCGGGC
>JBCDDJ010000342.1:0-7193 GCA_039180385.1 Cyanobacteria bacterium P01_G01_bin.38 | reverse complement strand
GTTATTGCTGGGATAGATTCTGAGGTATTGGGTTTGGATTAGCTGATAAATCAGAAAGATTCAGGTAATGTGGTAACCCAACCTACGACTAATCCCCCTTCACCTTTCGCCCTTCCCCTTTCACCCCTTTCCTCACCGTTTCACATACCCATTCAAATCAGGCTGATATCTGGCAATAAACGCCCCGCCTGCATCGTATAGCTCGATTTGTAGCTGGGTTTGCTTACCAATATTGGTGATCCGCTCCAGCATGTTATTAGCCTGGAAAATCATTTGCTGGTTAGCCGCAGGAGCCGGACGCTGATCCGGGGGGGTGATCGACAGCTCGATCAAATCGTCATAGCCTGCCGCAATATTCAGGCGTACCTTGCCGTTTTGCATGGCGTAGGTGCAGTACTGCAAGGCGCTGCCGCAAACCGTGTTGATGTTGCTTTCCGCTTTTTGGAACCGTGTTGCCTGTCGCAGGTTGTCTTGGGACTTGCTGAGGGAGGCCTGGTAGGTTTTGATCAGGTTTTGGCTCTCATCGTGGCGGGCGGTGCCCTGGGGAATGCCTTTAGCCTGGGTGAGGGCATTGCGCCAGTTCATCATGGCCAGGGTCCACTGGTTTTGAGATTCATAGTTGCGGGCTTCGGCGGCGTAGCGCACGGCTTCGTTGTAAAACTGGTTGGCGACGCGCTCTTGACGGGTCCGGTTTCTGACTTTGCTCAGCTCGGCGTCGTACTTAGGCAGCAGCTTTTGAGCTTCGCCGTAGGCCAGGGTGCCGTTGGGGATTTGCTTGAGCTGACGAACCGCATTTTCCCACTGACGCAGGGCAGTTTCCCATGCTTCGAGGGAGGTGGCTTTTTCGGCCAGTTGAGTGGCAAGCAGGGCCGATTGTAGCGCCTGGTTAACGCTGTTGTCGGCGGCTTGTTCGGCGGCGATACGCCCTTCGATGGTGTTGAGGTTATTGCGATATTCGGTCAGCTTGGGGGCAACGATTTCGGTATGGATGGTGCTCTCGGGGGAGATGCTTTCTAACAGCGCGATCGCATCTCGCCATTGGTCAGCGACCGTCTGCCAGTGCTTGATCGGGTGGGGGGGCGACTGACTTTCATCGGCGGCGACGGTGGCCTCTTGCTGGGCATTGATTACGCTGTCCAGGTCATTGACTTCTCCTTGATAGGTGTCTAGCAACGTTTGGGCATCGTCTCGATGAAATGACCAGGGGGGGATGGGGCGCAGCTGCTGCACTGCGGTGGTGAGCTGGTCTCGCATATCCAGCACGGTTTGTGGGGAGGGGTTATCGCTAAGGGCAACTCGAGCGGCGTCACCGAGGGCCTCGGCTTTGGTGATGCGATCGCATCTGCCAAAATTGCACGGGCGCGTTAGCACATAGCCCAGCCCGCCTACAACCAAGCTTGCCAATAGACCTGCGGCAAAGGCTCTAGGCTCAATCGGTAGCTCAAACCGTTTTTTGCTGGGGGTCCGATTAAGCACATCCGACTCATCTACGGCGGCCACATTAGGCGCTGCCTCGTTGCCGGGTTCCCCATCAAGGGCATCGCCCCAGAGCGCTTGAGCCTCAGCTTCTAGCTCAGTCGAGGAAAGGTCAGGGTCTTCGACTTCGAGGCCGTCATACTCAAGCTCAAGTGCTGATTCATCGAGATGAATATCTGCTTCACCCTCGACCTCTTCCGTACCGAACCGGTTTTGCAAGGCTTCGGCACCGGTCATCAGCTCCGTTGCATCTGTGCCCTCGTAGGCTAGCGTCTCCTCCATAGAGTCGATCTCAGGCAGGTCGCCCAGGTAAGAATCCTCTGCAAAATCAGATTCAGAGGGGTCTTCTAAGGTCTCTGGAAAGGCGGGTTCGAAGGTGTGGGCATCGGCATCGGCAATTGATTTTTCGCCAAAGACCGCATCAAACCCATCGCTGAGCTGCCAGCTAAACCGATGCATATCTTGGGGTTGGCTGGCAGCTACATGTTTAATATAGATCTGTACATTCACCTCATCAGTGGCCGTGACCAGATCCGATGCCTCCTCCGGTAGCCCTGTATCGGTGAGCTGTTGGCGGACCAAGTTTTCTACTTTTTCAAAAATAGAGGCACTGTTTACAGATTGCTCAGCGTGATGCTCAATCAGCACCATGAGCTTGCCCCGATTGATCGCACAGCGTGCTGCCACGCCCTTTTGCAAGGTTTGATTGAGATGGTTGGTGAGGGTTTGATTGAGATGAGCCAGGGTAAATGCCGATACGGAAGGGTTCATTGCTATTTCCTCAATCGGACAGCTGCCGATATTTTGAATAATTCGATTTTATTTTCGAAAATGCCTTTGAACACATTTTTGGAACACACAGTATTTTTAGACATTACAGTGTGTAGGATTCTACCTGATAGCGAAAGCTACTCTAGCGTTAAAGTGGTACTCTAGCAACGCATTTGGGCTCGATTTGCCAATGAAAATTCTAATCGTAGAAGATGAGGCCGAAATCGCGGAGCTGATCCGACTTTATTTGAGTCAAGAGAACTTTGCCTGTCAGGTGTGCCGAGATGGTATCACTGCGATTGAGACTTTCAAGGCTTTTCAACCAGATTTAATTATTTTGGACCTGATGCTGCCTGGCTTAGATGGGCTAGAAGTCTGCGCACGGATTCGTCAGCAGCCCGGGCCTAAAGATCCTTATATCCTGATGCTGACGGCCAAAGGCGAAGAACTCGATCGGATCATTGGCCTCTCGACCGGAGCCGATGACTATATGGTTAAGCCCTTTAGCCCTCGGGAGCTGGTGGCTCGGGTGCGGGCCCTGCTACGGCGAAGTTTGCGCCATCACGAGCAAAGTCTCGAAAATACGTACCGCACCGCTCACTTTACCGTAGATCTGGATCAGCGAACGGCTGTCCGTCAGTTAGAGCAAGGCACGGAGCTGATCGAGCTGACCCCCCTTGAATTTGACCTGTTGGCTACCTTTATGAGCTATCCTGGTCGCGTTTGGAACCGTACCCAGCTGATTGAAAAGCTCTGGGGCGATGAATTTTTTGGCGATGAGCGGGTGGTCGATACCCACATCGCCCGATTGCGAAAAAAAATCGAGCCCGACCCGTCCCAGCCAACCTTCGTTAAAACCGTGATTGGGGTGGGTTATCGGTTTGAGGATGAAGGGTAAAGAGTGGTGGGAGTGGGTATAGGGTAGGTGGGTAAGAGGGCGAAAGAGGAAGGGGGAAAGGCGAAAGGGGAAAGTCCAAAATGATATTCAAAACATTAAGATCCAAAATCTAAAATCCACCTGAATGGCTAAAAATCTACCGCTGAGAACTCGTTTACTGTTCTCCCATCTGATTGTGATGGGGGTGGCTATTTTGGCTCTGGCGGTGGTGAGTCGGCTCTATACACCGCGCTACTTTGTGGTGACCTTAGAACGTCTGGAAGGGCGAGGTGTGCGAGTGCAGCACATTCGCGGTCAAATCTTAGAGGGGTTTACCGATGCGTGGCAGCGGGGCATGCTCTGGTCGGTGGTGTTGGGGGCAAGTGCGGCGGGGGGGCTAAGCTATTTGATCTCACGGCGGATTATTCGCCCGCTCAGTCGGATGGAGACGATTACCCAACGGTATGCAACCGGCGATTGGAAAGCGCGGGTGCCGCCGTTAGATATCCCAGAGTTTAATCAGCTGGGCCTGAGTTTTAACCGCATGGCCGGTGACCTCGAGGGGGTTGAGCAGCGTCGGCGCGATCTGGTCAGCGATTTGACCCACGAGCTGCGGACCCCCTTAACCGTCGTCAAAGGATATCTGGAGGGGCTCTCAGATGGGACCCTAACGGCTTCGCCAGACACGTATCAACGGCTGATTAGTGAGACGACCCGTTTACAGCGGCTGATTGACGATCTCCAGGAACTCTCTAAACTAGAGGCAGGGTATTTACCGATTCACCGCCAAAAGCTCAAATTAGCCCCTTTGGTAACGCAGGTGGTGCATCGCTTTAAAGATCAGCTGGTGGATGATCAAGCGCGGGTGCTGACCCTAAAGATGCCGTCGCAGCTGTCACCCGTGCAGGCCGACCCGGCTCGGGTTGAGCAGATTTTAGTCAATTTATTGAGCAATGCCCTACGATATACGCCGATGGGTAGTATCACAGTAACGGTGTCAGAAACAGATCAGGCCCTTTGGGTTGAGGTAGCCGACACTGGCATTGGTATTGCCCCTGAGGACCTGCCCCACATCTTTGAGCGATTTTGGCGGGCCGATCGATCTCGCAGCCGCGACTCTGGTGGGACAGGAATTGGTCTGGCGATTTGTAAAAGACTTGTTGAATTACAGGGAGGAAGTATAAAAGTTGACAGTATCCTAGAAGAAGGCAGCAATTTCAAATTTTCACTGCCCAAGTTTATTGCCCTCTGAACCGCTCAACTCACCACCTCACCACGATCGAAATCACTGCTTGAACGCCTGATAGGTCGTATTTCTTTTATAAAGTGACCGTTGCTCATTTCCAATTGCGGCAACCCTATGTCTCCTTCTGTTCCGCGTATGTCAGATTTTCGTTCTCCTAAACGCGATACTCGCCTCAAAAAGCTCTGTGACTCGGACCAACTGTTTCGAGATCGCTACGAAGTGGTCCGCATTCTAGGGCGGGGTGGCTTTGGTGTGACTCACCTGGCCCGCGATCAAATGCTGCCAGGCTCACCGTTTTGTGTGATCAAGCAGTTATTTCCTAAGGTCAATAATCCCATTGCGCTGGAGCGGGCTAAGCAACGCTTTCGCCGAGAAGCGCGAATTTTGGGGCGCTTAGGCAGTCATTCCCAACTGCCGCTGCTGCTGGATTACTTCACTTTTAAGGGAGAGTTTTACCTGGTTCAGGAATATATCCACGGTGAAACCCTGAGTAAAGAAATTCGCAAGTCTGGTGCGCAGAAAGAAGCTAAGGTTAAACAGTTTTTGCACGAAATCATCCCGGTGGTGCGCTACATTCACCGCAGTCGCGTGATCCATCGGGATATTAAGCCGCCTAATCTGATCCGCTGTCGCGATGACCAGCGCCTGGTGCTAATTGATTTTGGGGCGGTGCGCGAATGCCTGAATCACGAGGAGGGGCCGGATGCTGACGCCTCTCCGATGACCCATTTTGTGGGCACCATGGGGTTTGCCCCCCCTGAGCAGCTGGCGTTACGGCCTAGCTATGCGAGTGATATCTACGCCATTGGGGTGACCTGCCTTTATTTACTGACGGGGCGGTCACCGATGGAATTTGATGTTGATCCAGAAACCCACGAGCTGCGCTGGCAAAATTCGGTCCACCTGACGCCTCACTTTCTCAAGATTTTGGCCAAGATGCTCAAGACTGATCTAGATGAACGGTTTCGAGACATTGACGAGCTGGAGCGGGCACTGGCGCTGGAGCCCTATTACAGCAGTCTTGAGGATTGCCTGAATACGGTGCAAAAGCCCCTAGAGACCGGAGACAATGTGGTCGAGATGGAGGGTTACAAGACCCCAACCCAGCGCAGGGCCGCCGCTATTCGTAAATGGAACCACCGGCGGCGTTCGAAAGACCCCAACCGCAATGGTTTAGGATCAACTGCATTTCCCCTGTAGGGGCGAGGTCACCTTTCCCCTACAGAATCCCCCGCATTTCACAACCAATCTGCGATCGCATCGTGCACTGCCTCTGGTGATTCGTCATATAAGCAATGGCCTCCCCCTTCAATCCCCTGAAACGTCAGCTGTGGATTTAGCGACACCATCTGCTCTGCCCAGCGGATTGGAATAATCGTGTCCGCAGTCCCCCACAGCAGTAAAATCGGGATTTGTAGCTGCTTAATCAAATCATGGGTGGTGGGGCTAAAGTCAGCACTGGTCCGCGATCGCACCAGATAACATAGCGTCCTGGCTGCGCCGCGATCGCAGGTCGGCCTCGCAAATGCCGCGACCAGCTCCTCATCTACCCGTTCCGGCTGCCGATACACTTTTCGCAGTGCCGAGCGCAAAAACCAGGGCTGTCGCACCACTTGAAATAGAGGTCGCAGCAGCAGCGGCGACGCAAACAGGCTCTCTACCCCTCGCGACAGCCGATCGAGCCAGCCGCTCACTAACTCTTGCCGCGCCAGGGGTAATGTCAGCATAATCAGCCGCGCTACCATCTGCGGATGGCCCGCTGCGCTGGTGAGCGCCACCAAGGCCCCCAACGAGTGCCCCATCAAAATTACCGGCTGCCCTATCACTATCTGCCAAAACCCAAACACTTGGGCCTGCCACACCTGAGCCCCCAGCATCGTTGCGGGCTTTTGCGAACCGCCAAAGCCTAGCAAGTCTAAGGCATACACCGGGCGCTGCTGACTCAGCGCCACCAAATTATGTCGCCACTGCTCCAGACTGGCCCCAAACCCATGGACCAGCAGCAGCGGGGTTGCGGCCCTGGCGGTCGGATCATCTGGCATCAGGTAGGTATAGCGGATTCGCCAGCCACGCCAGATCCAGAGACGCTGGTGACCAAGGTTGGGGTGGATGAGGGATAAGGCGCGGTTCATAGTGGGGAGGTGGGGAGGTGGGGAGGTGAGAGAGATGAGGGTGATGGGGAAAGGCGAAGGGGAAAGGCGAAGGGGAAAGGGCGAAGGGTGATGGGGAGACGCAGGAGATGGGGGAGATGGAAAAGAGTAATTATCTCCCCCATCTTCCCCACCCACTACCCACCACCCACTACCCACATTCCCGTATGCTAGATCCCGAAAGTTAGCGCAGGAGAGTATTGAGAGATGAGTGCAGGCATGGATCCGGTGAAGCTGATGAAGCAAGAGGTCGGGCGGGCTGCCGCAGCTCAGGTGCAGTCGGGCACCATTGTCGGCCTGGGAACTGGATCTACGACCGCATTTGCGATCCAGTTTATTGGTGAGCGGCTCCAGTCGGGGGAGCTCAAAGATGTAAAAGGCATTCCGACTTCGTTTCAGGCGATTGTGCTAGCCCGTGACTATGGTATCCCCCTGGTGTCTCTAGACGAAGTGGACCACATTGACATGGCGATTGACGGGGCGGACGAAGTGGATCCGCAGAAGAACCTGATCAAAGGGGGCGGGGCAGCCCATACCCAGGAAAAAATTGTCGATTCCCTGGCGGCTAAGTTTATCGTCGTGGTAGACAATGGCAAGCTGACGGATAAGCTGGGTACGACCTTTCTACTGCCGGTGGAAGTGGTGCCTATGGCGGTAACCCCGGTGATGCGTG
>JBCDDJ010000341.1:0-7205 GCA_039180385.1 Cyanobacteria bacterium P01_G01_bin.38 | reverse complement strand
GCAGTTGTGCAGCAGCTTATCAAAGAAATCCCAGCTAGAGAGGCCTGCGGGGGCCTGTACCCAGACGTAGGGGGCATTGACGCCGCCGTATACTTTCATGCCAGCTGCGGTGAGTTGCTCACGGATGATTTTGGCATTCTCTAAGTAAAAGTCTATCAGGGCTTTGGTTTGGGCTTGTCCATCGGCGGAGTAGACGGCTTCTGCACCGCGCTGAATGATGTAAGAAACGCCGTTAAACTTAGTCGATTGGCGACGATTCCAAAGCTTCCAGATTTCTACATCAGCGCCGTCAGCGGCTTTGCCCATCAAACTTTTGGGGACAACGGTGAGGGCGCAGCGAGTCCCTGTAAAACCTGCATTTTTAGAAAAAGAGCGAAACTCAATGGCGCAGTCCCTGGCTCCTTCGATTTCGTAGATAGAATGGGGGATCTCAGGATCGGTGATAAATGCCTCATAGGCCGCATCAAAGAGAATCAGAGAGCCGTTTGCTTTGGCGTAGTCTACCCAGGCTTTGAGATGATCTTTACTAGCCACGGCCCCGGTGGGATTGTTAGGGAAGCAAAGATAGATTAGATCGACTTTCTCTGACGGGATCTGGGCCGTAAAGTTGTTGTCAGCACTGATCGGGATATAGACTAGCCCTTCGTACTTTCCACTCTCGTCAGCAGGTCCGGTGTGTCCGGCCATAACATTGGTATCGACATAAACTGGATAGACCGGATCGGTAACGGCGATTGTGTTGTCTTTGCCAAAAATATCAAGAATGTTACCGCAGTCGCACTTAGAGCCATCGGAGATAAAGATCTCAGACGGGTCGATATCGCAGCCTCGCGCTTGGAAGTCTTGCTGGGCGATCTTTTCACGCAGCCATAGGTAGCCCTGCTCTGGACCATAGCCTTTGAAGGTATCGCGATTGCCCATTTCCTCAGTCGCTTGAATGATAGCGGTGCGGCAGGCTTCGGGTAGCGGCTCGGTGACGTCACCAATCCCCAGCTTGATGATCGGGGCATCCGGGTTGGCTTCGGCAAAGGTACGGACGCGGCGGGCGATCTCGGGGAATAGGTAGCCTGCTTTGAGTTTGAGGTAGTTATCGTTAATCGTTGCCATGTTACGGAAAGTTACGAACGCTTCAATCAGATTAGCAGGCCAGGGCGATTGATTCGCTGACCCACCCATCTTTGCCGACCTACTCACTAGGCGGATAAAACTTTCGATAGGTCGCCCCCAGTGGGATTGCAAACATAGCAAACGCCAAGAGATTTAATAAGGCGTTTTCGGCATAGTCGTTGCAGAGCGAGTATGTAGTATCCAAGGTAAACCAAAGGCCAATAGACGTTGCTATTGTTTGCCATCCGGCCTGTTCGCCGCGGCTAAAAGAACCAAGGGCGATCAGCAAAAGATTTGTGAACCAACCAACCATGACCGCACCTAAGACGCCGTAGGTGAAATTTATATAGTCTGTTGCTGCTGGGGAAAATGGCAAATCAGCGGCTAAAACTCGTTTGAACAACCGATTGAAAAACAACTGCATGACATCAGGTAGCAGTAACATGCACAGACCAAAAATGATCCATCCTGCGGACGCCACCACTAGCCAATTTCTCCAGAATATTTTTGAGAAGCTTGTGCCCATAGCAATCACCTACATTGGAGTTTTTCCAAAGATAAGCAGGTAAGATCGAGATTGCAATTACGCTACAGGTAATCAGGTTATGAGGTGATCAGGCAATTATGTCGCTTTGTTAGGTTGAGTGTCGCGGACAAACCGCAGTGCTGCATCAGGGGTGAGCGGTTTGGCGAAGTAAAAGCCCTGGACTTTGGGACAGCCTAAGGATTGTAACTGATGAAGCTGGGTGGCTGTTTCGACCCCTTCGGCGACGACATCCATGCCTAAATTTGAGGCCAGGTCAATGATGCTGCGAGGTATTTCGATATTTTCACCGACGGCGTTAATGCTTTGGATAAACGATCGATCAATTTTTAAGGTATCGATGGGTAACTGCTGCAGGCGGCTAAGGGAGGAGTACCCGACGCCAAAATCATCGATACAGATGCTAACGTTGAGCTGCTTTAGTCGATTCAGGACTTCCTTCGCCAGTTCCAGACTCTGCATGACAGCATTTTCAGTGATTTCCAGGCGGACCTGACCGGGGGCTAAGCAGGTTTCTTTAAGGACGGTTTCAACCTGCTCTACCAGCTGAGGATGGGCAAATTGCTTGGGTGATACGTTGATATTGATACTCAGGGGTATATCCATCAGCTCTGCTTGCCATTGGCAGACTTGATGGCAGGCTTCTTTGAGCACCCAATGTCCAATCGTGGTGATTACACCGGTTTCTTCCATCACTGGGATAAACTCCGCTGGAGAAATGGAGCCGTGCTGGGGATGATTCCACCGGAGGAGGGCTTCAAATCCGACGGTTTCTCCGGTGGCCAGGTGAATGATCGGCTGATAGCGCAGGTTGAGTTCCTGTCGTTCGATGGCGAGTTGCGACTGATTGGCAATTTCCCAAAGGGCAGCGGCCCGTTGGTGCATGGTTTCTTCGAAGAGGGTGTGGCAGGCTCCGCCCTGGGCTTTGGCTCGAGACAGGGCGGTATCGACGCTGCGCAATAGGTCGCTGGCGCTTTTGGTGGAGTTGGTAGAGTTGGTGGTGCAGATGACGCCGACGCTGATACTGCTAAAGACTTCTTGGTTGCTGAGCTTAAAGGGGGTTTTGAGGACGGCTTGGATGCGATCGCACACCGTCGTCACATCCTCCAGGCCGACGATATCTTCGAGCAAAATGGCGAACTCGTCTCCGCCGAGTCGGGCCAGGGTATCACAGCGTCGGATACAAGATTCTAGCCGCTTTGAGAGGGCTACCAAGAGCTGATCCCCAATCGTATGGCCGAGGTTTTCGTTGATGGCCTTAAAGCGGTCAAGATCCAGAAAAAGGATGGCGCACTGTTCATCCCGGTGGCGATCGAGACGAACAAGGGCCTGCTCAAGTCGGTTGATAAATAGGAAGCGATTGGCTAAGCCCGTAAGTAGGTCATAAAAAGCGTGGTGTTTGAGCTGAGCTTCCATCCATTTGCGCTCGGTCAAATCGACCACCTGGATCAAAAAACACAGCGGACGCTGGTGGCTATCACGCACGAGAGTGCCGGTCAGGCTAACCTGTAGCGGATCTTGGTTAGCATTCCAGTGACGGGTTTCGATTTGAAAATGTTGACGGTTGCCCTGGAGTAACTCTTCACCCAGGGCTCTGAGCAAAGACACATCCTCTGGATGGGTAAACTCACCAAACGACCGGGCCAATAAATCGGGTTCCAAACAGCCGATAGCACTACAAAAGGCCTGGTTTGCACTTAAAAAATGGCCATCCAAATCGAGCATGGTCATGCCGATGGGAGATAGCTGGAAAATTTGCTTGAGGGTTTTGGTGTTAAGTGAGCTGCCCGGATGATGCACGTGGCTGGCGGGATGCACTTGGCCCGTTGGCGTGACCAACTGAGGAGAGGACCTGTCCTGGTTGGGAGCGAAGGTGTCTGTCAAGCTAAATTTCATACCCGAATGACAGAGGTGTGGAAAAACGGCATGAATCAATCTGGATGAGTGATAGTCCACACGACTCAAAGAGCACACGGCGTAAAAATACCGTGTGGAAAGTGCTGACTAACTATAGTTAACCCACTTTGGCCGTATTAAGCGCCGATGCCATCCTAAACTGAGCAAAAATTTCCAGTTTCAGCCTTGCTGAACCTAGGAGTATTTACATCCCCTTCATAACTGATAGGCGCGGTTGCCACTGCGTCACTGTCGGTTTCATCTTGGGGGATGGTTGGCTCCGACAAAAACGAAGCGGCGGTTTGCCCCCCAGCGCAAATATCTGCGATCGCAACCGAGGTCACCGTTAGCTCGGTCGATACAGACACAGGCTCCAATTCGGGTAAAGTGCTCTCCAGCTTAGGCAAAACATCGATATCCAAATCCTCTACCCGCAAATCTACTGAAGAGACTTCGGTAACTTCCTCAATAGATTCGCTCTGGATCATAGCCTCCTCGATGGATTCACTCTGGATCGTGCTCTCATCTTCTGGTGTCGAGACTTGACCCTGAGGGCTCAGGTTGTTGGTCGAGGGGATGCCAGCCCCTGGAGAAATAGTGATTTCCTCAAAGTCGGTATTGGCGGTGGGCTCGATATCGATGTTGACCTGACGAGCCGGTTTGATCTGATCGGCTTTGTGCGTGGTGAACTGCCCTGAAAATCTAGGCTGGGATGCCTCAGCTAAAGCTGGAGGTGGCACTAGCTCAGGTGCTTGATAGATTGGCCCCGGCGCAGGCGCTGCATAAATAGGGGATGAGTAAACGGGAGCCGGTGCGAGCGCAACCGGTGTCACTGTACCTGGTGCAGGTGCCTCATAAATAGAGGGCTGACTGATCGCCAGCGCATTGGCTGGGGTTTGATTAGCAACCGGCTGAGCTTGGGGTATATTTTCGGACGGGGCTACATATCCCCACTGGGGCGTACTCAAAATCTCGGGCTGAGTGACTTGCTTGTAGCTACCTTCAAAGCTAAAGTCGACCCGTTTGGCTGAGGCCACCGCACTGGCTGCGGAACTGTCATCTGACTCCGAGGGGGTGTAGCCAGCCAGGTCTGTTTTATCACCTCGCAACGTCGCAGTTGCCAAGAGACCCCAGGATGCTGCCAGGCCGCCCCATACGATAATCTGTTGATTTTTCGATCTTGACCGAGTTCTCATGGCCTTTCAACTTCCTTGAATCTTTTGCGGTTGATGGTGTGACGGCTCAGGTAGCTTTTCAACTCCATAGTTCTATAAGACTCCCTCGTGCCCAGTTTTGTCTGGAAATGACCGGTGACTTCTCAAAGTCTTTAAGAGAAAGTGGGTGGTCTTTAGAGAATTATGTTTTGTCGTACCCTACTTTCCTCAATCCATCAAAGTTGGTTGGTTCAGGACAATTTGCGAATGATCATCGCAAGTTTATGACTTCTTTATCAGAGGATTTACCTTCCGTGAGGAGGTGGGGGATGTCACGGGCGACAGATGGGCGTTGGTGAAAGTAAACCCTGACCACATCCAGACCTGTCGTTCGCCCTGCGGGAAAAACTCAAGTTTTCAAACTGAATGTGGGTTGCCTAAGTGATTTTACTGAGCCTATCAACCCTGATCAGGAAAAATGAGAGGTCACGTTTGTCGTTCGATGACGATGACGTTTTCAGTCACTTTTTCAAAGGTATCATCGTGACTGATCACAAAAAGTTGCTGAAATGATTTTAATCGGGCAATGGCTTCGGCCAGACTTTCCCGACGAGGGCGGTCCATATTGGTGGTGGGCTCATCAAAAAAGGCGATGTCGATATCTGCCAGGGTTTTGAGTAAGGCCAGCCTTACCGCCAGGGCAGCACACATTTGCTCACCCCCCGATAAGTTAATAAATCGTCGTGGATTAGCTCCTTCTTGTACCGAAATCTCGTAGTCCCGCGTCCACTTAAGAGACACATTGGAGCGGTTGAGCAGTTCCCGAAAAATCCGGTCGGCTGCTTGGGAGATTCGGTGGACATAGCGTTCGGTAATACGAGGCCCCGCCTCTTTGTAAACTTTGCGGGCAAAGTTTACAAATCGCTTGGTGCGCTCTTTTTGCTTTAAGGTTGCCTGACTCTGATCGCGCTTTTCCGCAATAGTTTGAAGGGCCTCAATTTGAGTCGCTAGCGATTGCTGTAGCTTTTGCTGCTGGGGGAGGCTACCCAAGATGCGATCGCATTGGGATTTAACCTCGGCGCGGCGGGTCTCAATGACTTGTAGCGCCTGGGGATCAAACGTCTCGCTTAGGGTTTGATATTGGGCCTCAATCGCTTGCTGTTGCTCAGTGAGGGTGGCCAGTGCGGCTGCGATAGTTTGCTGTTCTGTTTGCAGCTGGGGCAGGGTGTCGGCTGCTTTTTGGTTTTGTAAATAGAGCTGGTAACCGGTTTGGTAGGTTTGCAGCAGCTGCCGCTGTCGGGCGATGTTAGCATCTAAGGCTGCGAAGCTGTCGAGTTGCTCGCGAGTCTCGGCGAGTTGGGCTTCTAGTTTAGCCTGGGTTTGTTGGAGCCGGTCATAGTCCGCTTGCACGCTGGATAGCGCCGTCAGTCGCTCTTGCAAGAGGCGACTGCGCCCCTTAGGATCGTTGAGCTGGGCTAAAGTGTGGGTGAGGTCTGTTAATTGAGCGGCGACCGCCTCAGCTTGAACAACCTGGTCGCCTAGTTTGGTCAGATCGTTTTGTAACTGGGTTTGCTGGGTGTTTAGCTGGGTTTGTTTTTGTTGGAGCGAGGGGAGCGTGGCCAGGGCCGCTTGATCCTGGTAAGCCTTCTTGAGGCTTTTCTGCAAAGTTTTTAACGTGTCTTGTAGCTGAGCTTCATTGACCTGCTGAGCGAGGTCTTGCAAAATCCCATCGACGGTTTCTAAAACCGTTTGGGTAAGGGTTTGACCGGTTGAGATGGCGCTGCGCAGCTGCTCGATCACCTCCCCTGAGAGCAGGGGGATGCTCGTTTGGAGATCATCTAAGGCTCGCAAGGCTGTCTGATTCTGTTGGGTGTAAGCAGCTTGTTGATCCTGACTCTGGGTGACCAACTGCTGCAGCTCAGTCTCAAATTGCTGGGCGGCTTCAATCCGACTAAGTTGCTGCTGGAGGCGTCTCTGTTGGGCTTCTAAGGCGGGGATCTGATCTACAGTGGTTTGTAGCCCGAGTAAGGTTAAGATTTGCGATCGCACTGACGTTTGCTCTAGGGCGACCCCCTCTAGCTGGGCCTGAAGTGATTTCTGCTGAAGTTTGGCTTGAGTAATATTTTGCTGCTGTGTCTGTAGGGCAGTGATTTGGGTTTCGGTCTGCTGCTGTTGCTCAATGGCGGGTTGCAGCTCAATTAGAGACTGCTGCATCTCGACGGTTTGCTCAAGTTGGAGCTGTAGCCGAGTCAGGTCGGCCCGTCTTTGGTCAAGGGTGCTTTGCTGCTTTTGCTGGGTTTTTAGCAGGGCCTGACGCCCCTGGGCCTGGGTTTCGAGCTTTTTGACGGCTTGATCAGCGGCCAGAAAGGCGGCATAAGCAGTTTGCTGCTGTTGGCAAATATCCACAGCCTGCTGGGCGTTCTCAATGGCTTGGGTTAATCGATGCTGGGCTTGCTGCTGGGCTTCCAACTGGCTGGTTAGCTGCTGCCGTTGCTGTCGAATAG
>JBCDDJ010000340.1:0-7216 GCA_039180385.1 Cyanobacteria bacterium P01_G01_bin.38 | reverse complement strand
GGCTCACAAAATCCGCTGCACTCATGAGATCGCGGCGCTGCCCGTCCACAGACCACCCCAGGGCCTGCTCCGGAGTCTGCCACAGCGCCAGATGATCAACCCCAGGCTCTGCATAAAAATTTACCGCCCCGCCCCCCAAGCCGAGGCTGCTCCAGTGGGTAAACCCATCATGACTCGCTCGGTAAATCGGATAGGTGCCCCCCAGGGGCACCCCCCAGCCATCTAGCGCAATCAAACAGGCCAATTGCCCCCCCTGCTCACACCAGCGAGGGATCGCTTGGGCGGCCCCGACCACTCCTGCACTAAACGCAATCATGCTGATAGGTCCGAGCTTTGACGGTGGCCCCTGCGCCCGCAACGTCCCTAAAATCGGCGCACTGAACAAGGCCTCCACACCTCCTGGTTGAATCCATAGCGCATCAGGTGGCCCCTCTAAGCGAGGTAAGAGCGATCGCAAAAATCCCTCTGTTAACCCAGGCGCATGAATCCCTGGACAAATCATCAATTTCATAATCCCCCAAACCCCTACCAAAACGTTCGGTTCTACCCCATAGCCAAGACGGGAAGACTACCGGTAGGCTCTAAGTATAAGAGGGCTTTGCATAGCCGCAGGGCAGGGGCGCATGGTGGATCAGTTTGTAACCACAATTAGTAGTTTGGTGGCCTTGGGAGAATTTGCACTCAATTCTCCTGGAGATAGCTGGGGTGATCCTGGTGATCCTAGTGAGGATTTTGGAAACCCCCTGCGCGCAAGCAATCAGCGATCGGCAGGTCAGCAAGCTCAGCGGGTCGAGGGGGAATGGCGTAGCGCGATCGCAGCGGTCAGCCAGCTCCTGAGGTCCGTCTTGACCCACATCCCTCCTCAAAGTGGGTCTGAAAGTGGGCCTGCTCAAAGTGGTTCTCCAAAAACCTTATCGTCCCAAGAGGACGTACAAGGCATCCTACTATCCGGTCCATTTCCAGTCTTAGATGCGCCTCAGATCACCGCACAGCTCTCTAACTGGGCATTTGTACCCCAGCCGCTGGAGCAGCTCTCGTTAGCGTTTTCTCAACTCATGCCTGCCGAGGGGATGGCTCCCACCCAGCCATCGGCAGCGCGCATCTTACCGCTGATTGATGCCGATCCTCTGGTGAGTGAGCGATTTTGTCTGTTACTGACTCGCCATCTTAGCCTGGTGTTGGTCCTGGGGCGCGATGCCAACGGTGAGCTGCATTTTCAATTTTCATTTACCCCCAAGGTGATCCAGTCGGTGTGGCAGCTTTTGCGATCGCGGATTGTGATGATCCAACCCAAGCAGCTTGCTGTGCTCGATCCCCTGGTGGCCCAGTTTGAGCCCCAGCCGCCTGATTATCGTCTGGTGAGTCAGTTTAGTCGACTGTTGCTTTCCGGTTTACCCGAGATCAAGGCGCAGCCTGACCACGCCATCGAGCGGCCTTGGAATCATACACCCACTGCCTCGCCCCCTAAACCTAAGACCGCCCAAGCCGTGGCCACTGAGGCCGGCGTCGCGTCAAAGGCAACCGCTTTAGACAGTGAGCTACTCAAGGCCATGGCCCATGAAATCCGAACGCCTCTGACGACGATCCGGACGTTGACGCGATCGGTGCTGCGACGCTCATCACTAGACGCCAAGGTTAAGCAGCGACTCACTCAAATTGATCGAGAATGTACCCAGCAAATTGATCGATTTAACCTCATATTTAAGGCAGTTGAGCTGCAATCAACCGTTCAAAAGACGCCGCGATCGCCTCTGACCGCGACGCCTCTCACCCAGCTCTTCCAAGCATCAATCCCACAGTGGCAACAGGCCGCCACCCGTCGCAACCTAGATTTAGAAGTCATGCTACCGCCCAAGTTACCCATGGTGGCCAGCGATCCCAATCTACTCAGACAGGTTTTGACCGGACTGGTCGAGCTGTTTACCCATACGGTCTCCCCAGGCAGCCATATTCAGCTCCAGGTGATCTCAGCGGGGCACCAGATCAAGCTTCAATTTCAATCTCAGCCTGATCCGCAAGCCGCTCAGCCCGATCCTTGCCACGGGCCTTCCCTGCAATCCCTGGGGCATCTGCTGATGTTCCAGCCTGAAACCGGTGGTGTGAGCCTTAACCTTGATGCCACCAAGACCCTCTTCAAAGCACTGGGGGCCAAACTCACGGTTCGAGAGCGGGCCACCCAGGGCTCGACCTGGACCGTTTTCTTACCCATCGAAACCGCTAACGTTGATCACTATCCGATAGTTTAGCCATCGGGTTTCTGCGATATCTGAGTCCTTTCTAAAACGGCAGCTTTTTCTTGCTTTCTTTGCCGCTTTCATAATCAAGCTCTTTGAGCTTTTTCATAATTCGACCAAAATATTCTTGCAGATATTCCTCAAGGGTGGTGATTTCTGACTTATCAATTTTGAAGGTCGAGTAGACGTCATCCATCTCAGCCTCCAAGGATTTACCCCCCGCGCTCACCTCAGCAAAGGCCAGCCGATCGGCAAAATCCCAGCCCCATTGAAAAAAGGCCGCAACTTTGCGCACGCCGCGCAGCAGCGCCAGGGACATCGTTGAGACCTTGGCCGTCTGACCTGAGAGTCGCTCGCAAAGCCTGACGATTTCGTAGGCCCCCCATGCTCGCGTGCCTGACAGGGGAAACGTTTTACGGCTCGCCTCTGGGAGTTTCAAAGACTTGACAGCAAAGTTGGCAATGTCCTGGGTGTTCATAAACGCGATCGCAGACGCCTCTCCCATCACCCAGACTGCCTGGTTCTCCAGGATGGGAATCGCATATTGACCAATTAGCCCCTGTAAGAAACCGCAGGGCTTCAAGATCGTATAGTCAAGCCCTGACTCCGCCAAAAATTGCTCGGTGCAGCGCTTGACTTCCATCAGCGGGACGTGGGGATATTGCTCAGAGTTCAGGATCGAGAAAAAAACATAGCGCTTGATCCCAGCGTCTACTGCGGCTTGGATCAGCGCGACCTTGCCATCCCAATCAACCTCATAAATACTGGAGCCATCATTGGGTCGAGTCGTCGCAGCATCAATGACGTACTCCGTGCCCTCTAAGGCAGTGGGCAAGGTCTCAGGCTTTTTGAGATCAGCACGGACCAGCTGAGCGCCCCACTCCCGTAAAAAAGCAGCTTTCTGAAAGTTACGCACCAAGCAGCGCACCTCATACCCCTCATCCAGCGCACGACGCACCACTTGTCTGCCTAATGTGCCAGTTGCACCAACCACCAGTACGGTCATGAGGGTTTCTATACAAAACTTAACGCTTTACTCAGCTTAACAGAAGCGTGCTAATTCTCAATCTAGAAAGAACAGAATCTTCCCTGTCTGATCCCCACGGTCTGATCAAAAAGGCCCCTAGCCTGGTACCGTCTACCTTAGTTTGGGGCCAAAGTTAAAATCGAACGGGCTGTTACTCTTCGCCACCTTGCAGTCTGAGCAATAGAAAGCCAACGCTTAGGCCAATGAGAACCAAACTAAAGATGAGTACTGATGTTGAAAAAATTTCTCCGCCCATGGTGCCTAAGGTATCCTCCTAACAAAGTGCCGCAAGTAAAAAGTGCCGCAAGCAAGTGCTGCAAGCTCAAACTAAACCGCAAAAATCTTAATGCTTGGCCCCTATTCTAAAACAGTTTGGCGCTCTCCCAAAAGCTGACATTAGCTGACACTATGGTGCATTCCGTCTCTCAGATTTCTGCTCCAGATAGCGCTTCACAGGGCCCTCGGTCAGAACGATCGCGTCTGTTAATCACCCTGGGAGATGCGACAGGCATCGGGCCAGAGGTGGTCCTCAAAGCCTTGGCACATAAAGACTGGAGCCAGCAAGCAGAAATCACCCTAGTGGGCCCCCAGGCGCTATTACACCAAACCTATCAACAGGTGGGCGGGGCGAACCCTGCGGAGTTCTCAGTGATTGACGTGCTCCTACCGTCGGCAAATCTGGGGGAACTTAAACCAGGGACGGGTAACGCTGCCAGTGGCGACCTCAGCTTTAGAACTTTGAAAACCGCGATCACACACACCCTGACAGGCAAATATGACGCCATTGTGACCGCGCCAATCGCCAAATCAGCCTGGCTAGCCGCAGGGCATGCCTATCCAGGCCAGACCGAGCTGCTGGCTGAGATGGCCGATGTTAGTCGCTACGGCATGCTATTTGTGGCCCGCTCGCCCCACTCGGGTTGGACACTGCGGACGCTATTGGCGACGACTCATATTCCTTTGCGGCAGGTGCCAGCGGCGCTGACCCCTGAGCTGATGACCCTCAAGCTAGAGCTGCTGTTAGATTGTCTGCGTCAGGACTTTGGGTTGGAGCAACCGAGGATTGCGATCGCAGGGCTCAACCCCCACAGCGGCGAGCAAGGTCAGCTGGGTCGCGAAGAAGTTGACTGGCTGATTCCCTGGCTCAACCAGCAGCGCCAGCGATTTCCCCAGGTGCAACTCAACGGACCCATACCCCCCGATACGCTCTGGGTTGCCCCAGCACAGGCCTGGTATGACGGGAAAAGGCAACACGCCCATGACGGCTACCTGGCGCTTTATCACGACCAGGGGTTAATCCCAGTGAAGCTGCTGGCCTTTGACCAAGCGGTCAATACCACCATCGGACTGCCCTTTATCCGCACTTCCCCAGATCACGGCACCGCCTTTGACATCGTCGGTCAGGGGATCGCTCAACCAGACAGCATGATCGCGGCTATGGAGCTTGCCATTGAGCTGAGTTGTCAGCGAATAAAGTCATCAAATGCTCACATCGGAACTTAGCCATCGCATTTTTATTCCCTAGATCAGGTGGCTTATTTTCAAGGGTTTTGTGTAAGCTAATACAATTCCGCACACAATTGCCCAAGGCTTGCGGGTCAGTAATTTTGACTAGATAGCCGCCTTTTACAGACCGGAGATACGTGTTCTAGCTCACAAAAGTTACAATTTTTTTTATCTCCATCTCAGCAGTCCCATTGGAAAATTAGGTGATAGTAGTCGTTTCACCCAAGGGATTTTTTTGTAAAATTGACTACAGATTTCACCTCATCCCAAATTTTTGTTCACTCATAAGCCGCGTCCAGTTTGAAAACTTGAGTTTTCCCGTAGGGCAACCTACAGCTCTGGATGTGGTCAAGGTTTAAATGCACGTTTATCAGGATTTGTCAGCCATGCTTCAAGCCATCAACTATTCCATCGGTTCAATTCAGGATGAGGCCAGAGAGCTGGTGCACCAGGGTCTAGTCAGCCGTCAGCAGCCCATTTATACGCTATGTAAGTACATCCCGGCTCGTGAATGGACCTGGGTTGAAGATCAGCTTGAGGAAAATGGCTTTTTGCTACGCGATCGCATCAGCGACCTGATGGGTCGTGAGGACTGGGATAATGATTAAGTTGCTCATCAATCTCTAAACTAAATCTCAAAATAGGGCGAGCTGTTCGGGGGGCTGGGTGAGCTGATCCCAGGGCAACGGCGGCACCGCAACGTTGGCTTGCTCTAAGAGGGTTTGTACGTGTTTTGCGATCGCAGGGGACTCCGCCTCGATGGGGCAATGTACAAAAAAATAAATCTCGGTCCCTTTGGCCAGCCACTGACCCACCAGATCAACCCACTGACTAAGGTATTCCTGATTTCGCGAGAGCTGAGGATGGCTGATGTAGCGCACCAGGGTAAACGGGGCTGTCAACACAGGCTGCATCGGCACCTTGGGTTTGCGACGTTCAGATTTGAGCTGCGGATCATTCGTGGCATCTTCCCATTCATACATGGTACGCGTGTCGAGGAGCACTCGACCGACACCCAGACGCATCAGCAATGCGTTGAGCTGGGTGGCATGGGGCGGTTTAAACCAGTCGAGGTGCCTGACTTCAACCGCCAGGGGGGCGACCTCTCTGGGCCAGGCTGATAAGAAATCTGCCAGATCTTGAAAATGGGTGGGCGCATAACCCGGGGGCAACTGTGCAAAAATTGGCCCCAGTCGAGTACCGAGCCCCTGCATGAGGGTGAGAAAGTCTAGTGCAGTCGGCAGGTGAGGCATCAGCAGACCGTCGTGGGTCACTGAGCGCGGCAGCTTAGGACAAAAGCGAAAGGTCTCGGGGGTTTCGGTCGCCCAGCGAGCCACGGTCTCAGGGGTGGGCGTGTGGTAAAAGGTGGTGTTGCCCTCCACGGTAGTCATGCGCTCGCCATAGAGACGCAAAAAATTGGCCGGGCGGCTGCCCTTGGGGTAAAAATTGCCCAGCCATTCTTTATAGGCCCAAACAGCGCAGCCGATGCGAAATTGAAGGTCCTGATCTGCCATATTCCCCCCGATTGAAGATGCCCAATCCTTTTGAAGATGCCCAATCCTTTCATTTTGGGTGATGTTCCCCAATCCAGCAGAAAGACTGGCATAGATTCTATCTCCCCTGCTTACCTATCTCCCCCATTAGTGGGCGATGCCCACCCTAAGCCTCTATTATGGTTGATTTTTCCGGGGTGCGATCATTGTTCAAAGCCTTCTCCCTTTCACCCTTCCCCTTTCGCCCTTCCCCCTTACAATACAAACAGACACCCTTCATCCCAAAATCCTCCTCCATCGTGTTTAGCAAAATCCCGCCTGATTGGCAGCTGAGCGAAAATCTGGTCACCTCAGAGTCTGCTTTTTTGAACCGACGTAAATTTATGAAAGCCATGATTGGCGCTGGCGTAGGGGTCTCGATGGCCGGTTGCTATAAACGCCCCCTCACGTCTAAGGGGGCTGCGGAGCTGAGCGCCACCTATGGAGAACCGATTAAAGAATTTAAGCAAAATGAGGACTTTATAGACGTCGATCGCCCAGTGACCGACCAGCAGTTTGCCAGCCGCTTTAATAACTACTACGAGTTCGGATTGACCAAAAACATCTGGCCCAGTGCCCAAAAGCTGCCCACCGATCCCTGGACGTTAGAAGTCTCTGGCCTGGTCAAAAATCCAAAGACCTACGATCAGGATGATTTGCTCAAGGCCTTTCCCTTAGAAGAGCGGATTTATCGCTTTCGATGTGTTGAAGCCTGGGCAATGGTGGTGCCCTGGCTTGGGTTTCCGATGTACAAGCTCATGGAAGCCGTGGAGCCAACCTCAGAAGCCAAGTTTGTCAGATTTGAATCGTTTTTTGACCCCAAAATCACCCCAGGTCCCAAGGTGTCGTTTTCAAAACTGCCCTGGCCTTACCACGAGGGCTTACGCATTGACGAAATGGCGAACGAGCTGGCCTTT
>JBCDDJ010000339.1:0-7250 GCA_039180385.1 Cyanobacteria bacterium P01_G01_bin.38 | reverse complement strand
CGGCTGGCCCCGCTGCCCTACCGGGACGGCACGGTTCGCGTCACCTTTCTAGATCGAACCACCCAGCCGCCCGGTGAAGGGGCCGAAGGGGAGCCCGAGACGCCCCCGTTGGAGGCCCCCTCAGAAGAGAAATGGGTGCCTCTTCTAGAAACCAGCGGCGTGCCCGCACTCTACGGTGAAAATCGAGCCATCTTCAGCGCCATGCTGAGTAAGAAAGCCACGGCGCTGATGTTTGGTGCCTTTGAGGGGTTTATGCCCGTCGGGGTGGTTTACGACCTGGGCTATGTGGGCATGCAGCGAGCCTTCAATGTCCATGTCGAAGCCAATTGGGAACAGGTCTACCACCACCTTCGAGAGAGCTTCTCGGCTGATTTAGTCTTTGTCTCGATTGATAAAACCAAGATCTTAGATGAGTTAGAAGAAAAGAAGTTTATCAAAATCGAAGCCTCTCTAGAAGGGGTGGGTGATGAAGGCATGGAAGGCGAATTCCAGGCCGTGCGCGAAGAACTCCAGGACTTTGTGCTCGAGAAATTCTTTAAGCCGGTGGCCAACCCCAAACAGCTCGACACCACCGGTGGCCACACCGAAGGCTTACAAACCGCCCGCCGGGTGGTGAATTTGATCCACCACTGGCCGACCGCGGGCTACTCTCGCCTGGAGCTCAACGCCTCTGAGATTCGCCAGCTCGAGATTGACTACACCGTCACCCGCGCCATCGAACGGCGGATTGCCCCGCAGGCCCACCTCAGTCTCTTTTTTGAAGACTATAACCTGACCCGCGATCAGCTGGTGACCGTGGTGGATGGCAAAGATGCCCTGTGGGAAGAGGTCAACTTTGAGATCTCGGCAAATGCTGATTTTGAGCAGGACGGCATTCGCGGCATCAGCGTCGATATCTATTACGGCCTGCCCCTTGCAGAGAACCCCGAAGAGCTGCCCACCACCTGGTCATTTTTGCTCGACCCCCAGCAACCCCGCACCACGCGAGCAGCCTGGTATAACCCCGAAGTGGGGCATCAGTTTAGCTACCGCTACACCGTTCATTTTGCCCCAGATGCTCTACCTGGCCCCGAGTCGACCCTGACCAGCGGCTGGCGGCAGCACGATAGCCATGTGCTGGTAATTACCCCCGCTGAGCTATACCAAAAACGAGAAGTCGAAGCCCAGCTGGTGCGCGGCTTTCCCAGTGAATTTTATCCGCAGGTGCATGTGCATCTCCGCTATGAAGACCCTGAGACGGGCTGGACCCACGAAGATTCGGAACTGCTCGACCCAGAGCAAACCCGCCTGCCCCTGGCCTTTCGCAGCCGACGCGAGGCCGACGCCGAGGTCGATTACCGCTTTACCTATATCCGCAGCGACGGAGAGACCGTAGAAACGGCCTGGCAAACCACCGCCAGTGATTTAGTGCTGGTTAAAGATCCCCTACCAGAGGATCTGGCGGTGCGGGTCGTGGTAGCGGGCGATCGCAGCCAAATCCTCAACCTGATCGTCGACTTTAAATACGAAGATATTGAAAATCAGGTGTTTGAAAGCGGCTCGATTGTGCTCGACCCCGACAACATTAACCTGCCCCAACAGTGGAGCATCCCCCTCAAGGACCCCGAACAGCGTCGCTACTGGTATAGCCAGACCCTGGTAGATATCAATGGCAACGTGATGCAAACCGGCTGGGTGCAAGAAGAGAAAACCACCCTGCTGGTGGGGCCCATCTATGTCAAGCAAATGGAAGTGCAGCCCGAGCTGGTAGGCCCCCCCCTCTCAGCCAGCGGCGTCGATCGCATCAAGCTCAATCTGCACTACGCCGATCTTGACAACGACTACCAGAGCGACCAGCAAATGGTCTTCTCGGCCCCTGGCAAAGGGCAAATCTGGCGGCTCCAGCTGCAGGATGCCCACCGCCGCGATTATCTCTACGAGGTGGTTTATGTGATGGAGACCGGCTTTGAGCGCAAGGTCGGCCCGCTGATGTCGAGAGATACCTTCCTGGTGGTCTCATCCATCCCCCCGGAGGCCTGATGCAAACCGTCTCATCTCCACTGAGCGATCTGCTATTGCAAGCAGGGCTGCTGGCCGGGCTCGGGTCCCAGGCACGGCCTGTGGCACAGGCCCTCGGGCTCAAAACCGGGCCAGCAGACGGCGTCCCTCAAAAGTCTTGCATCTCAGCGGGCAATTCTCTCATGCTCTCTCTGCTGGCACCCGCAGAGCGCAGCCTGAGAGTCAGTCAACGGCTCGACCACCGCTGGTTACAGACCTACTATCCCCCAGGGGAACACACAGGCGGCGATTCCCCCCCGGAGGAGCCTCACCAGCGCACCAGAGACACCCCAGAACGCTGGTTAACAGAGTTCTTTTTTGACCAGTTCGGGCTTGAGCCCGGGAAAGCCCACTCTCCCTGGTCAATCGTACTTGAGTTGGCCCACGCCCTCAAGGCTGAAACTCCTGCGCAGCGCTACCACCGCATCCTGGGCCCTAGAGGTCGTCTGCTGAGCCTTTCCCATAGGCTCGACTCAGCCCAGGCAGGGGGGTGGGTTACCTGGCAGCTAGACCGGCACACGTCTCCCGAGGCTGCCTTAGATGCGTGTGATGTGGGCTGGGCCTGGCCCATCGCCGCCCAGCACTTAAAAACCCTGCTGGGTCGTTCGGTATCTAAATACTGTCGGCCCTGGAGCTTAGCCTGGGAAATCTCCAGCGATCGGCCTCGCTTTCGCCTCGGCACTACGGTCTGGGCCAGACAGGCCGAGACTGCCGAAAAACACCGTCGGCTGGCGGCCACCGTCGCCCAAATGGGGGGCGACAGCCGCTTTGCCGAAGCCCTGTACAAGCTAATTGCAGCAACTCACCCAGTGGGCTTTACCCACCGCATCGGCCGCGCCGTCGAAATCGAATTCGACGACGGCCAGGCCGTTGCCCTGGAATTCTTTCTTTGCGTCGCCACCCCCTAATCAATCACAGATCAATCACGTTATTCATTTCATCAACTTTTAGGAGACCCCTTATGCAATGGCTTCGAATTAGACCCCTACTCGCCAACTGGCCTGGAAACCCTGAGCCCCCCACCTTTGAAATTATGGCGGATGAGAATGGCGATGCCATTATTGAACTTGCCTTTGACCCCCAGGCCCTACTGGCCCCCGCCAGCTATGATGAGCCGCTGCGCTACTACAGCACCGACATTGATTTTGAGGCCACCCTCACCAATGCCGATGGCTCTAGTCGTCGCATCAACGTCCCGGCTCAAACCATCCGACTCACCGGCAATCGCGCCAGCTGGACCCTACCCCAGGCCCTCTGGGATGGCTACCTGCAAGAAACCCTCAAATCTCTAGATGGGGTTTCTAGGACCAGCTTTCAGCGCAATATTTACTACCGGGTGCGGATCACCCCCGTCGGTGGCACTCAGGCCCATCAATGGCCCAGCGATATCGTGATTCAGAACGACGCAACCGGGGCCCCCCACATGGGGATTTTGGCCATGAGCGGTTCACCTGGTGATCAGGTGATTCCTGATCAGGCAGCGGTTGAGGCGATGGGGGGCATCCCAGGGGTACTGCCCAATCTGTGGGGGCACCTGCTGAGTTGGCTGTGGCAAAATCTCCCCGAGGCCGATCCCAATCGTCAGTCGCTGGCCAATATCTTTAGCCACGAAGTGTTTGAAACCGAGATTCGAGAGACGGCCCTGCGGGGCAAGATCTTAAAGCTCTGGCTGTTTGCGGGGACCCATTCACGGCCCCGGCTATCGCAGCTGCTCGATCGACGCGTAGAGATTGGCACCAACATCACTGAACCGATTGTGGCGCAGCGAGATTTGCAGGGCACGAAGACTCTGATCGATAATCTCCTGGCCCTGTTAGACGTCACCCCCCACCCAGATTTAGTCAACGTCACCTTTCCAGAACAGCTCGTCGATGATGTGCTCACCGAAATTCTAGACCCGAATGGTCAGGTCAATCAGGGGGCTGCGGGCACCTGCTCACCCACCTCGATTCAAACCCTGATGCTGACGGTCAACCCGGCTGAGTATGTGCGGTTGCAAATCGGGCTGTTGAGTGACACCAGTCGAGTCAATTTAGCCAATGGTAATCAGGTGAGTTTGCCGCCGGGTATCTTCCAGGTAGTTCGCTACAACGGCACTCAAACCAATCCGTTCTTTGTACGCACCAACGCTGAGTTGGCGTTCCAGGCGGCCATCTTAAAGTACGCCCAGGGGGCTCGGTTTCCGGTCTATAACCCGGCCGCGCCGGCCAATTCACCCAACGGGGTTAATACGGTCTTTCAGCGCACCATTGCGGGGGGGTTACGGTCTGACGAGACCGACCGGGCCTTAGAGGGCGTCTTCAACGTCAACTATACGACCCACTATGTTCCCCTCACCTCCCAGGCGGCTAACCAGGCCGCCCAACCCGGCATTCGAACCGGTCTGCTGAGAGACTTACCCGCCATGCAGCAGCCCTTCCCGATTGCAATGTATTGGAACGCAGCTTACCAAAATGGCCACGTGGTGCTGGCCATTCGCCACGAAAACGGACGCCTGTTTTTCAAAAATCCTCAGTATGCCGGATCGAACCCGCCTGCGGCGGCCGGTAGCGCTGCGGCCAACCCCCCCCGTCGCTATGAAGATCCCTCAGCGACTCTGGAGTCTATTTCAGAGGCGGATCTGTTGACCTGGATTAAGGGCTATTGGGTCCCTGACCACGCAATTTGATCGCCCTTTCTGATTTCCATGTTCCCTTTCATAAGAGAAGATTATTATGCTTTATCTAGATGCCCCCATCGGCCCGATTAATGGGCTGATGATCTACCGAGACTCTGAAGATCCTAATCTCTTCCACTACGTCCCTGAGCGCCCCCGACTGGCGATGAATGAAGGTGTGCCAGAATTCGTCTATCTCAAGTACAAGCGTGACATCACCGACAATCCTGACTTTGATGAAGAGACTCAACAGTCGCTGGGCGGCGGTTTTCTGGCCTTTACCGTCGATCTGGGCGTGGATGACGATCAGATCGACGATATGCGGCGAGAGCTGCGAAAATTTGCTGACGGCGAGATCAAGCTGGTGCCGATTCAGTTTCGTAAAGGGTCGGTGCGTCTCTCTATTAGCAAAGATGCCGCCGATGCGCCGGATGCCCCCGCTGATGCCCCTAGAGGTCTGAACTTTTTTGAAGAAGTCTATGGCAGCAGTATGCCCTCTCTGTTTGGCTTCAATCGGGCGACCTTTTCGGTGGTGCTCTCGCAAGAGGCAGCCACCTTGTTTGAGGTGGCCCTGCGCTCCGGCATTAGCCCGATTGCGGTGATTTATAAACTCGAATTTTTAGCTCTCAGACCGGCCTTTAACGTGCGCATCACCGCCGACTATCGCCGCATTTACAATCACCTCGAAGCCGAGTTTGGGGCTCGAGGGCAAATCAAAGTGGTCTCCCTGGCCGCCGATATCGGGGTTGCCTTTCAAAAGCTACGCGACGAAGGATCGGTAAAAATTGAGGTTAAAAACTTCACCGACGACAAAGATTTGCGTAAACAGGCCGACGATGCCTTTGAATGGTTCCAAAAAGAGCTGCTCAAAGATTTCTTTGAGAGTGCCTTAGAGCCCCCCAGCTTTATGAAACGCTCGGGCAGTGGGGGCCTGTTGGGGCAGTTGCAAAACCTGTTTGGGGCGCTCAACAGCGTTCAGTCGAATGTCAGCGCTCGCCCCCAGCGAGGCACCCCCACCACCGCCCCCGCCACTGCCGCTAGCCCGCCCACCAGCCAAAGTTCTGGGGTGCAGTCTACAACCGAGAGTAACCGCACCGCCGCTGCTGCAGGTGGGGGCGGTGCTAGACCCTCGGGCGCAGATGGGGTACTCTCAGAGCTGTCGCCGGTTCAGGTGGCTTTTTCGCTCAAATTCTATCGTCAAGATGAGCTCAAACATCGAGAGTTTGACTATTCTATGCAGGCGGCAGTGGCCCAGGAAATTGGCCCACAGGGATTGTTCTCAACCATTGTGACGGGCCTCGATCTCGATCGGGCGATTCAAGAAGTGAATCTTGACGATGAGTTCTTTAAGCGGCTAATATCAACCGTCTCGCTGGGCACCGATCTAGAGTCGGCGGGCATTAGCACCCTCGCAGTTAACCTGGAATATCCTGGCGTTCGTCCAGAAACGGCCCAGCCCCTCCACGTCGATGGCTTTACCTTTCGCCCCGGCGAAACCACCCCGCAAACCTTCACCACTTGGCTCAACGACCAAAAAGAGCTGGACTACCGCTATCGCATGGACATCCACTTCAAGCCAGATTCGCCCTGGACGGGTAAGGAAGCCCATGTGGTGTCACCCTGGATTGTAACCCGCGATCGCCAGCTCACCCTCAACCCCCTTGATCAGATTGGTCTGTTTGATGTCGAACTCTCGCTGGGCGATATGGACAGCGAACAGATTAAACAAGTCCAGGTCGAGCTGAAATATGAAGATGCGGTCAATCAGTTTGAGACCGAGAAAACGGTGGTCTTGCAGCCAGGTCAGGCCGGTGAACACTGGCAGTTGCGCCTGTCAGACCCAGACCAGCGGACCTATCAATATCGGGTCACCTATTTCTTAGCAGGCAATCTGCAATATCAGAGTGAGTGGGAAACCTCGCAAGATCCGAGTCTGGTGATCAATGAACCGTTCAGAAATACCCTGGATGTGCGGTTGATTCCGTCTCTACCCGACGATTTGATTGAGGCGGTCGTAGATGTAACCTATCAAGAAAGTGACACCGGCTACCGACGACAGGTTCAAGAAATCTTCTCGCCGGATACCGACGATGGCCTGCGACGACGGTCTATCTCAGTGCCGACCCTGCTAGCAGCCCCGGCCCCTTACACCTACGAGGTCACTGCCGTCCGAGCCGACGGCTCTGTGTTTCAGTCTGACCCACTGCTCAAGGATGACTCAGTGGTGTTGGTATCCGATGGGCCACCGGGTAAAACGGCCCGCATTCGCGTCAGACTCAGCGGTGCAGACACTCTCATGGAGCAGGTAGGGCTAGTGGCCATCAAAGTCGATCTGGTGGGTCCTGGGGAAGACCCTGATCAAGAGTCTGTGATCTTTACCCCCAGCCAAACAGACCAGAAGACCGTCACCCTGATCCGACCTGAGGACGCTGATCCGTTTGCCTATCAGTACCAGATCACGGGCTATGACCTCAACGGCGAGGAGATTGCAGGTGAAAGTGGAGAGACTTCGGATCTCACTTTGTTTGTCAAGGTTCCCAACCCAGGCACCTAGAGG
>JBCDDJ010000338.1:0-7255 GCA_039180385.1 Cyanobacteria bacterium P01_G01_bin.38 | reverse complement strand
TGTAAAGGGTCCTAAAAGTACTGGGAATAAGCTAGCGTCGCCTAAATTGGCATCAGTGTAACAAGGAATACTCAGATACCTGAAGACTGTTTATCAGATCTTTTGAAATGTAGGGGGTGGGTAATTCACTCTACCCGCTACCCCCTTACCCTCCCGAGTTTTTCTCGATTGGGATCTATGCTTACGCCATTAAAGAAAGCGGTCAGAAACAAGAAAATGTCATGAAATGCTTCCCCCAACAACTCGCGCTAGATAGCCTCGTGATCTTCACTGGTATCGTGTTTGGGCTGGTCTCGTTTAATGCCTTTAGCCAGTGGATCTCAACCCCGGCAGAGTTTGCCACCAGTGCCCAACACTCAATTGTGGCAACCCATCGTTAGCCTTGCTCGGAGATCTACACTGGAGGGCTTTCTTAGAGATCTGCCCTGGAAGGCTGTGGAGAAGGCTACTAAAAACTGCGAGTGTTTCTAGATAAAAAATTTTATTTTGCCGACTGCTAAGCAAAATTTCTAAATAAAAGTTTTTTTTAACTTTTGCACCCAAAGCCTTACAATTACACTTGTTCGTAATTGCGTATAACAGGCGAACATGGGACAAGCTTACTTATCACTAGCTGACTATCCCAACCTTAAGCAGGGTGCTCAGGGGCATGCGGTTGAGGTATTGCAGCGTCGTATTAATCAGCGTTTTGCAGAGTTTGGCCGCGAGGCTGGCCATGTGAAGATAACCGGCTGCTTTGATAGCACGCTGACCCAGACTGTGAAATATCTGCAGGGTGTGGCCTTCTTATCGGTTGATGGTGTGGTGGGCTTACAGACTTGGGAGTTTTTGTTAAACGGCGCTGACATGCTACCTATCTTGGGGCTAGGCAGCTGCGGCGCAACGGTATGGTCCCTTCAGCAAATGCTCGCTCAGCTGGGTGTGGCTACGCCCATTAACGGTATCTTTGACCTCCATCTGGTTATCCAAGTCAAACGCTATCAGTCCATTCACCGTTTGCCAGAGCTGGGTGTGGTCGAAGGCGAAACCTGGAAGGCCCTCATTGCTGAGCGGATGAGGTTATCCTGTGGGCAGACACTGCCTCGGGTCGCTTAATTTTGCTTAGAATACTGCATCAAGCTTAAAAATTCGGTCAGGTGAGGCGGTGAGGTAGTGAGGTAGCAACTTCTCCATTCACTAGCGCAGCGAACTTACTCACCAAACCCGAATATTGAACATTGACCCAGGACTCACCTTGAATAGCTTCAATACTTACCATAGATGAAAGCCGTGATGTGTCTTCACTAGTTCTTCACGGTTGAGGGTTACTTTGAGTGTACGGGCTTCCGCACAGGTCTGGCTAGTCGCCATTATGGATGATGTGTTCTCTGTAGATTGACCGGTCATTATGGATGATGTGTTCTCTGTAGATTGACCGGTCATTAAAGGTTGGGTTAACCGGGCGAGCCTAGCCGACCAAGTGGGTTGTGCGTTTTCAAACTTTATCCTAAATAACCAGTTACAGGGTGTCTCAGGGCATCCTTTTTTTTGCCGTTCTGACCTGCAAAAAGGCCAGCTGCGACATATGTTTTGCAGCTGGCCTTCTACAAACCAGGTCATATTTTTGTGCTTAAAATTGCCTCCGTCAGGAGGCTTAAGACTGGGAACGAAAGCGACGCTTCTTGCGGCGAGCAATGGCTTTGCGCTTTTCCTTTTCAATAGGTGTTTCGAAATGGCGGTTTTTCTTGAGATCTGAAAAGATATCAGCCTTCGAAACCTGGCGTTTAAATCGACGAAGGGCAGACTCGATGCCTTCGTTTTCGCCAATGATAACTTGGGCCATATGGACGTTTTCTCCTAAATAAATGAACAGCAAAAATAAATGAACAGCAAAAAGCTAAACGACTCCAATCGAAATGTCTAGCGGGTCAAATAAAATTTAACACCGCTAGACATATATTCAGACGATTAGTATCAACCAGCTATATTAGTCAATTGATGTAGGTGATGACGATACTTAGCGATACTTAGTAGCGGCGATTGCCACCCCCCCCTGACTTTTGCTCCCGAGGGCGAGCTTTGTTAACGCGCATTTCGCGGCCCATCCACTCGGCACCATTAAGGGCCTCGATGGCGGCTTCTTCTTCGGTCTCAGCAGACAATTCAACAAACGCAAAACCGCGCTTGCGACCCGTTTCTCGATCGGTCGGTACTTGAACTCGCTTGACCGTGCCATATTCTGCGAAAACAGATTGCAGGTCTTCTTCGGTGACCTCATAGGAGAGGTTGCCTACGTAGATTGACATGAAACACTCCATGTAAATTTAGACATTACAGAGAATTATTGAGTCGGAGCATCGCCTGCCAATCGAAATTGAACGCATTAAACCGCCGAGCATAATATCTCAGTGTCCATAATAAACTAAATAAAAGCCCTTACGGCAAGATTTCAATCCTTGCTATGTCAAGATTTCAGGGGTATTGGTGGGGGTAGTGGGCTTCGATGTGAGCTTTCGACCTGAGCTCAAGCCAAAGGGCGCTCAGCCGAACGGTAGTGGGTGGTGGTGCTCATACTCTCCACTCTCTACCTAAGACCCACTACCTCCCTTTACTCAGACTCTGGGGCTTCAGACTCTGGGGCTTCAGACTCGGCAGCTTCTCTAAGGGTGGTGGCCTGGGCTGCGTACTCTTCGGCTTTAGGGGTATCGCCCAAAGCTTGGTAAACCCTGGCCAGTAGATTGAGCACGGTGTACTCAGACCGCTGATCGCCGATTTGGCGGGTGATCGGTAGGGCGGTTTCGAGCTGTTGGCTGGCGCTACTGTAGTCTTCGAGACCAGCATGGGCCAGCCCTAGCCCCGTTAGACCCAGGGTTTGAAAGCTTAACTGGTTGCGATCGCGGGCCAGGCTCAGCAGGGTTTCAAAGGAGGCGATCGCATCGTCATATTGCTCGGCGTCTAGATGGGCAGTCCCCAGGCCGAGCAGCGATTGTAGCTCAGCCCCTGGAAAGCCAATCTCGCGACTGAGGGTCAGGTGCTGTTGATAAAACTCAAGGGCCTGGTCATAGGCTTGGGCATTGTGGTGGGTCTGGCCCAGGGTGTATAAAGCAGCCAGTTGAGTTTCAACATCCTCGAGCTCGGTGCCCAGGGTGAGGGCGGCGGTGCTGGTTGCGATCGCATCCTCGGTTAGCCCCAACTTAGACTGGGCCACCCCGAGATTGCTCAGGGCGGTGACCTCACCCCGGCGATCTCCAATCTGGCTGGCGATCTCGACGGCTCCCTGGCTGGTTTGCAAGGCCGGTTCATACTGCTCAAGTACTAGCAGCGACGAGCCCAGCACGTTCAAGGCATTCACCGCTGAGGGGGCGTCGTTAATCTCACGGGCAAGGTTAAGCGCCTCCTGGGCCGTCTCAATCGCTTCGGAATATCGTCCTAAATCGCGATAGCTCACGCTCAAGATATTGAGTGCATTGAGGGCCCCCGAGGCAAAGCCATTGTCTTGAGCTACGGTGAACGCTCGCTGGGCGTAGTCAACCGCCTGATCTAGCTGCCCTTGCAGCTGATGGGCCGTGGCCAGGATATTCAAAGAAACCACCTGGCCCTGGGGGTCTTCGAGGTCTTCTAAGAGGGTGAAGGCTTGCTGGCCGTAGTCGATGGCCTCAGGATATTGCTCTAGCCCCAGGGATGCCAGCCCCAAAATAGTCAGAGCCGCACTCTCTTTAAGTCGATCGTCACTGCCTCGGGCCAGCTCTAAAGCTTGCTGAGCCGAGGTCAGCGCCGCGGCGGCGTCCCCTTGTTCGTATTGCTGCAGCCCCTCGATCAGCCGTTGGCTGGCTTCATCCAGCGGTTCTGACGCCTCTGGCTCCACGACTGCATCCGGGTCTTCAGGATTTGGAGCCCCAGGTTCGTCTGCCGAAGTCGGAGCCTCCGGCTCTGCCACTGCGTCTGCATCTTCGGGGTCCGCTGAGTCGGTCGCTGCGGGGCCAATTTGGGCATAGACTGCGTTGATCCGGAGGGGTGCTGTGAGCTGAGAAGGCATCCCTGAGAATGGTCGTGCCAGGGGCAAGGTTGAGAGTGCTAGAGCACCCAGACAAGCAAACGGATATCGAGCGCGCATAAAAATTTATCAGGAAAATACTGAAAAAACAGAGAACAGCCGCTGTCGGCAGTGTACATCAGTCTCTAAATTCTCGGACCTTGCACAGGCTTACGGTTAATCCTATAGATTCCCAAGTATCTTCATTAAGTTACGACAGCGGTGATGGGTTCAGTAAAGACCGCGTAAATTTACTAAAGCCGTGGTGGGCAGGGGGACAATGTCCGTAACATAATGCAGTCATCAGCAAGTACGTTTTGCTGCACGCGTAGGTTTGCTTAGACAGCTCTCCTACACCCTTTCAACAAAAGCCTATTAGCGATGGATCCCTCGGTAACCTTGTGCGGCAAACCGGGGGATTTTTTTAGGCAATTTTTTTAGGCGTCATCGCCTCCGTCATCGCCTTCGTCATCGCCAACGGCCACCGGAGGTTGATAGAGATCTAACTTTTCTTTGACTAGCTTTTCGATCAAAACGGCAAAGTCGGCATCTTCTTGCAGACGTTGAATGGTATTGTCACGGCCCTGACCAATATTGTCGCCGTCGTAGCTGTACCAGGAGCCTTTGCGATTGATGACGCCAGTGCTTTCGGCCAAATCGACCAAGCAGCCCAGGGTAGAAATGCCTTGACCAAAGAGAATGTCAAACTCAGCAATGCGAAACGGCGGAGCTACTTTATTTTTAGCGACCTTGACCTTTGCACGGATGCCGTACTGCTCATTGCCTTTTTTCAGCGTTTGGATACGGCGAATATCTAGGCGGACCGAGGCGTAAAACTTAAGAGCATTCCCCCCTGTGGTGGTTTCTGGATTACCATAAGTGACCCCAATTTTGAGTCTCAGCTGGTTTAAGAACACCACTGTACACTGCGATTTGCCAATGTTGCCGGTGATTTTACGCAGAGCCTGGCTCATCAGTCGGGCCTGTAAACCCACGTGGGTATCGCCCATTTCCCCCTCGATCTCGGCGCGGGGGGTGAGGGCGGCGACCGAGTCAATCACAATAATATCGACGGCGGCGGAACGAATCAGCTGATCGACAATTTCCAGGCCCATCTCCCCCGTATCCGGCTGGGAGACCAGCAGGTTCTCAATATCAACCCCCAGGGCCTTTGCGTAGACCGGGTCTAGGGCGTGCTCCGCATCGACAAAGGCGGCAATGCCGCCCTGTTTTTGGATTTCTGCGATCGCATGCAGCGCCAGCGTCGTCTTACCCGAGCTTTCTGGCCCGTAGATTTCGATCACGCGCCCCTTGGGCAACCCCCCACCGAGGGCGATATCCAAGACCAATGCTCCGGTGGGGATCGTCTCGACCTGCATGCGATTGGCTTCCCCCAGCCGCATGATAGAGCCCTTACCAAAATTGCGCTCAATTTGGTTAAGCACCTGGCTCAGAGCCTTTTGCTTTTCGGGCGATGAGTTTGCGGCTGCCATAGGGACCTCGTAAAAGAGCTAAAAGAACTAGGGGCTAGAAGGATGGAGAAAAAGGATCTTGACGCATGGTTAAAGATTCGTCAAGGCCAGTATAGTATACCTGAACTACTTTAACCGCTACAATAGAATTTATTAAGATTGGGAGGGGTAGAGGGTAGTGGGTAATAAGGAGTGGGGCAGAGAGATGGCTAGGTAGGTGAGGGGCTTAGGTTGTCGGGATTTGTATTTTCTAGGATTTATCTTTTCTAGACGGTGATGATGAAAAGTAGGCTGGTGCAGCTTCTAGCATTCCCAGGTTGGGTAGTCGGCATTGACTATACCCCTTGGCTGGGCTATCGATGTTGGGTGATCACGCCGGAGCTGACAGTACTCAACGATGGTGAGGTTTACGACACCCGACAGGCTGCGCTGGCGGTTGGGTGTGAGCTGGTGAGACATACCCTGGGGCTGTGACGTCGAAGATTACGCTTTAGTACCGCGGACTTCGCAAAAGCATACAGCATAAGTTCTAAAGATCATATGCACCTTGAAGCTAATCAAGTTTCTAAGGCAGAATGGCTGGAGGCTGATTGCTGTAAGTTGATACCCTTATTACAACTATTTTGTTGATGCTGTCGTGACTGAAACCAAAAGCTACAAAGAGACGGTTCTGCTGCCCAAAACCGAGTTCAGCATGCGGGCCAATGCCGTCAAGCGTGAGCCCGAACTGCAATCCTTTTGGACCGAGAACCACATTTACGAAACGCTTTCCCAAGAAAATCCGGGTGGGTTATTTGTACTGCACGATGGGCCGCCCTATGCCAACGGCCCCCTGCACATGGGTCACGCCCTCAACAAAATTCTCAAAGACATTATCAACAAGTATCAGCTACTCAAAGGTCGCAAGGTGCGCTATGTGCCCGGTTGGGACTGCCACGGTCTGCCGATTGAGCTCAAGGTGCTGCAAACGGTCAAAAAGGAAGAGCGGGCCAAGCTGACGCCCCTGAGTCTGCGGCAAAAAGCACGGGAATTTGCCACGGAGACGATTGACAAGCAGCGTACAGGGTTCAAGCGATTTGGGGTTTGGGGCGATTGGGATCATCCCTATGCAACGCTACAGCCTGAGTATGAGGCGGCTCAGCTGGATGTGTTTGGCAAAATGGTCGAAAACGGCCATATCTATCGCGGACTAAAGCCGGTGTATTGGAGCCCCAGCTCTCTGACGGCGCTGGCTGAGGCCGAGCTGGAGTATCCCGACAATCATGTTTCGCGCAGTGTGTATGTGGTGTTTGCGATCGCAACCCTCTCCGACACTGCCCAGGCCAGCTTAAAAGACTACCGCGACGATCTAGGCCTGGCCATCTGGACGACGACCCCGTGGACCCTGGTCTCAAACCAGTTCACTCGGGGCAAGCCCGACCTAAAGTACGCCGTGGTCGAAGGCTTCCAAGCAGTCCAGCCCCAGTCGCCCAAATACGTGCTGGTAGCGGCTGACGCGGTGGAGCGACTGTCTCAGCTGTTTGACACGGCGCTCACCGTCAAGGCCGCCCTCACAGGTGAAGAATTGGCGGGTTCAAGCTATACCCATCCCCTGTTTGATCAAACAAACCCAGTCATCGCCTCGGGGGATGACATCACCGCCGACTCCGGGACCGGCCTGGTCCACTGCGCCCCGGCCCACGGCCCCGAAGACTTTTTTGCAGCTCAGGAGCATGGGATTGAGCCCATTGTTCTGGTCGATGAGGCGGGCCGCTATACGGCTGGGACGGGG
>JBCDDJ010000337.1:0-7266 GCA_039180385.1 Cyanobacteria bacterium P01_G01_bin.38 | reverse complement strand
GTCCGTTTGTTTGACCCCTACCCCCGCTGACGTTGGGAGAATTGGCGATAGAGGATGTATGCGATCGCAATCAAACTAAACGAAAACAGCGTCGTCAACGTTCCCACCGCATAGAGGGCTGGGGAGGTCACATTGGTGGTCATGCCAAAGATCTCCAGTGGCAATGTATTGTCTTGTCCAGAAACGAGAGATGTCCGCGTAAACTCGTCATAGGACAGGGTAAAGGTCAGTAACCCAACCCCCACAATACTGGGCGCAACCAGCGGCAGCACAATTTCCCAGAACGTCTTGATGTCATCGGCCCCCAGGTCTTTAGCCGCCTCCTCGTAAGCCGGGTTAAAGCGATTAAAAATACCTAGCATAATCAAAAACGCAATCGGCAGCGTCCAGGTCAGGTGGGCCCCCAGGCCAGAGCTAAACCAGTTCGTGGGCCAGCCCATCACCTGGAACATTACCCCCAGCCCCAGGGAAATCAAGATACTCGGCACAATCAGGCTGGCAATACTCAGATAAAACAACACCGTTGAGCCCTTAAACCGTAGCCGAAATGCCATCGCCGCCAGCACCGACATACTCGCCACCAGCACCGTGACAATGCCCCCCAACACTAGCGATCGCTGAAACGGCTCAACAAAACTACCCACCCGCTGCTCTTGAAACACCTGCCCCAGCCAGTAAACCCCAAAGCTCCGCACCGGAAAGGTCAGCGTCCCGTCCGGCCCTTGCAGCGACAGGATGAAGATGGTGATCATCGGGCCGTAGAGGAAAAGGATGAATAGGGCGAAGAAAGCGGCGAGTAAGTAAAAGGACAGCGATCTCTTTTTCATGAGCTAATGAAGAGTGGGGGATAGGGAAAAGGGGGTTAGAGGGTGGAGGGAGAGGAGGGAGAGGGGGAAGAGGGGGAGCAGGGGAGGATGGGGGAGATGGGGAAGTAATACGCGGAGATGGGGGAGATGGAAAAGAGCCATCACCCTTCTCACCCTCCCCCTCCTTCCCTACCCATTACCTACGCACTACAATTCTTTCCGAATATTGACGACGCGCAAAATTGAAATCACCAGCAGCAACGTGACTGCCAGCAGCACTATGGCATTTGCGGCGGCGAGGGGATACTGCAAACTGCCAATTTGGGTCTGAATCAGCTTACCGATAGAGGCTGCTTGACCGCCCCCCATTAAGCGCACGGTGACAAACTCACCCATCACCAGGGTGACGATAAAGATCGAGCCAATGGCAATCCCCGGTGCAGATAGCGGCAAAATTACTTCTTTAAATACCTCAAACCCAGAGGCACCCATGTCTTCGGCGGCGGTGATCAGGGTGCGATCGATGCGCATCAGACTGTTAAAAATCGGGGCGATCATAAAAATGATGTAGAGGTGTACCATCCCCAACACCACAGCAAAATCTGAGTAGAGCAAAAACTCCAGCGGTTGGTTGACAAGCCCAGCTCCCAGCAGGATTTGATTGACTAACCCTTCTTTACCTAACAGCGGCAGCCAGGAAATCATCCGAATGATGTTAGAGGTCCAAAAGGGAATGGTGCAAATCAAAAACAACAATATCTGCCAGCGCAGTTTGGGCACATGAAACGAGAGGAAATAAGCGACTGGATAGCCAATCAGTAGGGTAAACAGCCAGACTAGGCCGACAAATTTGAAAGTGTTGAGGTAGGTGTTGAGGGTTACGTCGGAGGTGAAGATGCCAATATAGTTGTCCAGGGTAAAGGCGGGGAGCATGGAGTACCCGTTAAATTCCCAGAAGCTTACTACCCCGATTAAGACAATGGGAAAGACCAGGAATACGGCCAGGGCAATTGCCTGGGGTGTTGCTAGCAGATAGGGTTTCAGGGTTGTCCAGGTTTTAGTCATGGGGTTTTGCAGAGTTGAGCCAAATTCTGAAGGCCCTCATCCCCCAGCCCCTTCTCCTAATTTTGGGAGAAGGGGAGTCGAAGCCCCGCTATGGGATGGATTTCAACCATTTAGGCGTTCTCTTATCATAGAAAAGCTAGCTTCGATCAAAGTCCCTCTCTCAATTGTGGGAGAGGGATTTAGGGTGAGGGCCTGAGCGGGAAATCTCCCTAAGACGCAATAAACTCATTCCACTTCTGAACGAGATAGGTGTTCTCTTCCATCGTGGAATTCCAACAGACGATGTTACCAAAGCGCTCCTTAAAGGCCCCGCCATCGCGGACCACGCCAGCCTTAGCCAGCGTATTCTCAAACGGATCAACCATGTCTACTGCAGCGGGCTTGCCCTCGTACCAAAAGTCCCACTCCTCCGGTGACATGAACTCTTTAGAGAGCTCTGGGGCCGCGCTGTAGTAGCCCTGGCGACCCAAGAATGCGCCGACCCAGCCTTCTAGCATCCAGTTTAGATATTCATAGGCGGCATCTAGCTGAATGCCTTCTAGATTCTTAGACAGGCCAACCCCGCCACCCCAGCCGCGATAGCCTTCTTTCAGCGGAGCATAGATACACTCGATGCCCTTGGCCTGCACGGCAGTGACCGCCGGAGACCACATTGACTGCAACACCACCTCACCAGAGGTCATCAGGTTAACTGACTCATCAAAGGTTTTCCAAAAGGCTCGGAATTGCCCCTTGGCCTTTTGTTCTTTGAGAATGTCTGTAATCTGATCAATTTCTGCTCTGGTCATATTGCCCTTGTCGCCAAAGGTCATTAGCCCCAAGGACTCAGCCACCATGGCCGCATCCATGATGCCAATTTGGGGAATATCCAGAATGGAGGTCTTACCTTGAAACTCTTCGTTGAACAGCTCGCCCCAGGTCTCAATCGTGCGACCCACCAGGTCAGGCCGATAGCCCAGAGTGTCGGCGTTGTACTGGAAGGGAATCAGGGTGGCGTGATCGGTGGGGGTCGCGGAGAACTCTGTGGAATCTGGACCCGTCAGGTACATCACCTTATAGGGCGCAGTCCCCTGGGAAGTTTCAACGGGCATCCCGTCAAACTTACCCGTCGTAAAGAAGGGAACAATTTTGTCCCAATTTTTGATTTTGGTGACGTCAATTGGCAGAAGGTTGCCAGACGGGACGACCAAAGGCAGGCTGAAATATTCTCCGTCAAAGATGTCGTACTGACCCGGCTGGGTAATGGCGATCTGATTATTTTCTTCGGTACTCAAGGCCCGCATATCTAGACTAAATCCCAGGTCTTCTTGGGCCTTATCGCGAATTTCGTTAATCTGAGACACCCCCGTCCCGATCAGACGCAGCTTGACATCTTTGATCTGGTTGGTGTTGACCTCAGGGCCAGGTGCAGGGTTGTTAGGTGTGCCCTCGGGGGCCTCTGCTTCTGTAGAAGAGCTAGCACATCGCGTAGTGGCAACAGCAGCCCCCGCGGCCAAGCCGGTGTAGAGCAACTTGCGACGAGTGATTTTAGCCATGGATGTGATTCCTAAAAAAAGTTTTCAACGTAAACTATACAGCCCCTGGCTCAGCAGGGTAGAAACTGGCCAAATATCTTAGGAAATGCTCCTAAAACACCTAATAGGCCAGAAACACACAGTCACTGGCAGACCATTTCAACGAAACGGTTTGACCTTCTTGCAGTGCAAGGCTGTTCCAATCTGCTGTGCGTAGGGTATACAGCAGACTTTGCCCGGTGGCTTCGGCGAGCAAGGCCACGCGAGTAACATAGCCGGTCAGCTCAACCAGGGTGATGCGGGCTGTTAAAGCATTCATGGGGACGTTGATTAAGCCGGTGGGTAAGTCCCCTGTGTCTAGCTGTAATAGATCTGGACGAATACAGCAGGCTGCCTCAGTGCCGGGTTGCACCCCTTGACCCACGGCAAAGAGCGAACCCAACCCCTCTACTGCCAGCTCAATGATGTCTTTGCCAGCGTCTCCATGGGGAACGCTGCGAATCACCTTGCCCGCAAAGATATTGTTGTCACCAATAAATTTGGCAACAAACTGGGAGGTCGGCGTGCTGTAGAGCTGGGTCGGCGTCGCCACCTGGTCGATATGGCCGTGGTTCATCACCACGATTTGATCCGATAGGGAAAATGCTTCTTCGACATGGTGGGTGACTTGGATAAAAGTGAGTCCAAACTGTTTTTGGATCTTGCGCAGCTCTCCTCTCATTCGCACCCGCAGGTTTTCATCCAGGGCACTGAGGGGCTCATCTAGCATCAGTACTTGAGGCCGATTAACCAAAGCCCTGGCCAGGGCAATCCGCTGCTGTTGCCCGCCGCTGAGCATATCAGGTTTACGCTCAGCCGTGTGGCTCAACCCCACCAGTTCTAAAATCTCCGCCACCCGTTCCCGGCGTTCTTTCACCGGCACCCGCCGCATTTTTAAGCCAAACTCGACATTTTGCCAGACGGTTTTATGGGGAAATAGCGCATAGTTTTGGAACATCATGGCGGTGTTGCGCCTGGCAGCGGGCAGGTCATTGACGCAGCTATCGCCAATAAACACCTGGCCGCTGGTGACTGACTCGTGGCCCGAGATCATTCGCAGCGCTGTGGTTTTACCACATCCGCTCGGCCCTAGCAGACAACAATAAATCCCGGCTGGGATATCTAGAGTCATGTTTTCAATGGCGGTGACGGGGCCATATTGCTTGGTGACCGACCGCAGAGAGACCCCGGCTGCCGCCTGGGATAGCTCCTGGGCACTTGCCGAGGAAGTCTGCTCTGAAGATACTGGTCTATCTGCGCTGACCGCCATAATTGCTTAACCTGCTTTAATCTTGGACCGTATCAACATTTGCTTTGGATTTCAAAAATGATCAACAAAATTTTAGATTGCTATCACTTAACCTGAGCCGTTGCCGCAGCGACCTCTCGCTCATCTGAACAACGATAGTGCTTGTCGAGTTGCAAAAGCGTATGCAACAACACGTTAGCGCCCTGAATGCAGTGTTCTGGAGAGGTGTATTCGGTCTCGGAATGGCTAATCCCGGCTTCGCTAGGGACAAAGATCATGCCCATGTCGGTGATGCTGGCGATGATTTGGGCATCGTGGCTGGCGCGACTGGGGAGTGAGTGGGCCTTGAACCCTAAGTCGTCACACACCTGCGCAATGGTGTTGTAAATGTGGGAGTTAACCGGCACTGGCTCATTGCGGAGCTGGCGTTTGAGGTGAATGCGGGTTTGGGTGGTGGTTGCGATCGCACCGATCTCCTCCTCCAACGTTGCCAGCATCTGATCTAAACATGCATTCGACAAGTCTCGAATATCCAGGGTCATCTCCACCTGCCCAGGAATCGTATTCGCCACGTTCGGAGACAGCTTCATCGCCCCCACCGTCGCCACCTGATCGCCGGTCAGGTTACCATCCTGGGTACAGCCGATACGATTGACCGCCAAAATCACCTGAGACGCCGCCACCAGAGCATCCTGACGCATCGACATGGGCGTTGTACCCGCATGACTGGCCTGCCCCTCAAGGGTGATCACATATCGCCGCTGCCCCACAATGCCCGTCACCAGGCCAATGGGGTTTCCTGCCGACTCTAAAACAGGGCCTTGCTCTACATGCAGCTCAACAAAGGCAGCCAGGCTACCGAGTTCGCGTTTTGCCGCAGGTAGCTGCGCCCAGTCGCCCCCGATGTTACTCAAGCTTGGCTCCATCGGCGCGTAGTGGGGGTGAGCATAGTACTCAGGATCTAGACTGGCTTGGCCCGTCATCGCCTTGCTGCCAATCATCGTCCGTTCTTCATCGGCAAAGACAATCACCTCCAGGGAGTGATCGAGCTGGAGGCCCTGCTCGTGGAGGGTGCGCGCCACCTCCAGCCCGGCCAGTACGCCATATACACCGTCATAAATACCTGCGTTGGGAACGGTATCTAAATGGGAGCCCGTTGCCAGGGCTGGTGCGTGGGGAAAGCGACCCGGGTATCGGCCAATCATATTGCCCGCCGTGTCAATCGTCACGGTCATGCCAGCGGTTTCCATCCAGCGCTGCATCCGATTGCGCGCCTGAACATCTTCGGGGCTAAAGGCCAATCGACGCACACCGCCGTTGGGCAAGGCTCCGATGGCAGCAACGTCAGTCAGGGTCTGCATCAGGCGCTCACCGTTGATACGTAAAGAAGCGGCTGGTGCTGATGTTTTCAATTTATTAAGTTCCATGTTTATCGATTGCCCCCAAAAAAGTTTTGTTAACGGGTAAACCCTAATCCTATCAAGATCTGTGAGAGTGCCCACTACTATCAAAATTTTGCAATGAGTATATTTGTATAGATAGCCCCCATTCTGTAACGCAAAGTACAGTCAGACTTGAGGGGGCAACCCTGTCCGATTTGCCTCGTATAATCTGATAGGCCCTGCCAAGGTTAATATGGAACGTCCATCAGATGAAGATAAACTCATTAGTGCTTTAAAGCGTCACAGAGACTTGAAGCGTTGGGTCATTAAAGAACTGATTGCCCAAGAAATCCAGTGCCGCGAAACTTACGGTAACGATGAGAAAGGAGACATTAAAATCCTTAACACCTCTGAGGTGCAAAAAGTTCAGCGAATCATTGAGGACATTCACCAACACTTCAATTCTCAGACCATCGTCATTGCGCAAACGACAGTTGGCATAACAGATATGCCCCATATCGAAATCAAGACCCAATATTTATACGGTCAAGAAACCACTGCCATTATTGAACAAGGCACTGTCATCGGTGTTGTCAGCGCCAATATTATTTCTCAACCCAGTCAATACAAGTTGAAGGAATCAGGCATCACATTCGCCGAAAATATTCCACAGTCCACCTTTTCCCCATTATAAATTTGGAGGGAACCTCCCATGCTCAGTGTTACCTTCTACCCAGATGACGGCCATACCCCCCACGGCATACGTATGGTAGATACCCTTTATGAGTGGTTGGCCCACTCGGACTTTGCCCAAGTGGGGCATTCTCAACCCACCTCAATCCAAGTAGATGATGCGATGGTAGAGTTACCCCTCATTAGACTCACCAGCACAACCCGCAGTATGTTTATCGCCTTATTTAACGAAATGATCTTGAGTGAAACCTCTGCCATGCTGACAGACTTGGATGCCAATTTATCCCAGGAAGCCCTCGCCCCACGAACTTATCGGCTCAAGAAATTATTCGAATTGCTAAATTGCCTTAAAGACAATGGCTTTGCTTATTTGCAACGGGAGTAAACGGTGGAGAAAATAGATCTGACATGCATTGAGTTGTGATTAGCTTGAATTTAAGGAGGAAATTTCCAATGTCCCATTCTGTTGAGGGTTCTAGAACTGTATTCATCTGCGGGTCAGCCCTACGGGGACAGCC
>JBCDDJ010000336.1:0-7273 GCA_039180385.1 Cyanobacteria bacterium P01_G01_bin.38 | reverse complement strand
TTATGACGAGTAGACAAATGAAATGCCCCTTTCCAATGAGCGATAAGCTAATGGAAATCTGGCGGGCGGTATTATCTGTCTTAGAATCCAGTAACACGACAAAGCATGAAACGGGTGCGTCACAGGCTGCAACGCCGGGTATTGTCAACAGCGCCAGCGGTTGCCCCTTTATCGGCAGCCCTCAACAATCCGCCGCGGGTGGGGGGACCTTAAACCAAGACTGGTGGCCAAATCAGTTGAATCTAAACATCCTCCATCAGCACTCGCCTCAGACCAATCCTATGGGTGAGACATTTGACTACGCTGAGGAGTTCAAAACCCTTGACTTGGCCGCCCTGCGGGCCGACATTTTTGAGCTGATGACCACCTCCCAGGACTGGTGGCCAGCCGACTATGGCCACTACGGCCCCCTCCTCATTCGGATGGCCTGGCACAGCGCGGGCACGTACCGTATCGGTGACGGTCGCGGCGGCGCGGGCACCGGCAACCAGCGGTTTGCGCCCCTCAACAGCTGGCCCGACAACGCCAACCTCGACAAGGCACGTATGCTGCTGTGGCCGATCAAGCAGAAATACGGCCAGAAAATTTCGTGGGCCGACCTGATGATCTTTGCTGGTAACTGCGCGCTTGAGTCAATGGGCTTCAAGACGCTTGGCTTTGCTGGCGGGCGCGAGGACGTTTGGGAGCCAGAGTTAGACATCTATTGGGGCTCTGAGACCACATGGCATGGCGATAACGACTACAGTGGCAAGCGCTACAGCGGCGATCGCGTGTTGGAAAATCCCCTCGCGGCTGTTCGAATGGGCCTCATCTACGTGAATCCAGAAGGGCCAAATGGTGAACCCGATCCGGTTGGCTCAGGGCGCGACATTCGCGAGACCTTTGGGCGCATGGCGATGAACGATGAGGAGACCGTTGCGCTGACTGCGGGCGGACATACCTTTGGCAAATGCCATGGTGCGGGCGATGCAGCCCATGTAGGTGCCGAACCCGAGGGTGCCAGTATTGTAGAGCAGGGCCTGGGCTGGAAGAGCACCTTTAAATCCGGCGTTGGTGTGGATGCCATTACCAGCGGTATCGAAGGTGCCTGGACCCCCACGCCGACGCAGTGGGACAACAGCTATCTCGAAACCCTGTTCAAATATGATTGGGAGCGAGTGAAGAGCCCCGCTGGCGCTTGGCAGTGGGCACCTAAGAAAGGCGCTGGTGCAGATACGGTACCCGACGCGCACGATCCGTCGAAACGACATGCCCCGATGATGACCACAGCAGACATGGCCATGAAAATGGACCCCCTCTACGAGCCAATTGCGCGGCGCTACCACGATCACCCGGATGAGTTTGCGGAGGCGTTCGCCAAGGCCTGGTATAAGCTGACCCATCGCGACATGGGACCGCGATCGCGCTATCTTGGCCCGGAGGTCCCTGAGGAAGCATTCATCTGGCAAGATCCTATCCCCGCTGTCGATCATGAATTGGTGAATGATCAAGACATCGCCACCCTCAAGGGCAAAATTCTAGCCTCGGGACTGTCTGTTTCCCAACTGGTCTCGACGGCCTGGGCATCGGCGGTGACCTACCGTGATTCTGACAAGCGCGGTGGGGCAAACGGTGCCCGGATTCGGCTCGCGCCGCAAAAGGATTGGGACGTTAACCAGCCAGAGCAGCTGGCAACGGTGCTGCGGACGCTTGAGGGCATCCAAAGCGAGTTTAACAGCTCGCAGTCTGGCGGAAAGCGGGTTTCGCTCGCGGATCTGATCGTTCTGGCTGGCTGTGCCGGGGTTGAGCAGGCGGCGAAAAATGCGGGTCAAGATGTGACGGTTCCCTTCACACCGGGCCGCATGGATGCGTCTCAGGAGCAAACGGATGTTGAGTCCTTCGCCCCCCTCGAACCCAAGGCGGATGGCTTCCGCAACTACCTCAGCGGTGAACAGGCTGTCTCTGCTGAGGAGCTGCTGGTGGATCGCTCACAGTTGCTGACCCTGAGTGCGCCGGAGATGACGGTTCTGTTGGGCGGTTTGCGTGTCTTGGGGGCAAACGCAGGCGACGCCAAACACGGGGTCTTTACCCAGCGACCCGAGACACTCACCAACGATTTCTTTGTGAATCTGCTCGACTTTGGCACAACCTGGAAAGCAGTCTCAGACGCAGAAGACGTGTTTGAGGGGCGCGATCGCAAAACGGGCAACCTCAAGTGGACCGGCACCCGGGTTGACCTGATTTTTGGTTCAAACTCTCAGCTAAGAGCAATCGCAGAAGTCTATGGATGTGAGGACTCACAGCAGAAGTTTGTACATGATTTTGTGGCAGCTTGGGACAAGGTAATGAACCTTGATCGCTTTGATCTGAAATCATAAGGTCTGAGCCGCCAAATTTAGTGAGGGATATCTCATAACACCCTCTTTCAGATTTTGCTCGGTCGTATCCTCTACAAGCTCAGCTAGCGGGATGCGACCGAGTTCTTATTGAGCTGCGATGGTCTTTTTGGACCGGTCTTCGACCATCGCAATTGACTCAACCAATCTTCCAAATCTGTTAACTCGTTAAACTCCAATAGCGCTTCGCCCAAATCTTCCAGCTGCCCCAAAGACAGCTGCTGAACTTTCAATAAAACTACTTCGGGCAGCGTCCGAACTTTGCGATTCAGCTGACGAACTACTAACGCCCGCTCCTGAGCGATGCCTTCCTGGCGGCCTTCCTGGCGGCCTTCCTGGCGACCCTCTTGACGACCTTCTTCCTTGACTTCCTGATAAAATCGGGTGTCTTGCAGCTGTAATCCCAGCATCGCTTCTACCTCCTGCCGACTCATTTGGGTCAATCGGTAAGCAATGATGGGGCCTACCAATTGGTTCTGGGATGGTCGAGAGTGCATGTAAGTGGCTGATCACTCAGCGGTTCAAAGGGGTTGGTCTTGGTGGTGCAGAAAACTCCTGAAACCCTTATAAATCAAGGATTCTCATCTTGAGCCAGTTTTGAGCTTTTGGACTGAATTTCTACGAAGGCAATGGGTTACAGCCTTTATTTTGACCATGTGAGCTGACCCATTTGAGACTCGCAAAAGTTTTCTACACCACCAAGGGGGTTGGTATGCGCTGGAGTGAGCCGGGGCTTAATCATCTGTTGTATTTACGAGTGGCTTGGGTAAATCAGCGGTTTGACATCCTGTTTGCTCATCATTCTCTAGCGGTTCCGATCATCTCCCCCACCCGTTAGATGCGCCCAGACTAACATCATTCTTTACCTTTCCTTTTCTGTCTCAGCATATCGAGTCGATCATTAGCATCCTTAGCCATTTGAAGACAGCGAACAGATGCCACTGTGCCACCTGTCGCTGAAATAATTCCCTCTGTAGATTTTCCCTTTAGGAATAATCCTATACCGGCTAAACCAACACACGCGAACGCGGTTGTCATAACAAAAGCAAGATTGAAACTGTATTGAGCTTGGCGAAGACGCTCCTTCGCAATTAATTCTTCGATGTTTACATTATCCATGATGACTTTATATGAGGTTATATGAGGTTTATATTCGAAAAACGAGTGGTATTCCTTATAAAAAACGACATTACTGAATCAGTAGGCTCATATAATCGAATTTGAAACCTCTGCAAACAGATTGGAGTCGCGCTAGGTTATGTTTTCTGCTAACTTTCTTCGTCGAGTTTCTAGTACATATGGGCTAACGCAAGAACAAGAAGAAGTCTTTTTACGTCGAATTCTTCAGAATAAGAGTCATCAAGAAATTTCCTCAGAGCTAGAAATTAATGTTTCAGCCTGCTTAAGGAGAATGGCAGAGGTATACAAAAAGTTTGAAATTGGTGGAAAGGGTAGGGGTAAAAATGGCGCACTACGAAAATTTTTAGTTGAGCAGCAATCACGCTTTGAGGCTACTACAGATAAAAAACTCGTAGAACGTGTTGATGGTCTCGCCAATCGACTATCGACACTTGAAGAGGAAACATCACGGGAACTGATTAATCTAGGCGCAAAGTCTCCAGTTCTTCATAATTTGCCAGCACAGACAAATAAATTTATTGGCCGAAAAAAAGATTTAAATCGCCTTTTACAGTATCTTTCTGAAGATCACGCCTATCCTTTAATCACTGTAGATGGAATAGGTGGTATTGGCAAAACAGCTTTAGTTTTAGAAGCTGCATATCGCTGCTTGGGAAATAGAGATGAAAACGAATCCGTCGATATACCAAAATTTGATGCGATAATCTTCGTTTCCGCTAAGGAGAGAAATCTTCTACCAAGTGGCATCGTTAGTCGTATGGAAACCCATCGAACTCTAGGCGATATCTGTCAAGAGATTTCTTTGACTCTTGATGAGCCCTCTATTATTCAGGAAGCTGGCACAAGACGTTTTGAGTGCGTAAAGCAGGTATTCAGGAAAAAGAAAACTCTGCTTATAGTGGATAATTATGAAACTCTTGATGATGAAGAGAAAGACAAAGTAGTAGCCTTCCTGAAATCTCTGCCGGGAACTGTCAAATCAGTGATTACTACGCGAGAAAGAAGGGTTATACATGCAGATATACGTCTGGATAGCATGCCCGAGGATGATAGTTTAGCTTTAATAAATCAACAAACTGAAGAGAGAAACTTAACTTTAACTAATAATGAAGCAAAAGTTCTTCATCAGGCTTCTGGGGGTATTCCACTTGTAATTATGTACGCAATTGGTCTGCTATCATATAGTTTTGATTCTAATGTCGAGATATTACTGCAAGAGCTAAGATCAGAGGATGGTGATTTAGCACAATTTCTATTTCAGAAAGAGATTGATGAAATAAGAGAAAAGCCGGCTTACTATGCTTTAATATCAATCGCAATCTTTAGAAAATCGCCTTTTCTAGATTCTCTGATTGAGGTTGCCGGGTTGAGTGGAAAATCAAAATCATTGATTAGATTAGCCCTTGAGCAACTTCAGCAGCTTTCTCTAATACGTCAGAAAGATGGTCGATGCATGGTTCTCCCACCAACTCGCGAATATGCTTTAGCAGAGCTTAATACAAATAAGTTGTTCGAGGAAGAAGCACGTGAACGTTGGCTAAATTGGTATACGACCTTTGCTCAGAAATATGGCGGAGATGACTGGGGAGAATGGCATAAGCAATATGATCGGATAGATCGAGAGTGGAAGAATTTCTTGGAAGTGCTTGACTGGTGCGCTGGACGTAATCGATATGAAGATGTCAAAAATATCTGGCGTTGTTTAAATAAATGCGCCAGTCTCTACGGATATTGGGATGATCGTCTATATTGGCTCAACTGGTTAATCGAGGAATCACAAAGACACGCGAACTGGGAAAATTTCGTAGAGGCAACAACAGCGAAAGCATGGACACTCATTTTGAAAGAGTCACCCCAAAATTTAGAAGAGGCAGATAAACTTCAGAAAGAAGCATGGAAATTAAGAGAGCATGCAAACCTTTCTGCGCAATATGTCTTAGCTGAAAATATAGCTGTGCTTCGAATAAGGCAAGGTAGATATGAAGAAGCATATCACTGGTTTGAAACCTATAAAAAACTAACAAATAAAGCTAATCTCAACGATCTACAGCAGTGCCGTTCTGAAATCAGGTATCTGTACTATAGTGCCGAAGTTAAATATCGGCAAAAGCAATATGACTTGGCTAAGAGGCAATATCAGAAAGCCCTGAAGCAAGCAGAAGACATTAACTGGCTACGCTTTGAAGTAAATATTCAAAGCTGGTTAGCAACTATTGCAGTCAAGCAAAGAGAATTTGATAAAGCTGAAAGATTATTGAAAAAGTGTATCCGTGTTGCCGAAGGCAATAAAGATCGACGTAGAGTGGCATGTTGTAAATATTCTTACGCGCGCTTAGAAATGGAGAGAGGTAATGTTCTACGAGCGAAAAAATTGGCACAAGAAGCTTTAGACAGCTTTGAAAAACTGGGAGTTGAACGTGATTCTAGTGAGATTCGCACTTTCCTTTCTAAATGCTGAGCCAATTTATATAGAGCAGTGAACACACCTATATAGCCCAGACTTGCAAAACGGCTGTCGACTTATCTCAAGAATTTGTCTGTTACAAATATCTCATCTCTTGAGAATTGAGTAACACTGATGGATGCGAAGTATTCTGATGCCGCTCCCAGATAAAGAATCCTTGCAGGCAAAGCAGGCCGATATTGAGAGCAAAAACTGAAGCGGCCACCCATCGATAGGTTCTCAAAGACAGTCGCTGGGTAGGCCAGCGGGGGCCAGCCTCCAAACGCTGTAAGATTTCTTGGGCATTCTTGGGTCGATAGCCGGGAAAGGTCGCCATCAGATCAGAAATCAACGTCGCTAACCAGTGAGAGATTTGCGGCGCATCTTCTCGCCAAAAGAGTTCTCCGGTGTGTTCGTCGGTCTTGAATTGGTTAGGAGATTGGCCCGTCAGTAAAAAGACAAACAGCCGACCCAGGGCGTAAAAGTCTGACTGGGGAACGGCTTTGCCTTCGATTTGCTCCAGGGGCGTATAGCCCGGTGAGACGACGCTGGTGATTTCGCAGCGGCTATCAACCTTTGCCAGATAGGTATTGGTAATCGGGCGCACGGTGCCAAAGTCGATTAGGGTGAGTTGCCCGTCGGGGCGGCGCATCACGTTTGAGGGTTTGATGTCCCGGTGAAAGAGATTGGCTTTGTGGACTTCTTCTAAAATCTCGGTGAGCTGCTTTAACCATTTCAGGGCAAGGTCTTCTGATATCGGACCGTGCTGTTCAATATAACATTGCAGATTCTCTCCTGGAATCTGCTCCATCAGCAGACAGGGGATGGTCTCACCCGATGAGAGGGGCTGATCAAAATAGCCGTCGGGGTCGATCTGAGGTATGCCAGGATGCTGGAGCTGAGACAGGGTCAGCATCTCTCGCTCAAACTGGGACAAAAACGTATCGTGTCGCAGGGATTTGAGAACTTTGGGTGTCCCCCCATCGTCCGCTAAGAAAATCTCGGTGTGTCGCCAGTCTTCGAGTTCTCGCAGGGGCTCGATGAGACGATAGCGATCTTGCAATAACAGCGGAGTATCGCAGACTAGACAGCGCTCTGCGTCATCTGGGTTTTGACGGTTGGGGCATTTGGGGTTGATGCAGTAGCTCATGGTTGTCCACTCACTTTGTCAAGGCCCCAGCGATCGCAAACATACTCAGCCACCACCGGTCGTAGCGAAAACCCCGCTTCGCTTGACTCGACCAGGGAGCGGCGCACTAACGACTGTAGCGCACAGTTGCAAGCCATCGCAGACAAAGATAGGGCGGCCTCAAGC
>JBCDDJ010000335.1:0-7281 GCA_039180385.1 Cyanobacteria bacterium P01_G01_bin.38 | reverse complement strand
GTAGCAGCTAGCAAAGTAGGAATCATCAACACGCCGAACCAACCTACATAGAGGCGGTTTTCGGTGCTGGTGACCCACTGGCAAAACTGCTCCCACAGGTTAGCGCTTTGGCGCTGCTGTAGAGTAGTTGTCATGATTTATGAATCCTTTGTTGTCTAGGTACGAATACGGCGGTTACAAAACTTTGTGACCGCTGATGTAATATTAAATCAAATGTCGAGTTTTGTAAACTTACTCATATTTAGTTTTATTCTGCGAGCGAGATAAGCTGGGTGCTTTTGGCCTGCAAAAAGGCGCTGATCAAATTGCTGTAACCTTTTGGAATAGGCCTTTGGGTCGCGTTGAGGTGCGTTTTTTCTTCGGTCGAGGGCGATTGTTTCAAAAGCTCTAAAATCTGTAGAGGATACTGTCTGTTTACAATTCAGATTCCTTGAAAAACGTTGTCACCTATAGTCCGGCTTATACCCTGGTTCCAACCTACGAATGTTTCAATCGCTGTAGCTACTGCAACTTTCGCAAAGATCCGGGGCAAGATCCTTGGCTAACCTTAGAATCTGCTCGGCCAACCTTAGAAGCCTTAAAGGCGACCCCGAATAGTGGAGATATCATTGAAATCCTGATTCTGAGTGGTGAGGTACATCCCAAAAGTCCTCGCCGCCAGCGGTGGTTTCAGCATATCTATGATTTGTGTAATTTGGCCTTAGGGTTAGGGTTTTTGCCCCACACCAATGCGGGGCCATTGAGCTGGGCAGAAATGCAGCAGCTTAAGCAGGTGAATGTTTCGATGGGGCTCATGGTAGAGCAGGTAACCCCGGCTTTGTTAGAAACGGTCCACCGCCATGCGCCTAGCAAACGACCTGAGCTGCGATCGCAGCAACTTGCCTGGGCCGGACAGCTCCAAATTCCCTTTACCACTGGTCTCCTGATTGGCATCGGAGAAACCCCGCAAGATTGGGAGGATACGCTGACTGAGATAGCCACGCAGCACCGCCAATACGGCCACATCCAAGAGGTCATATTGCAACCCCATCAGCCAGGTCAGCGCCAGACCCATGGGGGCATGCCCTGTGATGATGCCACTTTGTTTGCCGTGGTTAAGCTTGCGCGGAGTCTGCTGCCAGCCGACATTACGCTACAAATTCCACCTAATTTGGTCCAATCTTCTGAAATGCTGATTGCGTGTCTGGGGGCCGGTGCCCTTGACCTGGGCGGCATTGGCCCTTGGGATGAGGTCAACCCTGACTATCCGCACCATGGGATTGATCCGTTGAGACAATTGCTGCGATTTCACGGCTGGGCTTTAGAGCCACGACTGCCGATATACCCGGCCTATGATGATTGGCTGGCGAATGCCCAATTAAAATCGGCGGTGCAACACTGGCGTGAGCAGCTTGCCGGGAGGACTGACTGCGAGGCAAATATGGGTAACTAAAAAGATGGGAAAGTTTGGGAAGATGAGGAAGTGAAAGGCTCTCCTATCCTCCCCATTTTCCTCACCTCCCCCATCTGCGCAAAAGGGATAGCGATTTGGGTTAAACCAACTTACTCAGTTAACCCCTAAACCCGACCGCGCAACATCTGTGCCATCTCGTTTTGACGCGGCGACATTTCGAGGGCAATTTCCTCGGTAATGCGACCTGCCTCGTATAGAGCATAGAGCGACTGATTCATCGTACACATGCCGTCAAAGGTACACTTCGGCAGCAGTGCCTCAATTTCATCCAAATGGCCGCGCTGCATATAGTCCTTAATCGCATCCGTATTGATCAGGATTTCATGGAAAGCAGCCCGTTTACCGTCTGTGGTCCGGCAGAGACCTTGGGCTACGACCCCCACTAAGGATTCAGCGATGGAGATGCGCACAGGAGCCTGCTGGTCAGGCTCATACATCCCTAAAATACGCTCGATAGTTTTGACCGCACTGTTGGTGTGCAAGGTGCCAAATACCAGGTGACCGGTTTGAGCTGCCTTTAGGGCGATATCGATGGTTTCGCGATCGCGAACCTCACCGACCAAAATCACATCCGGGTCTTCCCGCAGGGATGCCTTAAGAGCATTCTTAAACTCATGGGTATGAATCCCCACTTCTCGCTGCTTGATCAGTGAACTGCGGCTAGAGTGGACAAATTCGACCGGATCTTCAATGGTGATGATATTGCGAGTCATCTCCGTGTTGATATAGTCGATCATGGCCGCCAACGACGTCGATTTACCTGACCCGGTTGGGCCAGTCACCAGCACTAAACCCTTGTGATAATGGCAGATATCCTTGAGCACCGGCGGTAGATTCAGCTGATCAATAGTCATAATCTTGACCGGAATCAAACGCATGACCAAAGCCGGCCCCCGCAAGGTATCAAAGATATTGATCCGCACCCGCGTAAAGTCAAAGTGGGCGGCCCCATCAAAATCCAGCGTTTGCTTAAAAGATTGAATTTGATCTGGCTTGAGAATCTCAGATAGCCAGCCATAAAAAGTCGCTTCATCGGTGACCGGGTAGTCGGTCATATCAATCTCACCTCGGTTGCGGAAGCGAGGCACCTCGCCCACCCCCAGGTGAACATCAGAATATCCCTTATCAAAAGCTTCTCGAACCAGCTTCTCTAGGGTTAAAGCTCCGCCTACTTTAATCCCTGCCGCTGTTTTGGGCATCGGCGGCGGTGCCGCATTGCGATGGCCCGGTGCGACCGGAGCAGACGGTGGCAGTGTGCTCATGCCCGGCGGTGGTGGTGGCGCAGGGCGGCCCAGCGGCGGCGGTGGCGGTGGCGGTACACGAGAGGCTGAAGGGGGGCGTTGAGAATCAGTCATAGAGCACCAGTTCCTTCAATAACGGCTGATAATAACCAATAAGATGCATACAATTTTCTTTAATCATACTGGCATCATTTGTTAATTTCGAGATTTCCCAAAAGAAGGTTAGAAGTTATCGAAATGGACGAAATTAAGAACATAATTGTCCTAGGTAAACTGAGCAGACCTAGTATGTCTACCCTCTACAGCCGACTGTCTACGTCTGAATCCCAAACTTTTTGTAGCCTGGTGGTTCTGTCTGTGCTACCCTAGTACGGTTGTCAAAAATACGCACACTTGGTTTTTCGGGTGTCTTGAGCTTGCTCAAAATGCGCACCAGGTGGAGGTTTAACCCGAAAGGAGATTTAGAATATGCCAGTTGTTTCATTGGCTGATCTGTTGCAGTCAGGTGTTCATTTTGGGCACCAAACCCGCCGTTGGAATCCCAAAATGGATCCGTATATCTTTACGGCCCGCAACGGTGTTCACATTATTGACCTGGTGCAAACCGCCCAGCTGATCGAAGACGCCTACAGCTTTGTCAAGAGTGCGTCTGAGAAAGGCCAAAAGTTTTTGTTTGTGGGTACCAAGCGTCAGGCCGCGGGGATTGTCGCTCAGGAAGCCAGCCGCTGCGGGGCTTACTACGTCAATCAGCGCTGGTTAGGGGGGATGCTAACCAACTGGTCTACGATTAAGACTCGGGTAGAGCGCCTTAAAGAGTTGGAGCGCATGCAAGAAACCGGGGCGTTGGCTCTCAGGCCTAAGAAAGAGGCCGCGGTTTTGCGCCGTGAGTTGGAAAAGCTGCAAAAGTATCTCGGTGGCATTAAGCTGATGCGCCGTATTCCCGATGTCGTAGTGATTATTGATGTCAAGCGCGAGTACAACGCTGTACAAGAGTGTCAAAAACTGGGGCTCCCCATCGTGTCACTGCTTGACACTAACTGTGATCCAGACGTGGTAGATATTCCTATTCCAGGTAATGACGACGCGATTCGGTCGATCAAACTTATCCTAGGGAAGCTGGCAGATGCCATTTACGAAGGGTCCCATGGTCAAGCCAGCAATGAAGGGGATGATACCGACATCTATGCTGACTATGACGATGTGGCCGAAGATTACGATTATGAAGGCGCTGCTGACATCCCGGCTGCATCCAATGATGCGCCAACGGCAGCTGACATCCCAGCGGTGGATGAGGCTCCGGCAGTGGCCGACGAGGCTCCGGCAGTGACCGACGAGGCTCCAGCGGCAGCCGAGGGCTAAATTTCAGGCATCTTTATTCACTGCTTAACCTTTTTGGAGTAAGCCTGTTGACGACCCCAAGTAAACGTAAGACAAACAGAAGAAGACCATGGCGGATATTTCTGCAAAGCAAGTAAAAGCCCTGCGCGATCTCACTGGCGCAGGCATGATGGACTGTAAAAAAGCCCTCAAAGAAACCGATGGTGATATTGACAAAGCCGTTGAATGGCTGCGCCAAAAGGGCATTATGTCAGCCTCTAAAAAAGAAGGCCGGGTCGCTGCCGAAGGATTGGTGCATAGCTATATCCACACGGGCGGTCGAGTGGGTGTTTTGGTCGAAGTCAACTGTGAAACCGATTTTGTGGCCCGCCGTGAAGAGTTTAAGGCCCTGGCTCAGGACATTGCGATGCAGATTGCAGCGACACCCAACGTTGAATATGTGAAGGTGTCTGATATCCCGAGCGAAATTTCTGAGCGAGAAAAACAGATTGAGATGGGGCGCGATGACCTGGCCAATAAGCCCGAAAATATTCGTGAGAAAATTGTGGTTGGGCGCATTGAAAAGCGCTTGAAAGAGCTTGCCCTACTTGAGCAACCTTTCATTAAGGATCAAAACATCACGGTTGAGGAGTTGGTTAAGCAGGCGGTGGCCAAGCTGGGTGAAAATATCCAGGTTCGTCGCTTTACTCGATTCATCTTGGGTGAGGGTATCGAAAAAGAGGCGTCTAATTTTGCGGATGAGGTGGCTGCTCAAACCGGTCAGGCCACTGCACCCGCTGACGCGCCTACTGACAAGCCCGCCGATAAGCCTGCAGCAAAAGACAAGAAGTCTGGCTCAAAAAAGAAAAAGAAAAAGTAGGTTAGCCGCTAAAAAGCTGGGTAGCTCTATTCCCCTACGCCCCTTAAGATGGTGGGGCGCAGGGGTTTTTAATTAGAATAATCAACACAAGCCCGGTTCATTCACAGGCACATGGTTAGAGCAAGTGGTCAAATCGAGCAGTCATTAGCCCAGTTGCAAACTGCAACTGAGGAGATGCATGATGAGTGCGAAGAGCTGTATCAAAATTATTTTGAGGTGCTAAGTAAAGCAGGGCAGCGTCAGCTAGCCCTGGCGGCTTACCATCTCTGCACCCATGTTTATCCTGAGCAGTTTTTGGCACTGGAGTTTTCCCAGCGAGAAAAGCTACAGAGGGCGATCCGACGGTTGGGTCGCCAAATCTATGACCAACTGATGGCGGAGTGGGCAAAGGCCAAAGCTCTGAGTCGTCGAGAAGATCTTGATGACCCGATGGCGACTATTAAGCAGCTATTTTTGCAGGCTGAGTCTCGGGAAACCTCTAGTGAGGATGACGAAGCTCGTAAATTAGAGGCTGAGCTGGCCTTGAGGGCACTGGACTCAGAGTCTTTTGATGATGAAGCCTTTGATAATGTCGAATTTGATGATGATGTGCTGGACGAACAGGAATTTGATGATCTCACGGCGCGATCGCAAGCCGTGGAAGCGCTGGCCTCTGAATTGTTATTGGCCGAGGCCACCCAAGACAATTTTTCTTTAGATCAGGCTTCCCCAGAGGCCCCACCTCCAGAGGCCCAGCCTCCGGAAGCCCCACCAGGAGATAGCCCCCCGATTTTAACTCGTGTGTCTTCCAGTCCTGCTGCAGTGGATGGGCCTACGGCAGCGACACCAGCAGATGCGCCCTTGGCGGAACTGCGCGATCTACCCGCAGACAAGACGCCTGTAGATCCAGTGCAGCTGCTCAAGCAGCAAATCTTTGTTGAAAAAGCGATTCGCAACGTGCTGAAGGCGGTGTCAGAAACGGCTAATCATATGTTGCAACAGGCCAAAATTGTGCCTGAGATGCCTAAACAGCTATTGACAGCCGTTTCCGACTCAGATGGAGTCGCTCAGTCGCCTTTAAAGATGCCCCACCTGCTCAAGGTGTCGGTCAAAGTTTTGAATGTGGATGATGGGTCGCGCGAAAAAGGACGGCGCAAAAAACGCAGTAAACCTCGCCTGGTAGAACTAGAAGCCTTTCCTGAGTTTGTTATTATTTATCTCAGGCTGACTGAGATAGAGTTTGCCGAACCGAGCGTTTCGATTTGGCGGGGTCGTATTCGCGAACAGCTGACCAAGCTCAAGAAGCTGGGCCGAACTTACCAAAAGAATCAGCGTGAGCTTGCGATCGCACAGGCCGAAGATGCCTGGCGGGCCAGTTGGATCAAAGACTGAGGGCAGGGCTAAAACGGATGCCTGACTGGACGCGGTTGCAAAAAGCCCTCAGTGTTGAAGCCGAAAATGGCTTTAATAACCTGGAGGGGCATCGCCAGCGCTTTAGTGAGTTTTTGTGTGAGGGTTTGCAAGCCCCGCCGCCGTCTTTGCCCTATCTCGATCAAGAGCGCTGGCAGGTGCTTGCCTATGACTTTAGCCGCTATGGCGATCTCTCCTTTGCAGAGCGACAGCATCTAGTGGCTGACACTCGTCGGTTTTTGCACCAGACCCGCAAAACCCTCGACGTTAAAACCTCTCCATCCCAGGGGCAGTCGACCGTTGGCGCTGGGAGTGCTGCCGCTGGGAGTGCTGCTGGGCGCAAACCTAAGCAAACCAAAACCAAAAATCTGGTCGCCGGTTCGCCCTCGGTCTATCGCTCCTCTGGGAACCCCCTCGATCAGGCCCTGACCTATCTCAAAGGGATCGGCCCTAAAAATAGCGAGCGGCTGGCAAAGCTGGGGCTCTACACCGTACGCGATATACTCTACTACTATCCGCGCGACCACATTGACTATGCCCGGCAGGTCAAAATTCGCGATTTAGAAGCGGGGGAGACGGTCACGGTTGTCGCCACGGTAAAACGCTGCAACTGCTTTAGCAGCCCTCGTAACAAAAAGCTCACGATCTTTGAGCTGAACCTGGCGGATAGCTCGGGCACCCTCAAGGTCAGTCGCTTTTATGCGGGCACGCGATTTAGTAACCGGGGCTGGCAAGAGCGCCAAAAGCGTTTGTATCCCAAAGGGGCTGTGGTGGCGGCCTCGGGTTTGGTGAAACAAGGGAAGTATGGCATCACCCTCGAAGACCCTGATATCGAAGTTTTAGAAAGCGCCGAGGGGGCAATCGACTCCATGATGGTGGGTCGCGTGGTACCGGTGTATCCCCTGACAGAGGGGGTGGGTGCTGATCTGGTGCGTCGGGCCGTGGTGGCAGCGCTGCCCGCTGCGGTCGAGATTCGAGATCCGCTGCCTGCTGCCCTTCGG
>JBCDDJ010000334.1:0-7284 GCA_039180385.1 Cyanobacteria bacterium P01_G01_bin.38 | reverse complement strand
GTAAGCCTTGATTGATTCATTCCCGGCTCGGCACGCTTCACACTCACACTGATGGATACTGCGGAGTTTCATGGGGGACTCCTGCTCACAATACACCTTCAGCCTAACCTAAAACCATGAAGTTGTTTCTTAACAAGCCCTAAGGGAATTCAGCAAGCCAGGGATGATGCCAATTTGCTCATCCAAACCATCCGAAAAACTCGCCAGAAGCGAGAACAAGTCGCTGCACAATTGAGGGGAGACCTATGCTGAGTCGTGAAACCTTTGATGGCTATTTCCAATTTCTGGTTGGCTACTGCCAATGGCATGTTGCAGCCCCTGTTCAGTCGGTGATTTTCGAGAAGGTCCGGGAAATCTTTGACGATGACGAGGTGTTTGCCGAACTGGCCTATCGATATGAGCCCACACCAGGGTCAAAACCCTTCGATTTCATCGCGTTTCTGAAACAAGAAAAGCGGCATCGACGACAGATGCCTGAGTTCAGACGGTTGGTTGAGGCTTCAGGACAGAGGGAAGGCCAAGTCCCCTGCGAAGGGGTGATCAAGGTGGCTAAATTACTTGGGCATATTCAACGTCTCATGGCGGAGGGTAAAAACTGGCAGTCTCCTGAATATGAAAGGCTTCAGGTGGTTTGGCAGCGCATTTGGGTCACTCCACTGACGGATGAGGATCGGCAGGTGTTTGGCAATGTTGAGCCAGCACAAATCGTCGGCAGCTTTGTAGAAAGGGGTGCAGCTTCTGAGCAGTTGGAACAACCCGCAACTAATGCTTGAATGCCCCTTATGAATTTCCAATCGTTAGCCACTATTGAGGCAGGCTGTTTAATGCGACTGCTGATAGATTTGAAGCAGCGTGATTGCCTTATCTTCGTCAATAGCGTCACAATAGACCAAGGAGGTGATTAAACCATGACTGTCCAAGAACTCTTGAATGCTGCCCAGCAGCTTAGTCTATCTGACCAAATCCGGCTGGCCAGCCAGCTCATGCAGGCAGTTGTACAAAAAATGCAATTACCTTCTGCAACCTCAGCCCCAACAGAGCCTGCGGAAGACCCTCTGATTGGCCTCTTCGAAGGCTCGCCTGATTTGGCAACCCAATCTGAGGACATCCTTGCCCAGGAAGTTAACTCAGCCTCAGGCTTTACATGGAAGTCGTCATAGCTGATACGGGCTTCGTCGTTGCCCTGGCTAACCGTTCGGATCAGCGACATGCTGAAGTACGCCCCATCTATCTGCAATATCCTCAGATTCTGCTGCCCCAGCTTGTGTTAGTTGAAGTCGCCTATCTAATCGGTCGTGACATTGGTATTGCTACCGTAGTCAAATTCTTGAAAGGTCTACCTGCCAGCCGATTTGAATTGATTGAAGCCACAGATCAAGACATTGCCCGTATCGCCGAAATTTTGGAACAGTACGCTGACAGCAAAGTTGATTTTGTTGACGCCAGTGTGATGGCGATAGCCGAGCGACTGAAGGTTAAGACTATTTTGACGATTGATCAGCGTGATTTCAGACTATTCAGGCCATCTCACTGCCAGAGTTTTACGCTGCTGCCTTAAAAAATTGCAGTGGATGACACTATGGCTCAAGGAATTGCGTTTGCGATCGCACCTTCCCCTCCGATACCTGTAGTGCCTGAATCGACTGCACCTGCGCCACTGTCCCCTTCGCATACTGGTCAATCGTAACCGCACTCACCTGCTTTACCCCCTGCTGAAACTGGGCATAAGGCCCCTGGTGTAGCAGGTGAAATACTGCCTCAGCCGATTCTCCGGATCGCAGAGCGGCGGCTACCACCTTCTGATCCAACTGAATCGCCATCAGGTCGCTGCTGATGTGCTCCCGATACAGGTCAGCATAGCTCTGAATCTTGCCCGTCACCGCATTGGCATATTCCGTATATCGCTGTTTTTGAGCCTCTTCGACGGTGGTTTTCGCATAGTGCAACAGCTTTGGCAGGGCAGCCTTCTTCTCCTCTGTCGAGAGTGCCCGCGTCTCATACTGAGCATATGGCCCCTGGGCAATAAACTGAATCACCTGCCGGGGCGAATGCCCAGACTGCAAAGCAACCTTAGCCACCGTTTGATCCAATCCCTGAGCCGCTTGCTGAGTCTCAGGCTGATCATTGGCGTATTTCTCAAACAGCGCCTGATAGTTCCCCAGATTTTCCCGCAGGGCTGCTTTGGCGAATGCAAAATATTGTTCTCGTGCGAGCTGCCCTTTCTCTGTTTCCGGTTCCCGAGGGACAAGTCCTTCAGAACCGGCTGAAGCATCTTGAGAAGCTTGTTTTCGCCTGGCCATTTCAAAACCCCCTACAAGACATCAGAAAAGTCATCGATCAACTCATCCCGGGCCAGCAGAGAAATATCCCCCCTCGGTAGTGTCGGCTTATCCGAGGCAGGCAGATCAGCTTGGGTAACCGTTACGCTCACATCATTTGCAACCTCAGCAGTCCCTACCATAGCAGGCGTAGATTCCAGTCCAAACGATTCTCGCAGATACTGAATCTGCTCCTCCATGCGCCAGATCGACTGCTGAGCTAGTTCCTTTAACTCTGCCTCAGAGTGATCACCACTATCCCGATAGGCAAAGGGCAGCCAGAAGGCCCTGACTGCTGTTGCTGCTTTCTCCTTGCCCTTATAGGTCTCATGAATCAACCAGGCATAGGTGACGCCATTGGGCGAATTGCGATCCGGTTCAAACACGAATCGAACCCTTGCTTTATTCCCAGAACCTGTGGCTTCAGGTGTGGATGATGGACTTTGTTTGCGGGGCATAGGCTGACATCTCCAACCATTCCGCCCCAATCGTAACGTATAAGTCAGCTTTTTATGCTGACTGAATGCCTATCCTGAATAAAAATCACGCAGGATAGATTCTAGAAACCCTTAGCTCTATTGAACAAAATCCATAACACAAAGGGGATTCACGATTTCGCCAATTGAATATCTATCGGCGAAACAGCCAGACCGCAATCATATGAATAAAAGTAAATTATTCAGCATAAGCTCAGCTGAAACCAAAAGTCTGCCGTACTATGAACTCATCAAGGCTGAGCTGCTAGCTCAAAGCCTGAACAACCGCATCTATCAAATCTTCAGAACAATCTATCAACAGCCCAAGCTGCTGCTCGTTTGTATACGGCTTCTTGACGGGGAATCCCCCATGCAGTTGGGTGAACCTTGGGGATTAGGGTTATGGATACCAGAGAATTACTAGAAGAGTTGTTCGGTCAGCTCAATGCCAGGTTGGATGCCATTGAGGGCAAAGTTCAAGCGTTGCATACGCGGCTGAATGGTGAACAGGAAGTCCCTAAACTCATCAAGCTCAATGAAGCCTGGAAACTGTTGGGCTACAAAAATTACGATGCATGTCTCTACAAAATTAGGTCTGGCCACTATCGGGTGGGCAAAGAAATCGTAGATCGTCGCTCACCCAGTTCGAGCCGCCCTGACTGGTATGTTGATATCGAAAAATGCCAGACACGAGATCGAACTCTGGCAGGCAAACGAGCGGGGCTGAAAAGCGCTTGATGCTGATGTGCCCTTCTCTGTTACCCCCGCTGCTTACGTTTGAGCGCATCAAAATACGCTTGGGCTGCCCGGGCTTTAGAGATATGCTTTTAGTAAGTGCCCAGATTCACGTTGGGGTTGTGTCCCATGAATTGAGACGCCACTGCTGTTGGTAATTCTAGCCACAGGGCGGCTCGGATATTCCAGGCATGGCGCAAACTATAGGCGGGGAATGGCATCTTGGCCCGTTGAAACGCAGTCGAGGTGCGATCGCCATACTCTTTGTTGATGCGGGCGGTCACCTTGGGGCGACGCGTATCCCAAAGCTGCCAGCGCTCAACCCACTCAGGCGGTAGCGGAAAAGTCTCCCGCTTGCCGGTTTTCGTGGCATCAGGTACCAGGGCGACCAACCATCGCTCACCATCGTATTCGCGCCACTCCACTTCACACAGAAAGGCTTCATGGTCTCTAAGGTTGTAGGTGGCCATCATCCCGGCCACCCACTGCCACGACTTATTTTTCATCCCGTCGATCGCAGCAATAATGTCCGCATCCTCAGGGATAATCCGCTCAACATTGCTGAGACTGTAATCCCCTTGTTGCGATTTGATATCTGATTTGATGTTTGCAAAGTCTGCCAGACGCTGAAATTTCTGACAGGCGATTTGGCGGCTGCGACTGTTGGGTTTCCATCGTTCTGCAACACTATCGAGCAGATGAGGGGTTAGCTTTGAATTGGGAGGGAGCCATTTGAAAGCCGGATACCAGAACTGCTCGCGCCACTTCAGATCAATGGCTTCTTCGGTGCCTTCCTGCTGTTTTAACCAGGTCCGCTTAAAGCGATCTATCCAACCCTGGCAGGTGTCGCCTTTGCCCTGGGACTCCTGATCAAGCTCCAGCCAGCTAAAGCGCTTTTGAGCCAGCAATGCGCCTAGCCGAAAGGCTTCTGATTCTGCATATTCAAGCCCGGCAGGGTTGGCGTAAACGCCCAGACTGATGAGTTGCTGATGGGGTTTGGTGTACTTGCTACCAGGGCGCGGTGGCAGGGTGCCTCGAATCGATAGTTTTTCGCCCCGTTGATAAATCCTCAGACCGAGCTGGGCAGCTTCCAGCCTTGCATTGATCGCCTCAATCGTTAGCGCTTTTCGCCCCATCTTGAACCCAGATACTGATCTAATTTTGATCTAAAAATAGTCCAATTTATTCTAGTTCAGTCCAGTTCAGTCAGTTTGGCAGCAGCCTGAAGAAACCACCAGAACGGGCTTAGGGCTTGTAATTGCTTGATGGGCGGTACTGGACTCGAACCAGTGACATCCTGCTTGTAAGGCAGGCGCTCTACCAACTGAGCTAACCGCCCCTCTAGGGCACAATACAAAATCATAGCAGACAACTGGACCTGGGTAATATCGTTTCCAAAAAATATTTCAGCCCAGATAATGCATTTGTATTATTCTATTGACAGGGCTCTAGAACTGTCATGCCTTCAGGACGAACCCACGATCGCATCACCCTTTGGGGGATACCCCTAATACTCACCGCTGCGTTTTATATCACGTTGGATATCCCGCTGACGGTAATTGTCTGTATTGGGTTTTTAATCGGCGGGTTTATGATGGGGCCTGACCTGGATATTCACTCGGTGCAATATCGTCGCTGGGGGCCACTGCGCTGGATTTGGCTACCTTACCAACGAGCCCTCAAGCATCGTTCTCGGCTGTCCCACGGGCCCATTATTGGGACCGTGATTCGAGTTCTGTATTTTGGTTGCTGGGTAGGGCTGTTTGGCCTGATTGGGGTAAAGCTGCTCAATTCGCTTTGGGATGCTCAGCTTACCTGGTATGACCTGCGCAATACGGTGCGGTTTTCGACGATGACCTTCTTTAAAGAATGGATGACGCTGATCATCGGTTTAGAGCTAGGGGCGTTGAGTCACTATGTGAGCGATCATTTGGGGTCAAAGGTGGGGAAAAGGCGAAGGGGGAAGGGGAAAGGCAGAAGGAGGTAGTGGGTAATGGGTAGCGGGTGATGGGTAGTGGGTGATGGGTAGTGGAAAGGTGGGGAGCGATAGGGAATTAGGGGCCAAGGTCACCTTGCCGACGGAAGATGGGGAAGATAGGGAAGATGGGGAAGACTTGTAAAGCCGAAAAATTGGCTCAAAGTTATGGGTGTCAATGGCTTGAACTTTTAACCTTTCACTTTTAACCTTTAATTTTCACCCATTCGTCCTATGGCTTCTAAGCTTGAGTCTAAAACGTTGGCTGCTCTGCAGCATTTGATTGATGTTGTGGCGCGGTTACGTGACCCGGAGGCGGGCTGTCCGTGGGATTTGGCGCAGACGCCAGAGAGTTTGACACCCTACGTGCTCGAAGAAGCGTATGAGGTGGTTGATGCGATCCAGCGGGGCGATCGCCATGAGATTGCCGAGGAACTAGGCGACTTGCTCTTGCAGGTGGTGCTGCAATCGCAGGTGTTTAGCGAAGCCGGTAAGTTTGACTTAGGTGTGGTGGCCCAGGGGATCGCTGAAAAGCTGATTCGTCGTCATCCCCACGTGTTTGGTGATGCTCAGGCAGACACACCTGAGCAGGTCAGGGTGCATTGGGAGCAGGTCAAGGCCCAAGAAAAGGGTGAGGTGGATGAGACCAAGCTGACCCCCAAGCTGGAGCGCTATGCCCGTACGCTGCCACCGATGACTGCTGCGATGAAAATTTCGAAGAAAGCGGCCAAAGCTGGGTTTGAGTGGGATGACCTGGACGGGGTTTGGGGGAAGGTGCATGAAGAACTCGACGAATTTCGGGCGGCGCTGGCGAATGAACCGATCGAAAATCAGGAGGCGGAGTTTGGTGACTTACTATTTAGCCTGATCCAAATCGCCCGGTGGCGCGGTCTGGACCCGGTGGCGGCGCTTCAGGGCACCAACCGCCGATTTATTCAACGCTTTGGCCTACTGGAGTCAGCAGCGGCGAAACCCCTAGAGGCACATAGCTTAGAGGAGTTAGAGGCACTTTGGCAGGCGGCGAAGCGGCGGATTCGGGAGGGCACGTAGTGGATGGAGGGCAGTGGGTTTAAAGAGCGATTTCGTCGATGGTGTTGAGGTCAAGGTGGGTTGCGATCGCAACCGTCTGCTCCAGGGATGACCCCAATCCGCCCCGCTGACATCGAATCGCAAAGGGACAGCGATCGCACAGACCTTTTGTGACGTCAACTTTGGGGAAATCCTCCCCGGATTCAACCGCCGCCTGACGCAGTTTGGTCAGCCGCTGGGTCAAGGCTTCCAAAGCTTGGCGGGTTTGCCCATGGCGCTCAGCCGAATAGCTAAACCGATAGGATTGGGGTTTGAGCTCCCCCGTTTGGGCATCACGGTTGCGCACAAACCAATAGGTGATCGACACCTGCTCTGGGTTGAGATCGGTGGTCTCGGTCAATACATATAAATAGAGGCGGGTTTGCCAATCTCGCTCTAGCCAAACCCGCTGCGGGGGGCGTTGGTAGGTTTTCCAATCTACAATTTGGCCCTGATCTGCTGATAAGACTACCAGGTCATAGATGACCGTCAGCAGATAGCCATTAAACGCCAGCATCCGCGGGTGCTCACTCTGACGCAGCCTATCTAGACCCACTTCCTCAAATAAATCAGGTGCGGTTTGCCTCAGAGCGGCAACACTATCTGCCATTTCCACGTTCGCTGGGGCCATGACCTCAATGGGCAACCCTAACGCCTGCTGCTGCATCAGCAGGTGAAATTGGTTTCCCCAAAGCGCCCCGGCTTGCTGATT
>JBCDDJ010000333.1:0-7309 GCA_039180385.1 Cyanobacteria bacterium P01_G01_bin.38 | reverse complement strand
GATCGCACCAATCCAACCATCAGGGACATAGGCCAGCATCAGACTTTCCAGTACAAATGCCAGGGCCAACCATTTGCCAAGGAACCAGGCATTTTTGCGAGCCCCTTTCCAGAACTTTTGGCGACGCTCGGCATCTGACCAAAACCGCCAGGCAATCGCCTTGGGATTGCGGACCTTGCTGCCTGCACAGCCCCCGTTGCCGACCCCCTCTTTGAGCGGATGGGCGAAGGTTTTGGCAGAAATACCTGCATTCATGAGCAGCAGGGTACCGAAGCCGCCCACCAGGCCGATACCGACTGTGGCGAGGGTTTTTGCGATCGCAAACCGCACCCCTAAAGTCCCCACCGTTAATACAAACATCGACGGATCCATCAGCGGCGACGACAGCCAAAAGGCCATCACCGCCGCCACCGGCACCCCCATCGACAGCAGTGCCGCAATCAGCGGAATCACGCCGCAGGAGCAAAAGGGCGAAAATGTGCCGATCAGCGCCGCCACCGGGATCATCACCGTGAGCCGACCTTGAAAGGCCCTGGCAATCAGGTTGTCGGCCCCACTGGCTGAGGCATAGGCGGCTATGCCAATGGACAACAGTAAGAAAGGCGCGACGTGCCACAGACTCTCTAGGGTAAAACCGATGCTGGTACTTACCTGGGGCGGAACCAGCACGATCAAGGTTAAGAGGATGAGTGCGATCGCAAGTACCACACCATCCAATTGACGCAGGCTGCGATTAAATCGCGTGACAACATTTGCGGTCATAGTAGATAGTCCTTTTATATTTCGAAAAACATCAAAATAAACGATAAAAAAATCTTCAGTCACAGCAATCTGGTCGGGGGCTGTCCGTCATCTCTACAAAGTCCATGCCCTCGATATCTACAACTTGATTGCGAGTGCAGCATTCCTCAAACAAAAAATCGATCAGGTGCTTGAGCGCTTTTGAGCGAACGCTATACCAGATCCACTGGCGATCTTTCGCGGCGGCGACAAGGCCGACCTGGCGTAGCTTGTCGAGATGGTGAGACAGGGTCGGAGCAGCAACCCCCAGCTCCTTTTGAATCTCTCCAGCGGGTAACCCTTTGGGATAGGCCGACAGGAGGAGTCGCACAATTTTTAACCGCGAAGGTTGACCTAACGCAGCAAAGGCGGCGGCAATGTCATCAATAGACTGCTGAGAAGTCGTGTTTGTTTCCATATTTTGATAATCACCGAAATAGTTTGGTCTGTCAAGGTTATCTAAGGCGGTTCTAACCCTGAAGACGGTCTCAAGTTTGAATGTAGGTGAATCTCAGGATTGGAGTGTGACACTTTGCAATGCGGAATCTTGATTTAACACACTGAATCTCCATATCAAGCTCAAGCAGTATCCGAGTCGCTAACAGTGGCTAAAAATTGGCTAAAAAAGGCCATGTTAAGAGCCGATTTTAATCCGATCACGGTTTCTTTTCGTACTTTTAACAGCAGCCCTGTTCCAGTCAACCGAGATGCGTTTCAGCTGAGAGCCCTAATCAATGGGAGAACGGTCCTATGGCAAATCCAGCCCATGTTGCCCTGATTGAGAAGGGCGTCGAATACTGGAATAATTGGCGAGAAGAGCATCCAACCTCGGTATTAGACCTGAGTGGGGCTAATCTCAGGCGGACTTATCTGTTTGAAGCCCGTTTAGACCATGTGAATCTAGCACAGGCTGATTTGTCTCAGTCGTGTCTAATCGGGACTCATCTGAAAAATGCCAATCTTCGGGGGGCTATACTCACCCAGGCTTACTTGAGTCACGCAAACTTAAGGGCTGCGGACCTGACCGATGCTCACTTGCAAGGGGCCGATCTCAGTCAAACAGACCTGACCGAAGCGATGCTGGTTCGGGCCGATTTGACTGAGGCCAATTTTCAGACGGCGAAACTGACCGGTGCTTGCATCGAAGGGTGGCGCATCAGCCGAGGGACCCGGTTTGATCAGGTTGGATGTCGATATCTTTATTTACACCCAGGTCACCAAGATCGTCGTCCAGCCGCCGGCAAGTTCGAATCAACCGAATTTATCAAGTTTCTCCAGATGGAGCTTGGGGCGCAGGGGCACGATCCATCTTTGCTACAGTCTGGATCAAAGGGTAACCCAACCCATCACGCAACGAAGCCCCAGCCAGCGCTGCAGTTGTCTTTTCCCTTAGTTGCCCAGGCGCTCTCTGACCAGGCTATTTCGGCAACGGCTGATCCGGCTCCCGCTGATTCGGTGTATAAGCGACAGCGCTACCTGCGCAGGGGCGGATGGGCAGCCCTGGTTTTGTTGGGTCTCTACTACACATTTCGAGTCACCCTGCCGCAGGTTCCTGATGTACAGGTTGCGATTTCTGCTGACCAGGCATCTGCCCAAAAACAACGCCCAGACTTTGCGTTGACCCAGACCCTGGCCAAGCATTCAGCGCCGGTTTGGACGGTTGCCCTCAGCCCAGATGGTCGAGTGCTCGCCAGCGGCAGCTATGACCATACGATTCGTGTCTGGGATATTGAGCGTGATGAGGTGATCCGAGTGCTGTCGGGACACACAGATGTCGTGCGAGCCCTGGCGATGAGTCTCTCTGGCGAAATCTTAGTGAGTGGCAGTGGCGACAAAAGCCTAAAGGTCTGGAACCTGGGGACCGGGCAGTTACTCCAAACTTTGGAAGGCCATACCGACTCAATCTGGTCAGTAGCCCTGAGTCAGGATGAGCAAACCTTAGTGAGTAGTGCCTATGACGGCAGCATTCATGTTTGGGATGTGCCGTCTGGTGAGCTTCGCTACCGGCTGTCAGGACATGTGGGGCCAGCCTGGACCGTGGCGATTAGTCCAGATGGACAGCATATTGTCAGCGGTGGGGCCGACAGTGCCGTCAAGGTTTGGGATCTGGGCACTGGCGAGCAGCTGCGCACCTTGCAAGGGCACACCGATGCAGTGCGTGCCCTTGCCCTCCACCCTAATGGGGAACAGCTAGTCAGCGCCAGTTGGGACAATACACTAAAGGTGTGGGATTTGCTGACGGGGGAGCTCATTCAAACCCTGGAAGGGCATACCAGCCGAGTCGTCACGGTGGCGTTTGATGGAGAAACCATTTCCAGTGGCAGCATTGACAACACCATCAAACAATGGGACGCCCGCACGGGCGAACTTCGTCAAACGCTGAGCGAGCATTCTGACTGGGTGCTGGCACTAGGGCTGGATGCTTCAGCTCAAAGGCTTGTGAGTGGCAGCAGAGATCAGACTATTAAGATTTGGCAGGCGGGCTCACATTCAGGTGGCTAAACTAGCTGAACATGAATTAGCGGAACAACCAATTTTCAAGAACCAACGCGCCTACGGGTTGTCGGTTTGAAATTGGGACGCCCGATTTCGGCTCGGGTATGCGTACTCTATTGAGCCATCGCAAACACTTGATTGGCTGTCAAATTTAGCTCTGGAAACATTGGTGAGACTAGGCGCTCATTTCCGCGAAATTGCTCTAGCTGATAAAGGCCATCTTCTAAACGGCAAACGGTCAAAACCGGACGCTTGGGCTTACCAATGAAAAACGTCCCGCCTAAACCTCGATAATCTGCAATCCAATACTCTTGAATGCCAAAATCCTGATAGGCCTCGAGTTTTAGGGCATAGTCATCTGTCCAGTTTGTACTGACTACCTTAACGACTAGGGGCGCAGATTTTCTTTGGGTAATGACAGAAGACTTGTCCCAGAGAGGTTCGTGATTGAGATTATGACGGTCTAATAGGACGATGTCGGGCTCATAGCCCGACTCAGATTCACGCGGTTTAAGAATACATTCCCTGGGGATAAAGTAGGGCAGCCCCAAACGCTGACTCTCGCCCATGAGACTATATCCCAGCATTCCAGCTAGCTGGGAATGAGGGCCAGTGGGTTTCGGCATTTCAACAATGACTCCATCATGCAGCTCATAGTGCGAACCAGCCTGTTCGGGATACCAGTCGATGAACTCATCAAAGGTGACAATTTGACTTTTTAAGGCAGCAACCATCGCCAGTCTCCAAGATTGCTTAGCATCCAAGTTAAGTGTAAGGGATCGCGATTTCGGCTTTGTAGAATTTGCATACCCTGGTCGGATTGCTTGGACAAATTGATAGTATGGGTCCAGATGTTCACCGCAGGAATAGTCATGGGCACACTTGTCTTGCCAAATCTTCAAGGCAGATAAATGGGGCAGGTGATCACGACGATTAAGATTGCGAATCGCATCGATCAGGTGTTATGTCAGCGTGGTTTTATTGAAGCAGATGAGGTGCGATCGCTCACCTTGGATAATACCCTTGTGGATATGGTCGAAACCCTGCTCTGTTTGCCAAAAGCGTTGATTGAGCAGCTTGGGCTGGTGCAAGATGGGGTGACCAATGTTGAAACAACCGCTGGTGTACAACCCGGTCGCATTTTCCGATATTTCCATCTATGAATGGATGATTCATGATGATAGAAAATCGTAGAGCAGCTGATTTGTCTATCGGGTTTGGGTAAAGCTCTTTTCCCCCAAAGGTCATTTGAGGCTGGGCAATTGCTGATTCCAATAGGCCCAAATCTCGAATCCCCATTGACCCACCGGATTGATCAATGACTTTCCGATGTAATTCTAGGACTTCTATGAGCGTTAAATAACGCATCATGCCAAACGCTTATATAGTTCAGCATTTTTTGTGAGCACATGATCAGCTGCGTCAACAAAATCAGATCGTTGGGAACTTAACCAGCTTTCAAGACTTGAGCGTAAAAGCACATCAACTGGAATTCCATGTATATTTGCCAAATTTTGTAATGCTTGAAAATGGTTATCTCGAAGTTCAATGGTGATGGAAGTCATAGTTATGCTCCTGTCTCACTAGAAAAGTCCTAAAAGCGCTAGAAATTTGCGGGTTGGCGTTGAGCTTTGTACAGGCTTTGCGTTTTCGCAGAGTAACACAGCTAAGCTTTTGATAATGTTGGGTTGAATGCGTGAAACCCAACATACAGGCTAGATGCCATAATGACTTGGATTTAAACGTGAAAATATCTCTTTATCAAAAACCTCGATTATAGAAAAAGCTACTAAATGCAGTGCCTCTGCTTCAAGCAATGTAATCGTAACGTCTGTTTTACCTGATTCCCAATCAATTACAACAAGTTGCGATCCTTCGCTTTTTTCTTGCCAAAAGAATGACCAATGACCAATGCCGTTGCGTACTTTTCTAAAAATTTCATGATTAAATACATCACGGGCTTGTGCCAGTGTGGGATATTTTGAGTGTTCTCCCCCTCAAGAGTGTATTCAATGGAGAATCTCGCTTTTTAAGGAAGTGCCCAAGCGGGCCATCAATGATTAGAAAAGTTGGTAACCATCTGTTGATGTGCCAACCTCTTCGAGCGAGCATTTGAACGGGCATTGGAATATCGCGCCATTTTACGTTTGTAGCCATCGCAAAAGTGGCAAACATTGTTTCTACTGTTTCCTGAACTATTGGATTAGCTTTAAGGTAAATCGAAAACTTCTCCTGACAAGAAGAATCATTCATAAGTATTTGACATTCTTTCAGAAGATCAGAGTATGGCTGCTGTGAAGTAGCCCATTTTTTGGCAATTCCACGATTAGCTAGGGGTTTTAGTAAATCTCGAAGTGCCTCATCTTTACTGGAACTTGAATTGTTCTCAGCCATAAGCACTTATTCTTCTATTAAAGTACTGATTGAAATTCAGTAGAAACTAGGCGATAGATAACCTTGCGATGACTTGATACCGAAAATTGACAATTATCGATTGTATTTCATCCATGCCAGAAAATGAGCTGTATGGCAACTCAATATTCGGGAAATTTCTATATGATTGGCTGATTTGAGCACCCACCTCGAAACTTTCCAGATAGTTGTTTTGTAGAATGAGCAATTTTACAATCTTTTGCTAGGGCGTACTTTAAAGGTCTGTAAAAAACTATTTCTCAGCATGAAAAGTCAGGTTTTCAGAAGACTTTAAAGCAGATCCTAGCTCTCATCAATCACCGCTTTGCGATCAAGCAGCAATAAATCTCTAAGCTGTTCGGTGTCTAACTCGGTGAGCCACTGTTCCCCTGCCCCAACGACTTGCTCAGCCAGGGCTTTTTTGCTCTCGATCATTTCATGGATGCGATCTTCGAGGGTGCCGCTGCATACAAACTTATGGACCTGCACATTGCGGGTTTGGCCAATGCGAAAGGCTCGATCGGTTGCCTGATTTTCGACGGCGGGGTTCCACCAGCGGTCAAAGTGAAAGACATGGTTAGCGCGGGTCAGGTTGAGGCCGACGCCCCCGGCTTTGAGGGAAAGGATAAACAGCTTGGGGCCGTTGGGGTCTTGCTGGAAGCGATCGACCATCTCTTCTCGCTTTTGCTTAGAGGTGCTGCCGTAGAGAAACAGGGTCTCTTCGTTCATCTGACTCTCAAGCTGCTGTTTGAGCAGCTTGCCCCACTCGGCAAACTGGGTGAAAATCAGCGCCCGATCCCCTTCTAAAATAACCTCTTCGAGCATTTCGTTGAGCCGCTGGAGCTTGGCCGACCGGCGGGGTTTGCCCAGGCTCTTTTGTTTGAGAAACTGGGCGGGATGGTTGCAGATTTGCTTGAGTTTGACCAGTAGCCCCAAGATCAGGCCGCGGCGCTGCACGCCCTCGGCATCGTCGATGTTGGTCAGGGCCTCATCCACTGTTTTTTGATAGAGTCGGGCCTGCTCTGCGGAGAGACCGCAAAAAACTGTCATTTCCTGTTTTTCGGGCAGATCTTGAATGATGGTGCGGTCGGTTTTGAGACGGCGCAAAATAAAAGGCTGTACCAAACCTCGCAGGGTTTTGAGTGAGGCAGTATCGCCGTAACGCTCGATCGGGGTGGCAAACCGCCGCTGGAAGAAGTTTTTAGGTCCCAGGTAGTTGGGGTTTAAAAAGTCCATGATCGACCACAGTTCTCCCAATCGGTTTTCGACCGGGGTGCCGGTGAGGGCAATGCGAAAGTCGGCTTCTAACTCTCTGACTGCCTGGGACTGCTTGGCCTCTGAATTTTTAATATTTTGGGCTTCGTCTAGGACAATGCCCTGCCAGGTGGCCCGCTTGAGGTCTTTTAAGTCACGGTGGACCAGGGTGTAGCTGGTGATAACCAGATTGACTGGCTTGACGGCTTTGGTAAAGTCAGCGCCACGGGGGCGTTTGTCCCCGTGGTACACCAGGGTCTTGAGGCTGGGGCCAAATTTCTTGACCTCCCGTTCCCAGTTGGTCAGCACCGATGTCGGGCAGACCAATAGTACAGGTGAGGTCAAAGCCTCTTCTTCTGCCAGGGCG
>JBCDDJ010000332.1:0-7337 GCA_039180385.1 Cyanobacteria bacterium P01_G01_bin.38 | reverse complement strand
GGTTAAGGATCACAGCCATTCCGGTTCCCTCTCCGAGAGGGCTAGGGTGAGGGCGTTCCAGGCATTCATACACAAGTTTTGTTAGTCAATCAGGCATGATCCATGAATAACTCGCCCAAATTCATGCTTTACAGACGCAAGATGCGTCATATTTTATACCCAATTAGTTTATGGTGGTTCTTTCAAAATCCGATAGCCCACACCCCCGTTGAATAGGATGCACTTGTAGCTTATGCATAAGATTTTCATGTCTTCTCTAACCCCAAATAGTCATTTACGAGAAATTCAAATACCTTTTATCGATATAAACATTGCATAAATGATTGGATTCAGGCTATTAATCCCATTGTTCGTCAAGTAGAATCTTTTCCTAAGTCGAGTGTATGCACCAGACACTGCGACAAGGGGGGGCTACCACCAATGCGGCAACGGCTCATTGAAGGGAGTATCAGCCTGAATTTGCGATCTAAATATGATCTAAATGAATTCTCTTAGTAATTCTCATCCATTTTTCATCGATTAATTGCTTTCATAAATCTAAAGAGCGAGATACTTTCCGCGGCTGGGGTAACTGCTGCGGTTAAGCTCATAGTTCTCGTTTTTAAGCGCGACATGCTTTCTTTAAGCTAGGGCGTAAACGGCTGTGGCTGCGCTGATATTTTCGCATATTTAGATTTGGTTCCCGTTTTCTTGCAAGGGGCTGCTGAATGAATGTTTTACTGTTAGCACCACATCCATTTTATCAAGCCAGAGGGACTCCGATCGCAGTTGATCTTGTCTTGAAGGTTCTCTCCAGTCGGGGAGAGAAAGTGGACATCATTACTTTCCCAGAGGGTGAAGATGTCTACTATGAAAATGTCAAAATTTATCGTACCCCTGCGTTTCGCTTTACCCAGAATATTCGTCCTGGCTTCTCTATTAAGAAGCTTATTTGCGATGTCTTTATCTTCATAAACGCCATTAAGCTAGTCAAAACTCAAAAATACGACATTATCCATGCGGGCGAAGAATCTGTCTTTATTGCCCTATTTATCAAAAAGATACTGGGCATTCCTTACGTTTATGATATGGACTCATCCCTGGTTCAACAACTCATTGATAAGTACCCTTGGTTAAAGAATATTAGATTTATTTTGCGAAAATTTGAAGGCACCGCTATCAGAAATGCTGAAGCAGTGATAGCCGTCTGTCAGGCTTTAGAGGTCGAAGCCCAGCGCTATCGTCCTAATAAAGTCGTTGTTATTCCAGATATTTCACTACTCAACTATAGTCAACTCAGTTATAAATCTTAGCCGCGTCCTCACCGACGAAATATCTTCTGAAACCCTGAACAATTAGCAGAGTGTTCCTCCATGCAACTAACCCATTTGAGAAAAACTTTCAAAATCCATGGTCCCCTTTTGATGTATGTCGGAAATCTAGAAAAATATCAGGGGATCGACTTACTGCTAAGCAGCTTTCAAATCGCTTTAGTCAGTGAGCCAACCGCCCATCTTGTCATCATTGGGGGCACCTCCACAGATATTGAAAAATATCAGCAAACTGCCCAACAATTGGCCATTCATAAAAATATTCACTTCACGGGTCCCCGTCCGATTGCGCACCTGGGTGACTATCTAGAACAAGCAGATATTCTGGTTTCTCCTCGGACTCAGGGTAACAATACGCCGATGAAGCTCTATTCTTATTTAGATAGTGGCAAAGCCCTACTCGCCACTGATTTGCCCACCCATACCCAGGTGCTCAATGGCCGTGTGGCCTGGTTAGCACAGCCGCAGCCTGGTGAGTTTTCCCAGGGGATGTTAACCCTGATCCAGCGTGGTGACTTGAGACAGCAGCTTGGCCGTGAGGCACAAGCTTTAGTCAAGCAACAGCATACCTACGAGGCTTTTTCAAACAAACTAGCCAGTCTTTACGATTGGTTACAAATTGAGCTGTTGGGTGAAGCCAGTTCCCCCCATCTGTCTGGCAGTTACTAGTCTAAAGCAACCTGATCGATCACCTGACCGAGCCTTTGAAAAAAGCGCATTGACATTTTATGTGACTGTACAAACCATGCAGAGGAATTTACAAGCATTCTCCAAGGAGAGATTCGATCTGCTCGTGATCGGGGGGGGGATTTATGGGGCCTGTGTGGCCTGGGAAGCTAGTTTGCAGGGACTGTCTGGTGCTTTAGTTGAAAAGTCAGACTTTGGCGGAGGGACCTCCGCCAACAGCTTAAAAATTGTTCATGGCGGATTACGCTACCTGCAGACAGCTGACGTTAAGCGAATGCGAGAATCCATTCGAGAGCGTCAGACGCTGATGAGAATTGCGCCCCATCTGGTCCATCCTTTGCCGATTTTGGTGCCCACCTATGGTCACGGTATCAAAGGCAAAACCGCTCTGTCGATCGCCTTAAAGATCAACGATTTGCTCAGCTATGACCTGGTATTTGCCCCGTTAAGAGATGGTCATCATCTGCAAAATCCCCAAAAGCAGATCTTACCCGGTCGCATCATCTCACCTGAAATCTGCCAAAAGCTGGCTCCTGGAATCGACGCTCAGGGACTCACGGGCGGTGCTATTTTCTATGATGCTCAGATGTACAACTCTGAGCGACTCACGCTGGCTTTTGTCCAGTCTGCGGCCCAAGCTGGGGCCACGGTTGCCAATTACCTGGCTGTCGTTGATTTTTTGCACACAAGGGGACAGATCCAGGGGGTGCGCGTACAAGATACGCTCACCGGAGAGCAGTTTGAGATCCGCGCCAAAGCCTTGGTCAACACCAGCGGCCCCTGGCTCAATCAGGTGCTGGGCTTATTACCCACCCCTCGCCCAAAGCAACCCTTTGCCAGAGCTATGAATTTGGTGCTGCGGCGTTCGCTGTTTGACACCTATGCAGTTGCGCTAAAGAGCCCATCTGGGCAAAGCAACTCCGATGATCTGCGCCAGCAGGGCTCTCGGATGCTGTTTGTAACCCCCTGGCGAGGGCGGTCCATGGTGGGCACTGCCTACAGTGTATGTGGGCAAGACCCAGATGATTGGCAGGTGACAGACGCAGATATCGAAGCTTTCCTCACCCAAATTAATCAGGCTTATCCGTCGGCCCAACTCACCCGAGCCGATGTGGCTTTTGTGCATAGCGGTCTACTCCCGCAGTCGGGAGTCTCTAGAGCTGGCGATCCCCGCCTCACGAAGCAGTATCAGATCCAAGATCACGGTCGGGATGGGTACTCAGGGCTGTTTTCGGTGGTTGGGGTTAAATATACCACTGCCCGAGATGTGGCCCAGAAAGTGATGAAGCGGGTCTTTCGGTCCTGGGGGCAGACGCCTCCCCCCTCGCGATCGGCAGTGACCCCCATATCCGGGGGCAATATTGCCGATATGGACCTTTTTTTGCAGCAAGCCATGGCCCAGCAGCTGCTAAACCTAGACTCCCAGCCTTTAGACTCCCAGCCTTTAGCCCCCCAACCTTTAGACCCACAAACAGTGCAAAGCCTTGTCTATAACTATGGCTGTACCTATCGAGATATGTTGGGCTACGCCAGGGTAGAGCCCGACTGGGTGCTTAAGGCCCAGATCCGCTACGCGGTGCGCGAAGAAATGGCGCAAACCTTAAGCGATGTGCTTTTTCGCCGCACTGAACTGGCTTCAGCCGGGGATCTGAGTGCTGACAGTATTCAACTGTGTGCTGAGGTAATGGCTGAGGAGCTGGGATGGAGTCACACCCAGACGCAGCAACAGCTCAATCTCACAACCCGTCCGTCCCTGGTCACCGTCTAAGCAGTCCATTTTCTCCTAAAGCCATGCCTTCCCCTGTTGCCCATGCCGTTTCTGGATACGCGCTCACCCGAGTTGTCGGTTCAAAATCTTCAAATCTAGGTCGCAAGATCACCCCTGCGGTCCTGTTTTATGCTGTTTTTGTCGCCATCGCCGCTGATTTTGACTTTATCCCCCAGCTGATAACAGGGGCTGATTTTCACCGTGGCTTTACCCACAGCCTGGTGTTTGCGGTGATTTTTAGCTGCATCTTGAGCAGCATCGTGATCCGTTGGCGAAAGTTGCCTTATAAACGAGTTTTGGCGATGACCTTGCTGCTATATCTCTCTCATCTGGTCTTAGATTTTTTTACCCAGGGAGGCTCGGGCATTCCCCTATTGTGGCCATGGATCAATCAGCCTTTTAAGTCGAGTCTCTCTCTGTTTCCGGCTGTCCATCACTCTCGGGGCTTACTAGACCGCAGTCACCTGATTTTTATCAGTTTTGAGCTGACCTACGCGGGTTTGTTATTTTTGGGGACCTGGCTCTGGCAGGGTCCACGACCTAGCAAAAAGATTAAAGGCCAGAATGTCAAACTGTAGCGTTCTGAAAAGGGGGTGATTGCGGTGCGCGATCGATTTCACGTTTGCCCGCGCACGCCCCTGCTGATCAATCAACCTATCCTCCATCAAATCTAATAAACTTCATGAGTACTGCAGTTGGGACAATCGATATAGAGCGCACATTGGCATCCGGACAGTGTCCAAACCACCTGCTCTTGGTAGACACCCATGTTCACATTTATGACTGCTTTAATCTCGATACCTTTTTAGAGTCCGCCTGGCATAACTTCCATCGCCACGTCAGCGGATATGATTCAAGTCCTGACTTTACTGGGGTCTTGCTGCTGACAGAGACCCACAACGAGAGTTGGTTTACCTCTCTGCTGCACCCAACCCAAGATCAGGGGGGAGATGGGGCCTTGCCAACCCGCTGGAGCTTCCAGCGAACGTCAGAAACAGGTACTGTCTGCGCTGCTAACTCAAAGGGTCAAAGACTTTATCTGATAGCGGGTCGCCAAGTGATCACAGCAGAGAAACTGGAGGTTTTAGCACTGATCAGCGACCAAACCTTTCCCGATGGTCTATCTGTCGAAGCAACCATCAAATCTATCCAAGCCGGAGGGGGGATCGCTGTCTTGCCTTGGGGGGTGGGCAAATGGTTGGGGAAGCGGGGGCAATTAATCTCTTCTTTGCTCCAAAAAGATCAGCTTTCTCCCCTATTTCTTGGGGATAACCGGGGGCGTCCTCAGTTTTGGTTACGGCCCCGCTATTTTGAGACGGCACAGCAGCAGGGGGGGCGGATCTTACCCGGCACGGACCCGCTGCCGCTGGCGTCTGAGGGGTCTCGTCCAGGGAGTTTTGGCTGGGTCTGCCCAGGACAGCTTGACCCGGAGAAACCGGGTGAGCATTTAAGGTCTATGCTCCTGGATCCTGAGGTAAGTTGGCAAACCTACGGCACGTTGGAAACGCCCTGGCGGTTTGTCCGTAATCAAATTGCCCTAAGGGTCCAACCTAAAAGATCTGTATCAACCCCTGCTATTCAAGATGGGAACCAGGCCGTGATAGACCCTCATTTTCCTGAGACCGCTGATATTGAAACTGCTTCTGATAGCTATGCAAGCCGATTTGCGGGCAAGAGCGGGACATGGCTATTGGGCGTACAGCAGGCGGCAACGCTGAAAATGCTGGCTGATTATCCTCAGGTCAGCGTGTTGGATGTGGGTGGCGGCCACGGTCAGCTGACGGAGGCGCTGATTGAGCAGGGGCATCGAGTGACGGTGTTGGGCAGCGCCGAAGTGTGTAAGGCTAGGATTCAAAAGTATCTCGACAATCAGGCCTGTGCCTTTGAGGTGGGTAATGTGTTGGAGATGCCCTATCCAGAGGCGGCCTTTGATGTGGTGATTAGCTATCGGTTTTTGGCCCACGTAACCCAGTGGCAAGCCTTTCTCAAAGAGCTGGCCAGGGTTGCCCGTCAGGCAGTGATTGTGGATTATCCGACCGTTCACAGTGTGAATGCGATCGCACCCTACCTGTTCAAATTAAAAAAAGGCATCGAAGGCAATACGCGACCCTTTACGTGTTATCGAGAAAGGGACATCCTCGACTTTTATCAATCTATTGGCTGGGAACAAAATCAGCGGTATGCACAATTTTTCTGGCCGATGGTCCTCCACCGGGCCCTGGGTGCCCCCGGCCTATCCTCCGCACTGGAGACAATATCGCGGTTTTCAGGGTTATCTCATCTGTGGGGCTCCCCAGTGATCGCTAAATTTGAGAAACGCAAAAATCGGTAGAAAATCAGCCCAAACTTATTGTTTATTAAAACGACTATGACCACTGCTCAATATCATTTAAAGCCAGATAGTCGCGCCCTGATCACGGGGGCAACCGGGTTTACAGGGTCAGTCCTGGTCAGAAAATTGGTCGAACAAGGAATTGACGTTGTCGCGATTGCTCGACCCACCTCTGATCTAAAGTCTTTCCAGGGTTTACCGATCACCTGGTTTCAGGGCGACGTTTTTGACCCAAAACTGATTGAGCAAGCAGCCCAGGGCGTCAACTATATCTTCCACATGGCCACCCCCTTTCGGGAAGCTAAGTCGCCCGATGTGGGGTACCGCAACGTGCATGTGGTCAGCACACAATGGCTTGCCAAAGCCGCCTCACAACAGCCAGATTTTCGCCGTTTTGTTCACGTGTCTACCATCGGTGTCCATGGGCATGTCGAAAACCCGCCTGGAGATGAACAATGCCCGCTTAAGCCCGGAGATATTTATCAAGAGACCAAGCTAGAAGGGGAGCTTTGGATCAAACAATTTGGCGAGCAAACCGGGCTACCGGTGACAGTCGTCCGTCCAGCCGGAATTTATGGCCCTGGTGAAAAAAGATTGTTGAAAATATACAAAATGGTCATGCGGGGTTGGGTGCCTGCCATTGGGAATGGCAGTAATCTGCTTCACTTTGTCCATGTAGACGATTTGACCAACTTTTTTATCCTGGCCGCTACGCATCCCCAGGCCACGGGCGAAGTCTTTATCTGCGGGAGTCAGCAGGCCATCTGTTTTCGAGACATGGTCAATCTGATTGGCAAATACTATCAGCGGTCACCCCGTTTTATTAGCTTGCCAGCCCCACCGATCTTTGCGCTAGGCGACCTGTTTGAATGGGTTTGTCGTCCCTTGGGTATCGAACCCCCCATTTATAGAAGACGGCTGGCCTTTTACACCAAGGACCGCTCCTTTGATACCCGCAAAATGCAAAAGCTATTAAATTTTATGCCGAGTCATGACAATAAAGAGGGCCTATTGGAATTAGCCCAGTGGTACCTGGATAATGGTTGGCTGACCTATGCCAAGGGCAAATAGCTGGCTCATCCCTGAGCAAACCCGTAGTAGGGTGATTAACCTTCATTTTAGAAATCAGAAAATCAATGGTGACAGCTTCTAAAAACAAAAAAACAATCCATAAAATGCCGTTGAGCCAACAGCTTAACCAAAATAACGCGTCTGCGCTGGCCAGATATCAGCAGAAAGT
>JBCDDJ010000331.1:0-7344 GCA_039180385.1 Cyanobacteria bacterium P01_G01_bin.38 | reverse complement strand
CCCTGTCAGAGCCAGCAACCCTATCAAGCGTGTTGTGAACCACACCTATTAGGCCACACACCTGCACCGACGGCTGAGGCCTTGATGCGATCGCGATTTACCGCTTTTTGCAAAGGCAATCTCGACTATCTAATCGCCACCCATCATCCGTCTAAGCGTAAATTTGACGAGCGTATGCAGCTGCGCCAGACCCTCAAAAATACCCGCTGGGTCAATCTCATTATCGTCATTAAAAGCCAGGGACGCCCTCAGGATGACACCGGCACTGTCGAATTTGTTGCGGTTTATCGCGACCCCGATCTGGGCCAGCTGCACGAGCGCTCTCGGTTCGTCAAACAGGCGGGGCAATGGTTTTATCTAGACGGTCAACGGTTGTCTCCCTGGCAGCCCAAACGCCAAGAGCCCTGCTGGTGTGGCAGCGGCAAAAAGTTTAAGCAGTGCCATGGGAAGTAGCTCTCTGGAAAAGATTGGCTAGAGATTGTAGACGGTCTACGAAGCATGGAGACCGTTGTAATGCTGAATTCAAAACGGACAATCGGGGTCATTTTGCTGTTGTTTATCGTCAGTGCGTCCAGTGGCAGTGCCCAACAGGCGCTCCAGGCATCGCCATCAGAAATCTCAACCCCTGATGCTGACGCTACACGGCGACAACCTGCCTCACAGGGGCTGACCTTAGATGCAGACAAACTGTTTGGGCACGCGCTCCAGCTAGCGAGGACTGCTGACATTGACCCTTACCGGAGGGCGCAGATGCTTTCCGAGATTGCCCTACAGCTCACCTACGCTAACCGCATCGAGCAGGCTGAGACCGTGTTTGCAGACGTGCTTGAGTTTGACTTGGCGCAGGCGACTTTGAATGAATCGGCCCGGAGTGAAAAGATCACACTGAATCTGGCAAAAGCGGGGCGATTTGACCAGGCACTCGAGAAAGCCAATCAAATCCAGGCTGCTAGCTTGAGAATCAAAACCCAGGCCAGCATTGCCGAGGAGATGGCAGTCGCTGGACAAATTGAGCCAGCTAAAACACTCCTCTTATCCGCTCTGGAGGAAGGTCAGGCTCTAACAGACGGCTACATGAGTAACGGCAGCTGTTATATCGCCAAGGGAGACGCCCTGAGCGTGGTCGCAGCCAGCCTGGCTAAGGCTCAACAAATCGATGCCGCCCTGTTGGCCGCATCGCAAACCCCTAACTGTCAGACGGGTACAGGCTTTTGGCTCTACTATCAAACCCCGGCTTACGACACGATTATTGACCAACTGGAGACCCTGGGCGCGGTGCAAGGCGTGTATCGTGATTTGCCTGCCCCCGATGAAGAAACCGGCGAATATTACGGGGCACACACTGCGATCGCAATCAAACTGGCAGAGCTAGGCGACCTGACCCAGGCCCAGCAAATTATCGATACCTTTAGATCCGCTGACTTTGATGACCCCGTGAGCGCTACCATCCGCACAAATCGAGCCAGAGGTCATCAAGCCATCGCCATCGCCGTTGCCAAACAAGAAGACCTCGAGGCAGCGCTTGAGTTTCTTGAGAAAAGCTCACTCACGGCAGATAACAACGCTGTCAGCCTGGAGAGAAGTCTGGCGCTAATCGGTATCGGAGAACAGGTGGCCCAGAGACAACAGCCCCAAGCAGCTACCAGGGTATTTACCCAGGCAATCGCCCCTTTTAACAGCCAAAACCCTCCTTTTTCTCAAGAAGATGTGCTCGAGATCTTGCAAGCGCTGGTAGATGCCAATCAAGTAGACCTGGCCCTGCCACTCATCTCGTCTGACGGTCGTCCTGACATCATCGGCAAAGTCGCCCTGGGGCTAGCTGATGCCGGTGAGTATGAGGCGGCTCTGGACTTGATCAACACCTTGCCAGATGAAGATTATCAATCGGTAAAAGTGGCTGCGATCGCAACCCTCGCCGCCCAGCTTGAGAAGGCTTCCCTTTGAGAAGACCCTATTACAACAGTTTTAGGTTTCGCTCCCAGGTAACTTGATGATAGATAGGAGGGCTCCCCTTTGCAATCTCAGTATTCCCACTGAGGGTCAGCAATTCAGACTATTCAGCAGATTTAATTGACAGCGGTCTTCAAGCTGGCAGATGAACCATGGCCAACTGCAACCAGTGCTGTAGATGCGTTTGCAGCACTGGTTGCAAGCTGCGCAGAGGGGGCTGTCTCTTGCCACTTAAACATAAAAGGAGTGGCGGGTAGCGTTGATTGACGGCGACCATACCGGGTGAGCAAGCAACGTCGGGTCGGTTTGCAGATCGTCATCGTTAACTCTGGAAACCACAGCGGGCTGATACTCTCGCCGACCCCTAACACCCTGGTCTCGCAGTAAGATCCATTGAAAATATCGCGAAATACGTAAAGCTGCTGGCGTTTGATGTCAAATACCCAGTAGTCTGGGATGCCCGCTTCGGCATAGTCAATCGCTTTGAGATAGCTATCAAGCACTAAGTCACCCTCGGTCACCTCAATGATCAGGGCAATCTCGACCGGGGTAGGCATATGGTGCTCATATCGCGCATCACCACCCAAGACAATGGCAATGTCAGGCTTGGGTTCTGAGTCAACGCCCAGCAGGACGGGTTGCTGCGATCGCACCAAGACACGATGTTTCAGCTTATTTTTTAATCCCAATCTTAGCTGCTGCACAACGACCTGATGGGCAGATTGCTGCTGCCAGCAGGGGCAAATAATCCGGCCTGATATCAGCTCGGTCGGACCTTGGACACCAATCAGCCGGTTTTTAATGAGTTGATGATATTCGGTGACGCTCCAAAGATAGGGTGCGTTCGACTGGCAGGAGATAGCCATCGACTAAGGAACTCTGTGACAGGATGACGATAGTTAATAGAATAACCCTAAGCACAGACCCTCAAGCTTTTTTGGGCAGAAACTTTATCTAGTCAGGGGTTGGAGACCCAACCCGGGTATCCTCTCCCCTGTTTGGCTGAGCGATATCCAAGCCTGTGCCGACTGATCACTGAGAGGATTTCTCATCCAAGACGTGTTTGTGCTCCGCAACCCACTTGAGCACATCTTTGGCGAGCTGCGATTTTAGCTTGATCGCCCTTACAGCCCCCGCCAGCTCTAAGGTTTGCGCTGTATCTGGATGCTCCAGATCAAACATGCCAGTGGCGGCGAGTTCGACGCGCATAAACTCATCCTCTAATTGAGTGAAGGTCTCTAAAAAATAGAGCGCTGCCTCCCAATTAGGGGGATTGATCATCAATTTTTCATTGGTCGACAAGAGGGTATTCACAAGCGTTCTCAAAATGGACCATCGTACACCTTTGTCTTCCCAATAGACTCAGGGTTTTCAACAGTCATGTTCACAATTCAGCGCTTGCACTCAGCACCTTCTGTCCCTCTATAAAGACTTCACCCTTCTGAACATTGAACAGCAGGATTCTTTGCAAAAAATCGGTGTAGACACCAAAATTCTTTGATACCATTTGAAAGACCGATCGGTCTTTTTTGATCACTCGCTCACTTTTATGTCTAAACCCCGCTCAAAATCAGCGGCTACCCGCCATCATATCTTGCAGCAGTCGGCGATTATCTTTAATCGTCAAGGGTTTGCTGGGGCCTCAATGGCGGACTTGATGAAAGCCACAGGTCTCAAAAAAGGAGGCATCTACAACCATTTCAAATCAAAGGATGAACTTGCCCTGACCGCCTTTGAGCAGGTGTTTACTCAAATGGGGGCTCGGTATCGACAGGCGCTCCGCAGTCATCGCCACGCCGTGGATCGGCTACAGGCGATGCTACAAACCTTTCCTTTTCGCGAGTATGAACAGTCGGATGATCCGCTATTGAGGGGCGGCTGCCCCCTGCTCAACCTGGCTATCGAGAGTGATGATACCCATCCGGCTCTGCGGGCAAAGGTGGCAGCGGCTTTGGGTGAGTGGCAATCGTTGATCAAAAGCGTTGTACAAAAGGGGATTGAGCGCCAGGAGGTTCGCTCTGAGATCCAGCCAGAACAGGTGGCAACCGTGGTGATCGCGACGCTCGAGGGCGGTGTCATGCTAGTCAAGCTCTATGACGATGTGACTTTTTTAGAATCGGTGATTGAGCATTTGGAGGGGTATTTGGAGGGGTTGCGGGTAGTGGGGGTAGTGGGTAGTGGGATGGAGGAAGATGAGCAAGGGGAGTAGGGGAGGCAGAGGGAGATAGGGGAAGGAATTTAAGCGTTGAGTGCTGGATCGGGCTCTTTTTTTGCCTTTAAAAAAACCGATCGGTCTTTTTTTGGGGTTTATTGATTGAGGATGAATGGATGAGATCTCTTGAGCTTAAGCGGGTGGTGGTGACGGGGTTGGGCAGCATTACGCCCCTGGGGAATACGGTAGAAGATTATTGGGCGGGATTGCTGGCGGGGCGCAGTGGGATTGGACCGATCACCCACTTTGACGCTTCGCGCCATACCTGCCAAATTGCGGCTGAGGTGAAGAGGTTTGATCCAGTCGATTACATGGAAGCTAAAGCCGTGAAGCGGGCTGATCGGTTTGCTCAGTTTGCGATCGCAGCCGCCCACCAGGCCCTCACCGATGCAAATTTTGCCATCACTGAGTTAAATGCTGAGCAGGTCGGGGTAGTTGTTGGTTCTGGGGTGGGGGGCATCAAGGTGATGGAAGATCAGCAGGCCATCTACCTTAATAAAGGACCCAGTCGGTGCAGCCCATTTATGATTCCGATGATGATTGCCAATATGGGAGCGGGGCTGGTGGCGATTCACACCGGGGCTAAGGGGCCAAACTCTTGCACGGTCACGGCCTGTGCCGCAGGGTCCAACGCCATTGGCGAAGCCTTTCGCTTGATCCAGCGGGGGGATGCCCAGGCAATGCTATGTGGGGGTGCCGAGGCTGCGGTCACCCCGTTGAGTATTGCGGGGTTTGCTGCGGCGCGAGCGGTCTCGACCCGCAACCATGAGCCGACCAAAGCCTCTCGTCCCTTTGACAAAGATCGCGATGGCTTTGTCCTGGGCGAAGGGAGCGGCATCCTTCTGCTCGAGGCTTTGGACCATGCCCTGAGTCGAAATGCCCACATCTATGCAGAGTTGGTGGGGTATGGCCTCACTTGCGATGCTTACCACATGACTGGCCAGATGCCAGGCGGCACCCTGGCTGCCCGCGCCGCCCAACTCGCCCTAAAAGATGCTGGACTGATGCCCAAGCAGGTTGATTACATCAACGCCCACGGCACCAGCACCCGCGTCAATGACGCGACGGAAACCGCTGCGATTAAAACCGCCCTGGGTGAGTCGGCTCACCAGGTCGCGATTAGCTCTACCAAATCCATGACCGGGCATTTATTGGGTGGGGCCGGGGGCATTGAGGCAGTGGCGACGGTGCTTGCGATCGCAACCGATCAGATTCCTCCCACCGTTAACCTTGATACCCCCGACCCCGAGTGCGATCTCGACTACGTTCCCCATCAATCGCGTCACCGGAGAGTTAAGGTCGCCTTATCAAACTCCTACGCCTTTGGGGGCCATAACGTCACACTCGCCTTTCAGAGATATTGGTGAGGACGCTGCGCTTGGTGAGGACGCTGCGCTTGGTGAGGACGCTGCGCTGGTGAAGATGCTTTTCCCCCTGTTCCCTCTGCTCCCTCTGCTCCCCTGCCTCACTACCCACTACCCACTACCCACTACCCACTACCCACCCCCCACCAGCTATGCCTAACCTCTCTCGCCCCTTTGAAACCCAGCTCAACTTTGAGGTCAAAACCTACGACATTGACTTTGCCGGGATTGTCAGCAACATCGTCTACATTCGCTGGCTCGAAGACTTACGGCTGAAAATGATTGAGCAATCCTGGCCGATCCAAGCTCAGCTTGCGGCCAATATCGCGCCGATTTTGTCTGAAACCAACATCTGCTACAAACGCCCGGTCACCTTCCATGATGATCTATGGGGGAGCATGTGGATGAGCCGCCTCAAACAACTTAAATGGGTCGTCAACGCAGAGTTTCATGTGGCTGACCAGATGGTTGCCACGGCGACTCAGTCGGGTTGTTTTATTGATCTCGGGCATCGCCGACCGATCCGAGTACCTGAGCCTATTTTGAGCGACTACGAAGCTTGGCAGACAATAGCCACAGAACCTTAGCCACGGAACCTTAGGGGTAAACTCTTGTGATTGCCCCAGTGCACTATCTCTGCAACCAGCCATCCTTAAGTCACAAAACCCCATGCAAAAAGTCATTGTCTCTGCCTTCGGCGATCTCGATACCCTGACCCTGGTTGACCAACCTGACCCCATCCCCGCTGCTGGCGAAGTCTTGATCCGCCTGACCAGCATTGGCATGAACCATGCTGACCTGATGGCCCGCCGGGGGGAGTACCGCTTAATCACCGGCAATCCGCCGTTTACGCCCGGGATTGAGGGGGGTGGTGTGATTACGGCGGTGGGCGATGCGGTGACCACGCGCCAGGTGGGGCAGCGGGTGATTTTAACGCTGGATGCACCGGGCTCTCGGGGGTTGGGCCAGGGAACTTACCAATCGCATTACACCGTGGGGGCTGAGAAAACGGTGCTGGTGCCAGATGCGATCGCAGATGAGCTAATTGGCGCGCTGTGGCTGCCCTATCTGACGGCGTGGGGCTGTCTGGTGTGGCGGCAAAATTTGCAGCCGGGGCAGCGGGTGATGATATCGGCGGCGAGTAGCAGTGTTGCGATCGCAGCGTCTCAGGTCGTTAAGCAGCGGGGGGGCATCGCCATTGGCACCACCACCCACCGCGGCAAAGTCGAGGTGTTACACGCCCTGCCCGAGGCGCAATACGATCACATTGTGGTGAGCGATCATCCCAAATGGTGGCGTGAGGTCAAGCAGCTCACCGAGGGACAGGGGTTAGATGTCATCTTTGACCCCGTCGCCGCAGGGGCGTTTCTCAACCATGAAATCCGCCTGCTGGGTCAGGGCGGCACCCTTTGGGTCTATGGGCTCTTGGGCAAACCTGATGTGGTAGATGTCACCCCCTTAATTCGCAAAGATGCGGCCATTCGCGGCTGGTTGCTAAATCGTATCGCGGGCAGCGAGATCGAGGCCCGGGCCTATCAGCACGTTTTAGACAACGTGGCGAATGGCACTTACCGTCTGCCGGTTGCCAACGTCTTTAAGCTCAGTGAGGTGAAACTTGCGCATCAGGTTATGGAGCAGGGCCAGCATATTGGTAAATTGGTGTTGAAGCCGGAGCGTTAGGAATAAGGATTTAATAATGTATTCAACTTGATCCCCTCCTTGGGAGGGGTGCCTGAAAGGCGGGGTGGGTTTCGATCGCTAGCACTCACGGTCAACCCACCCCGTTGCCCCTCCCAGGAGGGGATTAAGTTTCGGATT
>JBCDDJ010000330.1:0-7347 GCA_039180385.1 Cyanobacteria bacterium P01_G01_bin.38 | reverse complement strand
GGTAAGAGAAGCGCATCTAAAACGCCCTCAGGTAGGGCAGCAAATGCCTCGTCTGTCGGCGCAAAAACGGTAAAGGGGCCTTCGCTACTTAGCGTATCTGCCAAGCCAGCAGCCTGTACAGCAGCAACCAGCGTGTCGAAAGAGCCGCTTGCGACGGCGACATCTACCAGCGTGTCTTCTGTGGGTGCAGGCTCGACTTCTGTGGAAGTTTCTGTCTCTGCAGGCACCTCAGATACACTGTCAGATGGACTATCAGTCGCCTGCTCATTACAAGCCACTGCAGCCGGTAAAATTAACAGTACAGCTGCTAGGCTCGCAAATTTGTTGAAGGATTTGGGAAAAATTGAAAATCGCATAAAGTCCTCTGTGATTTAAAAAACAATACTTTGCCGTAGTTAAAGTCGAGCCTCATCTAAATTTCTATAGGACTTTACGTAACCAGTGCCTGTCTGGATTTAAACTCAATGGCAGGTGTCACATCTGGAACACGTATCTCGTCTTCTGTAATGAAGACCTTTCATAGGAAAAGCACCCATGCAAACGAGATTTGAGTTTGACAAAGTTGAGCCCGCTGCTTATCGAGCTATTATGGGGGTAGAAAAATATGTGCGCTCGAGCGGGTTAGATAAAATCTTACTGGAGCTGATCAAAACCCGAGCCTCCCAAATCAACGGCTGTGCTTTCTGCGTTGACATGCACACCAAAGAGGCTCGACACGCGGGCGAAACAGAACAGCGGCTCTACGGTCTCAGCGCCTGGAAAGAAACGCCTTTTTACACGCCTCAGGAGCGAGCGGCCCTGGCTTTGACCGAAGCCGTCACGTTGATTGGTAAAGAGGGTGTGCCCAATGCTGTCTATGAGGAAGTAAGCCGCCACTTTGCCCCTGAGCAAATTGCAAAACTGCTGACGGCGATTGTCACGATCAACATCTGGAATCGTCTTAGTATTGCAACTCAGATAGTACCGGGTAGCTATACGCCTGTTGGCTAAGATGAGGTTTCTGAACAGATGGATAGGTTTTAGGTATCAGGTTCTAGGTTTGAGTACACTTGCTTAGCCCTAGTCCCTAACCACTTCCAAAAGAGGTGATTATGGTTTCCGCAACAAATAACAGTTCAACAGACAGGCTTGAGGATTTTAACCAGTATCGTTCGCTTTTGTTTGCGATCGCATATCGCATGCTCGGCAGCGTCATGGATGCCGAAGACATGGTTCAGGAGGCTTTTCTCCGATGGCAGCCAACGCCTGGGCAAACCATCAAATCTACCAAAGCCTATCTCACCACTATCGTCACTCGCTTGTGTATTGATCGGTTGCGCTCAGCCCGTGTCCAGCGAGAGCAATATGTCGGGTCGTGGCTACCCGAACCGATTGTCAAGGAATCCTCTACCGAGAAGCCTATCAACTCAATCACCGACCCCATGGCAACGGCTGAGTTAGCAGACTCTCTGACAATGGCATTTCTGGTTTTGCTAGAGCGATTGTCACCATTGGAACGGGCTATCTTTTTGCTGCGGGAGGCCTTTGGCTATGATTACAACGAAATTGGCCAAATCGTCGAGAAAAATGCCGCCAACTGTCGTCAAATTGCTCGGCGAGCGCGCCAACATCTGGCCAATCAGCGACCGCGATTCCAGGCTTCGCCCCAGCAGCAAGAACAGCTCACCCAAAAATTTATGCGGGCCTCCCGGCAGGGTGATTTACAAGGACTACTCGACTTACTCGCCGATGACATTACCCTGTGGTCTGATGGGGGTGGTCAGGTCGTGGCAACCCTGAAGCCTCTCCACGGTGCCACCAAGATAGCCCGTTTCTTACGGGCCATCCATCGCCGTTACCACAAACGAGGCCTAGAATTTGACGTTGAGCTAGCGCAGGTTAATGGTCAACCCGGCATCATTTACACCTCCGACGGCACTATCGAAAGCGTCGTAGCCGTTGATATTAATGATAACCGGATTCAGTCCCTCTATTTTGTGAGAAATCCAGACAAGCTAAAACGGGGCTTCTCAAAAGAGGTTGTTGAGATGGCTATGCACGATCTGCTGGCTACACCCATGTTGTGATTGCCCCAGAGGAAGGTACAACTGTTTACATTGCAGGGCAAGATGGCCAAGATGAACATAAGAACCTTGCCGATAATTTTACTTGTCTCACAGCTTAAGCAGCAGTCTGCGGGGACTCTGTGTAAACAGATGGAATATCCCAGGCTTCGGCAATGAAACCGCCAACAATCCGCCAAACGACAACTGCGTCGAGTTCGACAGAGCAATCATCAAAGGTCATCCTATCTCTGGCATGCACAACAACCAGTTCATCTCCGACCGGGGTAGCCGATAGCGGCTCGACTTGGAAAGTGCCATTTGTGATCACGGCCAGTTTCTCAAAGAAAGTTTGAAGCCCGCTCGCACCCCTATAGTCCCCCTGAAGCTCAGGTAGTTGGGGGTTAAAGAAATGCCAGACAAAATCTTCTGTAAACAAGTCAGTGGATCCTGCCAGATTGCCAGGATCTAATCGATTCAAAAGAGAAACATTGGGATGTTCTATCGTCATCATTGTTTTTCTAATTATTTAACTCCGTCAATAGGAACAGATTAATCAACTGAGCAGCGCAAAATTGAGGACACCATGCTAGAAGAAAACTAGGATATCCAGCTTGCGATAGCCTGCCTAATTTATTGAAATCCCCAATCAGATATTTGACATCAGCCTGTTGGTCATTTTAGAAATTTATGCGAGCTTCTCAACAGGGTGATTTACAGGGACTGCTCGACTGACTGGCTAAAGCTATTTAGCCCCTTAAAACCACTCTAGCGCCAAAAGAGTTGAACGCAAGTCTCTAAAGCCTCTTGCTCTGCCGCTGTGGGACTCTGCCCGCGACTGACGAGTGAGGCCATCTCGATCACCTGGCCCGATTGCCAGTCTGAGGCGGGGTCGTAGGGTGGGTACACTTGGGTGACATAAACGATGCGATTATCTTGAGCCTGCCCTCGAAAGCAGCTAAGCTCCCGCTCCCCCAATAACTCAACCCCGATGATTGCCGAGCCACTCTTACGCAAAAGCAGCGTAAGGCTCAAGCGATTTTCATCGGGGGACACGTAGCGATACGTCCCCGTAGGCAAGGTAGCAAACATACCAGATTCGTCAGCAGAGACAGATACACAGGCCAAAAGGAATGCGATCACAAGCTTTAACACTACACTCTAGCCATCTTCTCAAATAGCGCAATATCATTCTTTTCCATAGACTAAAGTTTAATGCAGCGGAGCGCAAATAGAGAAAATTCATCCTGCATTCTATAGATTGATTTTTTTCTTTAGAGGAAAATCAAAAACTAACCTTAGTAGCTCTACGCCTTACCAGGTAGACCTTTATCGGAAAGGCCAACAAATGCTTTATCTTTACTAATCGTGAAAAGTGACCCTTTAGTAGCAGTGAATACATCTGTTGGTAGGATCGTTCTTTAACTTATTCCAGTGGCCTGTTCCCTGCTAAGCTATCTCTTTTAGCCACATTCCGGCAACACTACTGAAAGCAATTCTTAAGCGTTTGTCCAGCGATAAGGCAACGGCTATAGGTCCGCTGGGCTAGTGTCAGTGTGCCTTGTGCTGACTCAAAATTTCTGTTTACCCTCTTCAATACAGGTCTACCCACGTGTCAGAACAACAAGCCAATATTTTACTGTCTGAAGACTTTAGCCAGGCTACTGGCGCAACGCCGCCCCCCGGCTGGACTCAAGCACTCCTCACAGGCAACCCTGAGACCGACGCATGGCGATTTGACAATCCAGGTGAGCGTAGCTTTATCGGCACAGACCCGCTACTTGCGCCAACGGCTATTTACGATAGCGATGCCCTCTCAAATGATGAGGTCGAAGAGAGCGCCGCCCTGATTTCTCCTGTCTTTGACGCGACGGAGGCCGAGGGGGTCTTTCTCACCTATGACCAGTGGTACTATGGCTTCGCCGATCCAGAGTATGACAGCCAGATCTATGTCGAAGCCTCAACCGATGGTGGAGACACCTGGGAGGCTGCCTACGTTGAAGACAGAGAGGGGCAATTTAACGGCGCGCTCATCGTTGATTTGACCGATACCCTGGCCGGTAGCGAGACCGCTCAGATTCGGTACCGGTTTGATGGTGATTGGTCCTACGCCTGGGCTGTTGACAATATCGAGGTTGTTGATTATATCTCCCCAGGGGTTGCGCTGCCCACCGGAGAGGTTGGGGTCAGTGAAAACAGCGTGATTGACCCCATCGATTTTGAGTTTGTGTTGCAAAGCCGACCAGCCTCAGACGTCACCCTAAATTTCATCGTCGATGACACTCAGCTCCAGTCGATCGACCCGATCACCTTCTCCCCAGATGATTGGTTTACCCCTCAGACATCGACGGTTAAAGCGGTGATGGATGGCATAGCTGAGGGAGAAGACCAGCTTAGCTCAGTCGAGATCGAAGTGGTCAGCGACGATCCCAATTACGACGGCTTGACGCTAGACACTGTGCCGGTCCAAATTACCGACAGTACCATTCCGGGCTACACCAGCTACCGCACGGTGGAAAAAACCTTCAGCGATCTGGCCTCTCTGACCGCCGACAACCCCGAATTAGCGAGCTGGGTAGATATTGGCGACAGCTACGACAAAACCACCCCAGGTGGCTCCGAAGGCTATGACATTCCGGTGCTCCAGTTAACCAATAAGGCCACCGATAGCCCAGACTATGAGAAACCGATTCTATACATGCAGGGGGCTATTCACGCTCGGGAGTACACTACCACTGAGCTGGTGACGCGCTTTGCCGAAGATCTCGTCGCGGGCTACGGTACTGACCCAGAAGCCACCTGGCTGCTGGACTACACCGAGATCCACATCGCCCCCATTCTTAACCCTGACGGTCGCAAGTTTGCAGAGCAGGGCTACTCGTGGCGCAAAAATACAAATCCCAATCCGCCCCCCGGAGAAGACCCGGCTCCGTTCCCGACCTATGGCGTAGATCTCAACCGCAACTACGATGAAAAGTGGGGGCAGGTAGAAGGGGGCTCTAGCGGCAACCCCGGCTCAAATGTCTATCGCGGAGAATCGCCTTTCTCAGAGCCTGAGTCCCAGGCAGCGCGAGACTATTTGCTCGATCTGTTTCCTGAACAAGCACCCGACGGCTCTGACGACGCCAGCGGGGTCTATCTCGATGTGCACAGTTTTGGCAATCTGGTGCTGCATCCCTATGGCACCACGACTGACCAACCCCCAAACTACACCGGGCTACGTAACCTGGGTCTCAAGATGGGCTACTTTACAGGCTTAGACGGTGAAGCCTACGATGTGCAACAGGCGATTGGGCTGTATGCCACCGATGGCACCACTGAAGGCTGGGTCTATGACACCTTTGGGATAGCGGCCTACACCATTGAGCTGGGGACCGAGTTTTTTGAGCAAAGCGACTATTTCGAAGAAACCATCGTGCCGGAATTTACCCCGGCCCTTTACTATGCGGCGAAATCTGCCTACCAGCCCTACCAAACCTCTGCCGCACCCGATGCCATCGGGCTCGATTTAGATTTGCCCACCGTGGTGGCTGGGCAGACCGTCACGTTAACGGCCACCGCCGACGCGACTCGCTATGACGATGGCAACCTCAGCTCCGAGGGCCTCACAGAGGGGTTGGAGCTGCCAGACTTCACCACGGTCGGGGGGGCTCGGTACAGCTTTGATGCGCCTTCCTGGGTAGACGGCACCGAGTTATTTGAAATGACCGCAGCGGACGGAGACTTTGACAGCACCGTTGAAGATCTGGTCGCCACCATTGACACTACCAGCCTTGAACCGGGGCGACACACGCTTTTTGTGGAAAGTCTGTCGGCGGAGGGAACCTATGGCGTTCCCACAGCAATTTTCTTAGACGTGGCGGCGGGCTCAGCTGAAGCTGTGATTGGGACTGATGAGTCAGAAACGCTGGTCGGTACCGACGCAGCGGATACTATCGAGGCCCTGGGCGGCGACGATACCGTAGCGGGTGGCCTCGGCGATGATTTTATCCTGGGTGGCAGCGGTGACGATGTGCTCAGAGGCGATCTGAACAGCCGCGATCCTCAAAACAACGTCATGGGAGGTGACGATATTATTTACGGCGGGGATGGTGATGACCGCATTGGCGGTAAATCGGGGAATGATACGCTCTACGGCGATGAGGGTGACGATATCATCTACGGCGGCAAGGGTAGCGATATTATTCACGGCGGTCTGGGGGAAGATACCCTAATCGGGGACAATTTCTCGGGCAGCATCGGCAGCGATATCTTTGTGCTGGCAGCTGGGGAAGGGACTGACACCCTCCTAGATTTTCAAATCAGCTTTGATCTGATTGGGCTGGCCGTTGATCTCTCGTTTGATCAGCTGGAGATTGTTCAATTGGGTCAAGATACGGCTATCCAGCTGGCTGATGAAACCCTAGCGCTACTCAATAAAACGACCGCGAGTGATTTAACAGCCGATCTGTTTGTGCCTGTGTAGTGGCTACTCCTGAGGTGACTGAGCAGTTGAGAACTGCCCAATCGCCTCATCAAGGGTACGGGCAGTTGCTTCGTCTCGGCCCTCAATGGTCGGCTTTGCAGTCGCCCAGATTTGGTGAAGATCGTGTGCCCCTAAACCCACCAAGGCATGTGTTCTGTGCGAGGATCGATCCCTGTCCAGGCAGAGATTCTGATATCTTCACCCGTAATGGCCACATGAACTAATTTGAGAGGAAGGTTCGCAGGACCTCGTTGAACAGCCCCATCTGGACCAAACCGTGAACCGTGGCAGGGGCACTGAAACTGCTCCGCCTGGCCATTCCAGGGAAAGGTACAGCCCAAATGGGTACAGTTATTGACAACCCCCACAGGATCGAGTGTGTTATCAGCGCGCACTGTGAGATAGGTTGGCTCACCGGTTAAGCCTGCGATTAAAGCTCGCGTGCCAGGTAATTCAGCTAAAATTTGGCTGGCAGGAATAGGATTACCCAGTTGGTCTTTAGCGATCATAGCGTCCGCTTGGTCACCTTCTGTTGGTGGGAACAAGAATTTCGCTAAAGGATAGATACCAGACGTGACCGTGCTGGCGACAACAGCCCCCGTCAGGAAATTGAGTAGCTGCCGTCGTGGCAATGAAGGGGTGTTCAATGAAAGACTATTGTCCATAAAAGGTTGCCTCCTTTGAGTACTCCAGAAGGGTTTCCTCTGGAGTCATAAAATACTAAGCGTGAGGATGCTGGGTTGATGAGCGGGTGTTGATACCCAGCAATCCGTAGAGTGCGCAAGAACCAAACAGCGCTGTCAGGGCGGGTAGCAAGGCAAAAACCGCCAGGCCAATCCC
>JBCDDJ010000329.1:0-7398 GCA_039180385.1 Cyanobacteria bacterium P01_G01_bin.38 | reverse complement strand
TGATAAACATGGGGATGCGAGTCCCGTCTTTGCCGGTGTAAAACACTTGCTGGGTTTCATACTGACTGGGGTCAAAGTTAACTGTAGCCTCGCGAAAGAGCGTGCTCTCTCCCGTCTCCATGTTGTAGCGATAGATACGGCCGGGGGCTGTAAAACTGGTGAAGCTGTAGAAGGTATCGATGTCATCCTTTTTGCCGTCAAACCCCCCGGCGGAGCCGATACCAGGTAGCTCAACGGTTCTCACAAAGTTACCCTTAAGGTCAAATATTTTTAGGGTGGTGTAGGCATCTTTAAGGTAGTCAGCAACAAACTGATGATTGAGTAAGCTCACTGATTCCAAAGTCTCTTCGGCTTCGGGGATGATCTCTTGTTTTTGGTCGGGCTGGGTAATATCGATGGCGATAACTCTGCCCTTAGGGGCCTCTAAATCGGTCTGAAACCAGAAGGTCGTGGCTTCATTGTTGATAAAGCCGTACTGGGCTTCAAAGTCACTGATTAGCTCGATGACTGCACCATTGGAGTCTTGCAAGTCTTTGTAGAAAACCAAGTTTTTTTGCTCGGTCCCCCGCCAGACAGAAATCAGCAGATAGCGGCCATCGTCAGTAACATTACCGCTGAAGCCCCACTCTTTTTGGTCGGGTCTTTCGTAGATCAAAACATCGGCTGACTGGGGAGTCCCCACCTGATGGTAAAAAAGCTTTTGATAGTAATTGACGTCCTCAAACTGGGTGCCTTGCTTAGGCTCATCATAGCGACTGTAGAAAAAACCCTGGTTGTCATGGGTCCACGAAGCCCCGGAGAATTTTATCCATTTGAGACTGTCGTCAAGGTCTTCTCCGGTCTCAATCCTGCGGACTCTCCACTCCATCCAGTCAGAGCCCGCTGAGGATAGGCCATAGGCGAGATATTGACCATTTTCGCTGATGGCAGTGCCGCTCAGGGCCACAGTACCGTCTGCGGATAGGCTGTTGGGGTCGAGGAGCACCGTCGGCTGAGCCTCTAGAGTCGGCAGTGTATAGAGCACACTCTGGTTTTGCAGGCCGTCATTTTTGTAAAAGAAATAGCGACCGCCTCGCTTGAAGGGCGTACTAAACCGCTCGTAGTTCCAAAGCTCGGTGAGGCGAGTCCGCAGTTGCTCAACCCCCGGCAAACTTTTGAGATAGCCAAAGCTCACCTCATTTTGGGCCTCAACCCAGGCTTGGGTGTCATCGGCGTTGGGGTCTTCTAGCCAGCGGTAGGGGTCAGGTACAGTGACGCCGTGGTAAGTATCAACCTGCTCAACTTTACGGCTGTTAGGGTATTGAAACTCGGGAGGCATAGTGATGAGTGGGGGTAGGTAGTAGGTGGAGGATATTGGGTAGTCTACTGTGTCTAGAATGATCTCTGCCATCCGAGTGGCTGCCCCCGATGGCCCTCGCAGCTGACGCAGGCTTTGCTGCATATGGCTAAGGGTTTCAGGCTGTGCCAGGGAGTCTAGGACTTGTTGACCAACCGTCTCTGCGGTCAATCTACCGAGCAGCTCTGGGACCACTTCTCGGTTTGCCCAGATATTGGGCCAGGCAAAATACCGGTCGCTGTTTTGAATTACCCGAATCATGATGCGGTTAATAATCTTGCTAATCATTGTGCCAACGCCGGGCAGGCGGGCTAAGGTCCCTGGCAAGCCGTCCCAGGTTCGCATGGTATCGAGTTGCTGGGTGGGGAGTAGCACAAACATTGGGATGGCCAGAGCGCCTAATTGGGCGGTGTTGGCTCCGACTGTGGTGAGACAGAGCCGACACTGGGCTAGCAGATCTAACGCTGGAAAGGCACTCCACAAGTAGACTTTGGCCCCGGTCTCGGTCTTGAGGTAGGGCAGGTGATAGGGATCGGCTGGTTTAATCAGCTTTGCTTTGGGACCTTGCATCACGCTAACTGCTGGGTTTTGATCGGTGTCAGCATAGTGAGTCAGGGTGTCTATATCCAGGGTGGGCGCGACTGGGACAACAAATCTGAGGTGGGGGCGTCGGGGTTGGAGGTAGTTTGCGATCGCAAGCATCAACGGCACCCCCACCTTCACCTTGTGTCCTTTTGACCCAGGCAATAGGCCGATGAGTTCGGTCTCAGGCGTCAGGGCAAGCTGGGTTTGCATCCCCTCTAAGTTTTCGAGAGAGACTTTAACATCGGCCATCAGGTCACCCACTACCGTTGCCTTGGGGCGATACTGTGGCTTAAGCCCATCAATGACGCTGGGTTGCATCACCCCAAATCGAGTTACCTGACTGGCCCAGCGCGCCTCCCATTCAGCATAAATAACGGTGCGATAGCCCAGTCGTTTGGCCACCGCCACCGCATAAAACTGATCTCCCCCTAAGAAAACCACCGCGCCATGAGGGTGCCAGTCCCAATTTTCTACGGTTTTACCCGTCAGCAAAAACCAGAAGAAATGCTGGGGAGCCTGCACCCGATCGACCTCTGGGTAGCCCCGCAGCGAATCGGCCTCACCGCCAGACGCGTGGGGGCAGGGGGACAGCATCACCGAAATCCGCAGTTGATCATGATCTCGGGCGTGGGCACGCAGCGCCTTGACCACAGGTTTAACCCAGGTTGAGACCTCACCCGGGGCATTCGATAGGATCAGGATGTCGGTTTTCATAGTGAACACGTTACCCTATTAAAGTTCCATTCTGTCTTCACTCTATTTGGCACTCATTGTGACTGCTCCTTCCATTCTGCAAGATTTGCTCAACGCTGTGGCCCAAGGCAATCTCAGCCCAGACGCCGCCTTTGATAAGCTCAAGCATTTAGACTACGAATCTGTCGAAGATTTTGCCAAAATCGACCACCATCGCGCCCTGCGCACCGGCTTCCCAGAAGTGATCTGGGGGCAAGACAAGACCATCGAGCAGCTGATTAAAATCTTTCAAACCATGCAGCCGCGTAGCCCCGTCGTCATGGCAACGCGCATTCAACCCCAGATTTACGGCGAGCTGAGAGAGTCGATTCCTCAACTGTGTTATTACGAAACCGCCCGCATCTGTGCACTGCGGCCTGATCCGTTGACACCCCAGTACCCTGGCACCATCGGCATTCTCACCGCGGGAACTGCTGACTTGCCCGTCGCTGAGGAAGCCGCTGTGACCTTGGAACTATCAGGCTTCCAGGTGTCGCGTTTGTGGGATGTCGGGGTCGCGGGTATCCACCGTTTGCTCAATAATCGCCAGGTCATCCATCAATCGGAGGTGCTGATCGTGGTGGCTGGCATGGAGGGCGCACTCCCCAGCGTGGTGGCCGGGTTGGCCGACTGCCCGGTGATAGCAGTGCCCACCAGCGTTGGCTACGGGGCCAGCTTTGGCGGCGTCTCGGCCTTGCTGACGATGCTTAACTCCTGCGCAGCAGGCATCGGCGTGATGAATATCGATAATGGGTTTGGCGCAGCGGTGTTGGCCGGGCAGATTTTGAGGACGGCGAGTCGGGTTTGGGAGCGGGGGAGCAGGGGAGCAGGGGAGCAGGGGAGAGTGGACTAGAATAAAAGCCATAGCAATGGGGATTGCCTAATGAGTCGGCTTCAGACCAAAACACAAAAGCCCAAAATACAAACGGATACCTGGCAAACAGCGACGTGGGGAGAGTACATTGAAGCGATTAATCAGCCTGCTTATGCAAAAGCCAGAGGGTATTATCACGATGGTCGCATGAGGATTGAAATGGTTCCTTTAGGAAATCCCCACTCTCGCGATCACTACACAGCTAGTCAGGCAATTGGCCTTTTTGCAGCCTTCAAAGATGTCAGGCTCGATGGTCATGATAATTGCACTTATCGAAAGACAGGATGTGACGAAGCTCAACCTGACCTCTCTTTTTACATTGGCGAGAGTGCGGCTGCGATTCCGTGGGATGTCACCATTATCGATCTTGATCATTATCCTGCACCGGATTTAGTGATTGAAGTGGCCTACTCCTCGTTGGCTGACGACAAAGGTGAGAAACGCTTGCTTTACGAAGCGTTAGGCATCCGTGAATACTGGATCATTGACGTCCAAACCATGCAAGTTACTGCATTCACGATGGAGAATGGCGGCAGTCGCAAGATTACTCAATCGCTGGTGCTTCCTGGCTTGGATTTAAAGCTACTAGAAGAAGCCTTTCGTCGCTCTCGAGAAACCGATCACAGTCGCGTGATTGCCTGGTTAATCCAGCAATTTCAGGCTTAGCGATTTTCCCATGACCTCCGTAGCTATTGCTTAGATACACTGAGCCATAGCCCTTGCGAGAATACATCCTCAGGCAGAGCGCAACCCTGGCCATGACTATACCGTAGATAAATCCCAATGCTTGACCCACGCTGGCTTAAGTTGGCAGCAGGAACATGCTAAACCTCATAAACATGGCCGCACCAGTAAAGGTGAGTGGGCCGGCTGGGTTGGCTAATGATGCACCCTGGCGAGCAATCAGTCAGTCAGTGCTGATAGCGCTCCGTAGGGTTTTCGCGGCCTCCAGGCGGGAGGTTTGGGCAATGAGGACACAGCGACCCAGAAGCTGCATATCCAGCGTCTTTAACTCTGAAATTTCGCTGTGTTCAATGGGTTCGTAAGCGAACTGATTTTGCCCGAGCTGCCGCAGTCGATAAAGGCTAAAGACGCTGTCTTCCCAGAACCAAACTTCTGGAATGCCGAGGGCCTGATAGCGTCGTAGCTTGATCGTGTTGCCGCTGCTGAAGACAACTTCGATCACCAGGTCTGGGATAGGTTTAGAGCTGCCAAAGCAATAGGATTCATCTGGTTCAGCGGCGGCTTCACCTTCGCGCTCCTGGGTGGTGGAGCCCAGGGGTTCAAATTCCAGATTAGTTTCCAGGCAGAATAGTTCGATGAGAAATCCGATAAGGCTTTTGAAAAATTCGTGGTCGCGTCCAAGCGTTAGGATTTCGACGGTGTGGTCATAGTAAAAAAGTCGCACCCGACGCGAGTCGCCAAAGCCGTTACGAATCAGCTCAAATTGCTGCCAGGTGATACCGGAATGGACAATCCGCTGGTCGGTGGTGGTGAGGGGCAGGACTTGAACCATGATCAGATGAGACAGCTTGGGTTGATTACTTATTTTAGGCTGTATTAGGCGTTGGACTATTTTGCATAGTCAGGATAGAGCGCTTCTGGAGGGGTTAGCGGATCTGATATCTCACGGGTACGACCATAGCCCCATTGTTGTTTATCCCAGCCTTGGGGGGTGTTTGTCCAAACGTAAACCCTACCATCGTCACTGTTGTAGAGCCAGACGCGACTTTCGTCATCCCAAAGCCAATAGACATTGAAACGGCTAAGGAATTCTGATCCGAGGTCTTCATAAACGATGCTGCCATACTCATTCTCACGAATGGTGACCTGCCATACGCTTGAGCCGTCGTCGAAAACAAAGCTGTACTCGATAGGGACACTGAGCTGATAGCGACCGCTGGGGGAGTTGACGCGCTGTTGCTGGTTGGGTGGGGACGCGAATTGTCTACAGCTTGCGATCGCGCAGGCGCTGACTAGGCAGCTCGCAAGCGTAGCCATACTAGCCAGAAAAAAACGCCGGGATCGATGGATCTTAGCCATAGGTCATACCCCTGATTTTCATGTTTTCGCTATCTTCTGGCTCCCTACAGTGGTAACCAGAGGCGTTTCGCATTAGGGCCAATGCTTGCTATGGTGACAGAACGAACTTTACAAATAGTTACATATGGCTGATCAGCCCTCAAGGCGTTTGCCGGTGCAGTTCTGGATTGTGACACTGGTGGCGTTTATCAATTCGGTCAGCTTCACGATTATTATTCCGACGCTGTACCCCTATGCCAAAGAGTTTGGGCTAAGCGACTGGCAGGCCAGCTTGCTGACTACCGCCTTCTCGCTGTCTCAGTTTGTAGGCACGCCAATTTTAGGCCGACTGTCTGATCGGGTGGGGCGCAAACCTTTGCTGGTGATCAGCCTGCTAGGCACGGTGGGGGCTAACCTGCTAGCGGCAGTTTCACCGTTTGCCTGGGTCCTCTACATGGCAAGAATGCTGGATGGCATTACCGGGGGTAATAACTCTGTAGCCCAGGCGGTGGTCAGCGATATTACCTCCCCAGAGCAGCGCACCCAGGCCTTTGGCATCTTTGGCGGCATGTTTCGGCTGGGGTTTGTGGTGGGGCCGCCCCTGGCCTATTTTGCTCAGACCCTGCCGACGCTGCCGGGGGTAAGCACCTTGGGGATGAGCTTTTTGGTCTCAGCGGGGATGGCGCTGATTGCGGCCATTCTGTGCTTTTTGGTATTGCCTGAGACCCAGCCGCCTGAGAAATGCACAAAAACCTTTAAGCTCAGCTGGGGTGATTTTGGCTTTGGTCGCCTGGCAACCTCGTTTCGCAAGCCACGGGTTGGACAAATTTTTGTCATGACCTTTCTCAATGGGGCCACTTTCACCATCTTTACGTTTGCGTTTCAGCCGTTCTTTTTGACGGTGCTGGGGCAAGACACTAAAAATCTCGCTATTACGTTTGTGGTGTTTGGCGTTCTGGCCTTTCTCTCCCAGGTATTTTTATTAGAGCCCCTGCGCAAAAAGCTAAATTTGGTGAACTTACTGGTGGGTGCGCTGATCCTGCGAGGCCTTTTGCTGATATTGATTCCGTCGTTTCCCAACATTGTTGCATTTTGGATCTTTCTGGTCTTTTTTGGCATGGTAAATGCGTTCCCAATGCCCCTGATTGATTCGCTGCTGTCACTGAGAACCTCTGATAAAGAGCAGGGGGAGAATTTGGGGACCAATTCATCCTATTTGAGTTTCTCAAATGCTATCGGACCGGCAATTTCGGGTCTGCTGGTTACGTTTGGCTACTCGCTACCGTTTTTTGTGGCCGGGGTGTTGACGGTTGCGATCGCAGCTTTTGCCCTCACCCTCAAAACCGCTGCCCCCTCATCTGAAAGCGCAATGCTTTAGGCAATCCCCTGGCAACAGTTCGAGTTTTTGTCTGTTTGTTTCTAACCCTGATGGGTCAGGCACAAGGCACAGCCCCCACCGGACGGGCATATCGGGTTCGCCTATGGTAGGGGCATCCCCTCGTGGGTGCCCTGCGATATCTATGGCAATAGGCCAGAATTTCTGATTACAATCCAAACAATATCCCAATCGCAGGCAATAGCTGATTACAGACCCCAACCAGCTTCGTCGCCTCTGTCAGCCCAACGGTGATGCCCTTGAGCATGGTCATCGCCCGTTTTGCTAGTTTTTGCCCTTTGCCGGGTTCAGGGGTTTGCCCCGCTTCGGCTAATGCTTGCACCTGCTCCAGTGCTTCGGCTTTGTCGTCTTCGCTGAGGGCGGGTTCCCCCTCGATGGCGGTTTTCAGCTGGGTGAGCAGGTCTTTGAGCTGAGCCTGGGTTTCACCGTTGCCCAGCTGGTTAATCTGGTTAG
>JBCDDJ010000328.1:0-7414 GCA_039180385.1 Cyanobacteria bacterium P01_G01_bin.38 | reverse complement strand
GCCCGCTAACATTCTCAAGGACGTGGTTTTGCCGCATCCGGAGGGACCGACCAATACAAGGAATTCTTTGTCGTCGATGGTTAGGTTAAGGTCTTTGACGGCGACGAAGCCATTCTCGTATTGTTTGTTGACTTGTTCGAAAGTGATACTGGCCATGGGGTTAGGTGATGGGAGTGGGTAATGGGTAGTGGGTAGCAGATCGCCCAGGGTGCTTCTAAGGGTGATTAATAGGTAATGGGTAATAGGTAATGGGTAATAGGTAATGGGTAACGGGGTCAGCTTCTATCACCTATGACCTGTTACCTATCACCTAACCTCTCCTCATCCTTTAACAGAGCCAGCCAGGAGGCCGCGGACGAAGTAGCGTTGGAGGGCAAAGAACACGATCAGCGGGATAATCATAGAAACAAAGGCTCCGGCGGTGAGGAGATGCCAGTCTTGGCCGCGGTCCCCAACAAGATTGCGCAGGACCAGGGTGACGGGGGCGACGCTTTGGTTGCCCCCGAGGTAGACCAGGGCCACTAGCAAGTCGTTCCACACCCAGAGAAATTGGAACACGGCAAAGGAGGCGATAGCAGGCATCGATAGGGGTACAATCAGTCTGGTGAAAATCTTCAGGTGGGATGCGCCATCGACTTCGGCGGCCTCGATCAGGTCTCTGGGTAGGGAGCCAATGTAGTTGCGCAGGAGATAAATACCGAGGGGAAGTCCATAGGCAGTGTGGGCCAGCCACACGGCGACGAAGGTGCCAGATAGGCCAAAGTTGTTATAGGCCCGCAGCACGGGAATCAGGGTCATCTGTAGGGGCACCACCAGCAGGCCGACAATGGTGATGAACAATGTTTGCCGTCCGGGGAAGTCCATCCAGGCGAGGGCGTAGGCGGCAAAGGTGGCGATCGCAATTGGAATCACCGTGGCGGGAATCGAAATCACCAGACTATTGAGAAAGGCTTGGCCCATGCCCTGGCTGTTGACCACGTCGATATAGTTACCAAGGTGAAACTGGGTGAGGTTAAACGGATGCAGCAAGACTGTCCACCAGCCGCTGGCGAGGAGATCGTCACGTTTGCGAAAGGAGCTGATCAGGAGACCAATGGTGGGCAGGGTCCAGATGAATGCGATCGCAACCACGGCAATATGCACGGGGGCTTTCGCCATCACCTGCTCAAATTTAGATCGTTCCCTGGGCCGAGCCCGCTTTTTAGCTAAACTCATCTCTCTACCTCCTGCTGACGAAACCGCTTAATGTTGGTCACCATGACCGGGATAACGGCGAGTAAGAGGATGACTGCGATCGCGCTGCCCCGTCCAAAATTGCGATAGTTAAACATCTCTTTAATCATGCGACTGGCAATCACGTCGGTATCCAGGTTACCGCCGGTCATCACAAAGACAATGTCAAATACCTTGAGCACAAATACCACCATCGTGGTTGTGACCACTGTAATGGTGGGCATAATCATCGGAATCATCACCCGCCAAAAGATTTGCAGCTCGCTGGCCCCATCCATGCGCGCCGCCTCGATAACATCTTTGGGAATGCCCTTGACCGCTGACGACAGCAGCACCATACAGAAACCGGTGTAAAGCCAGATCATGATGGCAATCAGGGCAAAGTTGTTGAGGGAGCGCTCCACCAGCCAGCCCACCGGTTCACCCCCGAAGGCCACCACAATGGCATTGAGCACCCCGATTTGATTCGCCCCCCCTGGTCGAAACGCATAGATAAACCGCCAGATAACACTGGCCCCCACAAACGAAATCGCCATGGGTAGAAAGATCAGCGATTTGGCAGCTGCCTCATACTTTACCCGATCGACCAAGACGGCGATGATCAACCCCAGACTGACGCTAATACCGGTCACCAGCACAAGCCACAGCAAGTTATTGCGAAACGCAATTAGCATATCGCCATTGGTAAAGGCAAAGAGATAGTTCTTAAGACCGACAAAATTCTCAGAACGGTTATCTAAGAAGCTGAGATATAGCGTCCTCACCGTCGGCAAAATCAGATAAACAAACAAGAACGCCACCGCTGGCCCCACATAGACCCAGGGCAGCAGCCGCTTTTGCCACTGCTTGGGAAATCGCTCGACCAGCAGGTTAAACCCATAGAAGGCGGCAATCACCCCGCCACAGCCGACGGCAATGGCGATGATAGCGTTGAGGATGCGGATCAGGTTGACGGACATGGTTTCAAGGTTTTGGTGGGGAGGTTAAGAGATTTCTATAGGGGGGAGCAGGGGGAGCAGAGGAGGCAGAGGGAGCAAGGGGGGAAGCTATAACAACATTCTTTCTTCCCTATCCTCCCGTGCCCTAATTTCTACTCTGGCCAGCTCGCCTCAATATCATCCAGCACCCCATCCACGTCCGAGCCAGCGACATAATCCACGACGCCAGACCAGAAGGTGCCTGTCCCAACGGCACCGGGCATCGTGTCGGAGCCATCAAAGCGAATGGTCTCGGCCTGAGTCAGGAACTCGGCTTGTTTTCTGCTCACGGGGTCAGGGTACACGTCCAGGCTGACTTCTTGATGGGGAGATAGGAACCCACCGGCCTCTGCCCAGATTTCATGGGGGGTGGGGGTGGCCAGGTACTCCATCAGGGCTCGCGACTCGGGGGTGTCGTTGAACATGGCAAAAACGTCGCCTGCAACGAGCACTGGCACACCGAAGTCTTCGTTGATGCCGGGGAGTAAGAAAACGTCGATATCGTCTCCTAGAACGGTTCCCTCAGGGAAGAAGGTGGAGATAAAGTTGGCCTGACGATGCAAATAACAATCGGGCGGTTCGTTAAACAAGCCCTGGGGCGAGTCGCCAAAGGGGGTGCTGATCGAACCAACCGAGCCCCCGACCACATAGTCGGGGTTAAGAATCACCTCGCCAAATTTTACAAACGCCGTTTTGACCTGCTCGTCATTAAACGGAATGCCGTGGGTGACCCACTGATCGTAAACTTCTGGGCCAGCGGTGCGGAGCATGATATCTTCGACCCAGTCGGTACCGGGCCAGCCAGTGGCGTCGCCGCTCTCTAACCCCAAACACCAGGGGGTGGCACCGTCGGCGACGATGCGATCGCTCAGGGCCATCAGCTCATCCCAGGTTTCAGGAATGTCATACCCACGCTCCTCAAAGGTACTGGGGCTATACCAAACCAGGCTCTTGACCGAGGCTCGATACCAGATACCGTAAAGGCTATTGTCGATGGTGCCTAAAGATAGCCAGGTGTCAGGATAGGCGGCTTCTAACGTGGCTTGATCCATAAACTCTGTGACCGGGATCAGCTGCTCTGCCGCCGCAAAGTCGTTCATCAGGCCGGGTTGGGGAAACATCGCGATATCTGGAGCATCGCCTGACTCCACCCGCACTGGCAGCAGCGTGGCAAAGGCATCTGTGCCTTCGTAGATAACGTCAATCCCGGTTTCTTCTTCAAATGGAGCCAGGGCAGCTTCGAGCTTGGCCTGCTGCTCACCGACGATGACGCCCAAAATAGTAACGGACTGCTCGCCGCCGTCGCCACCAGTGTCGCGTCCGCTGCCGTCACAGGCGGCTAATAGTAATAATGAAAGGCCGAGTCCGAGGGTTAAGCTCCGACACAGTGAATGTTTCATCTTAAAATCCTTATTCCTATATGCCTGTTTATGTAGATGGGTATGGATACCCGCATGTCTTACACCATAGGCGGCGAGGTTGGGTTAATGCAAAGGCAAGGCTTTGCGTTATTCCCAAGATAGGAGCGGGGAATGTGCGATCGCAACTAACCCAAATTAGGGAAAAGGCTAGAAATTTTGGAGCGGTCCTGCTCGCCTACGGAGCTTCGCAGGTCCACAGGGCTAAACCGCCACCGCGGCCTCGGGCAGCAATGCAGGTTTCAGTCATTACAAAATAAGTAAAAAAGGCCTGATCTTTCAAAGTCTGCTGCTCGAATGAGGCGGCGCGGTCTGCGCCACCGCGCACAGGGCCAGCATAAAATTTTAGACCGCCGAGCTTGACCTCAATGTGGGTAAAGTCAAAGGCAAGGCTATTCGTCTTAGGCCAGAATTTGGTCGGCCCCGTCAGCTGTAACCGCAAAATCCCCAGGCTGACTGTATTTGTGACGGTCCCTAGGCCCGAGTCCAGATCGGTGGCCTCATAGGTCAGCTGAATTTTCAGAAAGCGGGGAATAAATCGACCGGCCCCCATCGCCACGCCTGCTTTTTGGCGGGTCTTAGTCGTGCCAGTAATAAAACCCAACAGCCAGGTGCCCAGCAGTTGATCGTAGCGATAGCGAACTTTATCGCGTTTAGCCTGCTTTTCGGCGGTGAGTAGGGCAGCGGCGACGCAATCTTTGGAGGGAGCATCACCCTGACCTCGGAGGGATGCGATCGCATCCTCCAAGCCCGACTCCATCGCGTCTAAATTTTGCATAGGCCCCTATAGCTCATCCGCTTATCATAGCTGCTGAGCCAGCTCCGAAGCCGTTGCCGCACAGCCCCGATTCGCCCGGCTAAACTGAGATGCCTGCTGGATCGACTCAACGGTCCAGGCTTCACACGTTTCATCAAGCTGGGCATCGGTGCCGACCTGGATTAGCTCAGCCCGTCCATCCCCCTCCGCAAAGGGGCGAATCGACTCAATCTGGACACCCGCCTGCACCAGCGTGAGCGCCACCAACTGGACATCTTCTAAAGACACCTCACCCCCAAACCAAATCGCATTGGTTGGCCTATCCGGCACGATGGGGTTTTTGGCTTGAGTTTGGAAACCCAATGCACTGAGCTGCGAACCGACGATCCCCTGATCCACATCTTTCGTGAAATACTCGACAGCGATGCCGCGCTGCTGACGTTCATCCGCTTTTGTCTGACCACTCAGCTGCGGGCCTATTTCGCCTGATTGGATCTCAGTTTGCAAAGCTGCCTCGGCTTCAAAACTCTGCACCACCCGTTCTACACTTTCCGGCGAGTAGCCTAAACCCTCTAGCCGAATTAGCAAAGCCTCTAAGTCTTCGTCAAAACTATCGGTGGTCGTCTTGACCGACTCCAGCAGCTCCAGCAACCGCTTGTTGTTATCTGTCAGGGTCTGGATCGACGCCGAGGACTGCTGAGTTGATTCTGTCAGAGCGGTAATTTTTTCCTGGGCTTCTTGCTCCGCCTTTTCACTTTCAAGGTTTGACGTCACCTCCAGGCCACAAATACCGATAAACGAGAGCACAATCAGCCCCAGCATCAGCGCCTTATGCTTAGAGTTTTCTTTAAGGTCAAAGAGTAGCGAAACGACGCCCAGCATCAGCGTCAAAAATGGGATAGCAAAAGCTTGAAGCGGCATGGGAGCGATCTCCTGACGGGCTAACGAACACTTCAGACAGCCCATCAATGATTCCCGATGAGGTAGCTCCTCCAACTGCAAAAGTGTCACAGGCACAAACAGAGTTGAAAGCTATCTTTCAAGATTGACACCAGTGCATAACCTTGAAGCGGTTGGGCCTAATACATCTATAGAGCCCCTTAGAACCCCCGCGAAATGCTTAACACGCCCGGCAAATACCAAAAGGTTTTCGCAAGAACCCTCGTCTGGCTAACTGCCGAGGTCATCCTGACCCTACTCGGCATAGACGACCTCGCCGATTACAGCGAATTTATTTTTGAGCGCAACGCGGTCGTTCTGCAACGCCGCGCTATCACCCAAAGGTTAGAAAATCGTGAGGTCCCAGTCGGTATCATTCAGCCCATCAGTGCCGACCAGTTGAACACGGATGTCTAGGTAGCGATCGCAATACAGCTTACATTGCTTATATCGAGGGTTCGGGCTGCCCAACCTTGCATCTTGCTCCGCATAAATTCTCAGCAAATCAGCCCTTGTCGCCACACTCCGCTCTACCGCTTGTTGGTCAGATGATGCCATAAATAGATCCTTAGACATTGCTGATCCAAGATAGGCGCACTTCAGGCGATTTGAGATATCTTTCGGGAAAGTTTAAGCCTTGGCAGGACGGGCGAAAGGGGAAAACCTTAAATTCTCAGCCACTTCTCACTCTTAAACCCAACCCCTTTGATAAAGTGGCTCAAAGTTGCAGAGCACCCCTATGGCCTCAGGCTACCGATTAGAGCGAATTCATCTAGAAGTCACCAACGTCTGCAACTTTAAGTGTGAGTTTTGCCCCGATGCCATCATGGCGCGCAAGCGGGGGCACATGGATATCGCACTCCTCACCAAAGCCTTGGATGAGATTGCCGAGCATCGCCTGGCCAAGATCGTCGCCTTTCATCTGATGGGAGAGCCATTGATTTACCCCCATATCTTTGACGCGATCAGCATGGCTCTGGAGCGAGCGCTCAATCCACACCTGACTACCAACGGCAGTACCTTTCACATCAAACCAGAGCAGGTCGAAAAGCTGATCGCCTCAGGCATTCCCAAAGTCACCATTTCGCTGCAAACACCAGACCCAGAGACCTTTATCATTCGCGGCGCACCGCCGATGCTGAAGCCCGACCAATATTTTGACGGCATTACCCGCTATGTCAAAGCTAATTTAGCCAATGCAGGCTCTCCGACTCGAGTCCATCTAAAGTTTCTCGACACGACCCCCCACCCGTTTTTAGTGCCCCACAAGCAAATGCACGTGGTCGAGGGTAAAGCCCAAATGCGCCAGGAGCTGACCCACTGGGCTAATCGCCTCCTGGCAGATCATCCTGATCGGCCCTCTGAGCAGGTAATCCAAGACCGCATTGCCCAACATAAGCCCGGACGATGGCAGGTGATTGAGTTAACCCCCAAACTCGCCCTAGAAACCTTTCCCCTCGACAGCTGGGGCAATGTAGAGAGCGATCAGGTAATCCCCGCTAAATTTGGCTACTGCAACGGCACAACTGACCAGACCGGCATTCTCTACGATGGCACCGTCGTCCCCTGTTGCAAAGACTATGACGGACAGATCCCCCTCGGCAATCTAAACCACCATTCTCTAATTGAGATCCTAGATCAGCAGCAGCCTGCCTGCGGCCTAAGACAAGGATTTGAGCGATTTCAAGTCACCCACCCTATCTGTCAGCGCTGCATGGGGGCTGATACGAAGCCCAAAGCACTGCTGCGACAAGTCGGGTCGATTGCCTACTTTAAGGCATATAACCCGCTGATGAAAAAACTTAACCCAGGCTGGGGTGAGATCTAAGTCACTGCCCCCTGTCAAGTCTTAAAATAGAAGGCAGTAGCGTCACGGCTGCAGTCAGTCACTAGCCTGGCCTACCAACGTTAGCTGAGGGTGCTCTGACAATGAACTACACAGCCTTGCAGTATACCTTTGCGGTAAACGGAGCGGCGCTCAGCGGCGCGATCACTTTAGCGATTGCCCTCCTATTTCCCAACTCCGTCCAGGCCCAGACAGCAAATGCCCAGACAGCCATTGACTACTCTCTAATCGTCGGGGAATGGGC
>JBCDDJ010000327.1:0-7421 GCA_039180385.1 Cyanobacteria bacterium P01_G01_bin.38 | reverse complement strand
TCCTGGTCTCGCCACAGGGCAAAGGTGTAGTCGGTGAACAAGTTGGCGCGTTTGCCGCTGCCGGCCTGGGCGTAGATGAGTACGGCATCCAGAGTCATGGGCTCGACCTTATATTTCCACCAGTAGCCGCGTTTGCGACCCACCAGATAGGGGCTGTCAATGGCTTTGATGACTAACCCCTCCGCGCCGCGATCGCGGGCCTGTTGCCGCAGGGTTTGCAAATCGGCAAAACTCTCAAACGAGAGCGGGGAGGAATGGCTGATAGTGTCGCTGGGATTGGCCTCGAGTAGCTCGATCAGCTTTTGCTGGCGGGTTTTGAGCGGTTGTTCTCTGAGATCTTGACCCTGGTATTCGAGCAGGTCGTAGGCGAGAAAATGGACGGGATTGTCGGCCATTAGTTTTTTGCTGACGCGCTTTCGACCCAGCCGCTTTTGTAGGTAGTTAAAGTCTCTTGGTTTTTGGCCATCCCAGCAGACGATTTCGCCGTCAAAGACGGTGCCAGTGGGGTGCGATCGCAGCGGCTCATCCAGTTCTGGAAACTGATGGGTGATCAAATCTTCGCCCCGTGACCAGACAAACGTTTGGTCAGCCCGATGGATGAGTTGGGCGCGAATGCCGTCCCATTTCCACTCGGCCTGCCAGCAAGCCATATCTTCTTGGGCAAAGCGATCTTCATCGATCTGGGCCGCTAGAAAAAACGGATAGGGGCGGCTGGGAGATGTCTCTACCCCATCAGGTTGGATCAGCTGCTCATAAAACTCGACAGTGGGGACAAAATCGCCCATCAGCCGATGGGTGAGCACCGCATCGGGAATACCGTACTCCGCCGAGAGCGCTTTGACTACCAGCTTGGTAGAGGCCCCCACTCGAAAGGCCCCGGTCAGAACCTTATTGAGCACAAAAATTTCGTAGTCCTCAAGGTTGGCCCACCATGAGACGATCAAATCTCGCAGATCGTTGGGGTCGTCTAAGGTTTTGACCAGGGGAATGACGGATGACATCCATATATGTAGAGGCGTTTGGCTACCTGGCCGATTGTCTGGAGTACCCGTTGTAAGCGGAGACGCTGTGGGAGAAGATACTGTCGGCGGAGACGCTGCCGGTGGAGACGTTTTGGGCAGGGGTGTATCGCGCAGCAGCAGGGCAATGGTTTCGGCGGAGTCGCCGACGTGGGCGTAGCTGTCCTCAAATAACCACTCTGGGATGTCTGAAATTTGTAGAAAAATGTCTCGCAGGACGCGGGAGGTAATCAACCGTTTGCGAGTCTTGCCCAAAAATAAATAAAGTCCCCAGACAGCATCGGCGGCAGGTGCCTCATGAAAATATTGCTGTAGCGCCCGAACTTTTTCGTTGGTGGAAGTTGTTGCGTCAACGTCTTGGAAAAGCTGTGTAAACCGTTTCATATAAGGATTTTAAGACCACTTCCACCCCTTCAACCTAACGAATTAATCCACAATTTTCACATTTCTTATGGATGGTATAGACGGCTACTCTTCTAAAATTATTAAATGATTCTTAAGAATGTAGCCAGGGGCTCATGGCCAGCAAATCTGATCGAGAGGGAACTGAGGACGATGTCTATGCCGCGTCACCGAAGGAAGACCCCATTAAAGTGCGGCAACCGTTGGTCTCTAGCAGTTCATCGCGGCCCATGGGGCTATCGGCGGAGCTCAGGACAGTCTCTTTGGGACAATCGCCTGATTTGATGGCAGTGCTCATAGACGGGGCCAATTTATTTTATGCCGCGTCTTATCTCAACATAGAGATTGATTATATTCGCTTATTGCAGGCGTTGACCCAGGGGCGGCGTCTGCTGCGGGCTTATTTTTATACCGGTGTAGATTCTCGCAATGAGAAGCAGCGAGGGTTTTTGCTGTGGCTCAGTCGCCATGGCTATCGAGTCGTCAGCAAGGAGCTGGTCGCGCACCCGGAGGGCGGTCGCAAGGCCAGCCTACATGTCGAGATGGCCGTTGATATGTTGCGTCTGGCTAAGCATTGCAGCACGATTACTGTGCTCAGCGGCGATGGGCATCTGACCTATGCCCTGGATGCGCTAGGCCGCCAAGGGGTCACTGTAGAGATAGTGAGCCTACAGTCAATGACCAGCGATGCCTTGATTGATCTGGCCGATCGCTACGTTGATCTGGCGAATTTGCAGAATGATATTAAGAAGCGGCGGAAGGTGTAATGGGTGGTGGGTAATGGGTAGTGGGTAATGGGTGGTGCGACAAAGGGAAGGTCGAAGATGGGGAGGGTGGGGAAGATAGGGAAGGGGAGGATTTAATAGCTTTTAACTCTGCCTCATCTCCCCCATTTCCCTTTATCCTCTACCCTTTATCCTCTACCCTCTACCCAAATTCTCATAAAATTGACGGGCGGCAATTCCTAGCGTATAAACCAGTGCCCCATTCGTTGAGGCTCCAATAACTGCGCCGACGGCGGGGATAAGCTCTACGGCGCTGAGCCCGGTTTTGATCACGCCAGAGGTGCCTAAAGAGGCGGTAAAAACGGCGATGGCTTCGCCGCGACGGGCGGGGTCATTGAGGTCAAAGTCGTAAATGCCGGCGATGCGATACAGCATCTCGGCCTGTAGTTTGCTGACGGCAGCTAAATCGACGGCAAATAAGGCCAGGGCGACCGGGGGGATAATGTTGGTGACTAATCCGGTGCCTGCGGCGGCCAGGGTGGTGTTGAGGATGATTCGATGGGCCAGTTCATCCGCAGACTCGTGGGGGTAGGTCTGACGCAGTTTGGTGACTTCTCGTTGGGCCTTGTCGATGTTGACTTTGCCCAGGGCGTGCAGCAACCAGCCCAGTCCTGGGATTTTTGCCACGTAGTTGATGACGGGGTTTTGGGCAATAGGCTCAACGGTCTGACCGATGGTTTCGGTGGTGACCTCTGCTAATTTTTGGGTCGCGCTGGAGGCTTCTTGGGTGACTTTTGCGGTGGTCTCTGTGACCGTATCTGCCAAACTCTGAAAGGCTTGTGTGCCAATTACGGCGACCATTTCGTTGATTTGAGTGGCGAGCGCAACTGCGTTTTCGATGGAGTCAGGCTCCGTGGGGTCAGACTTGGACGGGTTGGGCATTTGGGTGGGGGACATGGCGTTCTCAGGCATCAGGCGCTTTTAAGATAACTTTTTTGCAAAAGAGATGCCTCTATCTGGGGTTAGGGAGGTGGGAAAGGGTAATGGGTGGTGGGTAGTAGGTAGGTATAAATCTGGTTATGATTGCTACGGATGATGGGTTACCTTGAATGGCTTCTATTTCTGCGCTTTCTATAGCTGGTAGTTTTCATGCGCTGGCTGACCCGTTGCGGGTGCAGGTGATTGAGGTGTTGCGATCGCACGAACTATGTGCCTGTGACATTGCTGCCCAGCTCGACGTCACCCAGTCTAAGCTTTCCTTTCATCTCAAAACCTTGCGGCAGGCCCAGCTGATCAAAGGCCGTCAGGAAGGTCGGTGGATTTACTACAGCTTGAATCTGCCCCAGTTTCTGGCGTTAGAAGCTTATCTCTCAGAATTTCGACGACTCAGTCCGATTTTGCCTGCTAGAATTTGCCCCGACTGAAGAACGTCTGTTTATCATTCAAGTTCCACTAATTTATGTTGAACTATGCTGCCAAACACCGATTGATTTCCGGCTCTCATTTCAAATATTATTGAAATGTAAAAGCCATTGCCTAATTTGACTCCCCCAGTCAAGGGGACTCAGTAGAGATCAGGGCAGGGTGCAATTTGGGTGGTCACGATGGTGCGGGTTGCAATTAATGGATTTGGCCGCATTGGCCGCCTGGTATTACGGGCCGCTTGGGGCTGGCCCGAGCTAGAGTTTGTCCATGTCAATGAGATTAAGGGGGGCACCGCTGCCGCCGCCCATTTACTGAAGTTTGACTCAGTACACGGTCGCTGGCAGCCAGAGGTCGAAGCTGTGGGGAACGAGAAATTTCTAATTGATGGGCAACCCCTGAGCTTTAGTGATTATGCTACCCCCGAAGAGGCTCCTTGGGATGATCTGGGGGTCGATATTGTGTTGGAGTGCTCGGGCAAGTTTCGCACTCCCGCCCTGCTAGAGCCCTACCTTAAGCGCGGGGTAAAAAAGGTGATTGTGGCCGCCCCGGTTAAGCAAGGGGCGCTTAATATTGTCATGGGCATCAACGATGATCTGTATGAGCCCGAGAAACATCACCTGTTGACGGCGGCTTCCTGCACCACTAACTGTCTAGCCCCCGTTGTCCAAGTTATCCATGAAGGGTTGGGTATTCGCCACGGTGTGATCACCACGATTCACGACATCACCAATACGCAAACCATCGTGGATGCGCCGCACAAAGATTTACGGCGAGCCAGGGCCAATAGTTTATCGCTAGTGCCGACGACGACGGGCTCAGCCACCGCGATTGGCATGATTTACCCAGAGCTGAACGGTAAGCTCAACGGTCTGGCGGTGCGGGTACCCCTGTTGAATGCATCGCTGACGGACTGTGTGTTTGAGGTTGAGCAGCCAACCACGGTTGAGGTGGTCAATGACCTGTTTAAAGCGGCGGCAGCAGGCCCCTTGAGGGGAATTTTGGGCTACGAAGAACGGCCTTTGGTGTCGATCGATTATAAAGACGATCCAAGATCTTCGATTATTGATGCGCTGTCTACGATGGTGGTGAATGGCACACAGGTCAAGGTGCTGGCCTGGTACGACAATGAATGGGGCTATTCTAGCCGGATGGCGGAGCTGGCTCGCAAGGTGGCTTTGAGCTTGGAGTGAGGCCAGCCTGCGGAAATGGCGGCACCTTGTCTGTAGCAAAGGCTAAGCTCCTGAACATTTTCTAACCCTTATGAAACTGAATAAAATCGGCCTATTGCTGAGCGTCTTGGGACTTCTGGTTTTAGGGGGCTCAGTCGCGCTTAATTTTTTACTGTATGGACAGGTCAAAAAATACTATGTCGAACTCAATCAAACTCGCCTCGATCCGCTCGGGCTGAAGTACTTTAGCGATACCCCTGAGCCGATCCCACCAGAAACAACCCGGGTAGTTTTTTTCGGAGACTCCAGAGCGGCGGGATGGCCTGCTCCCGATGCTGACGGGTATGCGTTTATTAACCGGGGTATCAGCTCCCAGACAACGGCGCAGACGCTACAGCGGTTTGATGCCCATGTGGGGGGGGTGCAGCCTGATATGGTGGTGATTCAGGTGGGGGTTAACGACCTCAAGACAATCCCACTGTTTCCAGGACGGCGAGAGGCGATCATGGCGGAGACTCGCAACAACCTTGATCAGATGATCAAAGCCTCTCAGGAGTTGGGGGCGATCGTGATTGTGAGTACGATTTTGCCGGTGGGGGAAGTGCCGCTGGCACGCAGGCCGGTATGGTCAGATGATGTTGCGATCGCAGTGGATGAAATCAATGAGTATATTGCCACCCTGGCTGATGAGAATGTAATTGTGTTTGACGGGTTTGCCATCCTGGCCGATGACCAAGGGATGATGCAGAAAGCCCATCGCAAAGATGAGCTGCACTTTAATGATCAGGGTTATCAACTGCTGAACCAGACTTTTGTAGAACTGTTGGGAAGTGTAGAACTGTTGGGAAGTGTGGAGCGCTAAACATATTATAAAACTGCTGTCAGACAGCATGTTTAACTCAGAGCTGGGCGAGCTGGGCGTTTTTGCTTGTGCATATTACACACCGCCCAAAGAACAATGGTTGCCCCGACCATCTCGCAACCTTCCTCGAGGGCAACCCCAGCTCTCCAAAGAGAGCCTTCTAGAAAATTTGAAATGATTTCAAACCCTAAAGCGCCTGTGAGCAGTACTGTTACCCCTATGACAAGCATCGTAATACTCGATCGATGATCAACCAGTTTCTTCCTCAACCAGTAGATCCACAGCAAAAAAAAGGCTAGAAAAGGAATCCCCACCAGGAACATCCATATGCCTGTTTCTTGAAAGGGGGTGTCAGCACGATTTCCAGTGGGCAGTAAAACATCACTGTGCTTACCAATCCATTCATGAATCTGGAAGCATTCATCAATTGCCATCAATAGGAAAATAGTCGGTAAAACTATGACAGAGAGAGACTTTTGACCTTGAGAGAACTGATTGCGAGAGAATAAAGTGGCGACCCAAAAAATACTCAGAAATTTCAGCGTTGAATACCAAGAGGCGATACTTGACTCCAGATCCAGATCCCATATTTCTGTGTCTTCAAAATACGATGACATTGCCAGATGCGTTATCACATAGGTGAGGCAAAGAACCATATCAAGCAGCAAAGAGATCGAAATTATTTGTGGGATTCGCTTGATGCCCAAGATTGATTTTAATCGCTGCATTAAAGCCAAGTTTTAGTTTAGGACAGCTTAACGATGAGGGCCTTTAGCGTTGTTAGTCAGCCCTCTATTTTGAAGGTGTCCTCAATTATAAGGTGTTTTAGATCACAGTTTTAATGTTTTTTAAAATACCAATAACTCCTCGATTACGGTGAGTCTCTGATTGACTGACAAAGACAAAACTTTGAGCTTGGCGGTTTCCAACCGCTAGCCGATACACCGTAAAATGTAGGTTTCAGAACTTTTGTCAGTCAATCAGGGTGAGCCCTCACTTTTGATAGGCATTAATTTGATAGGATTGCTTGCTGTGCCCACCAGGTTTGCCAGGTAACCTCGTCATAGCCAAATTGCTTGCCTGTCAAGGCACTCAAAGCCCCCACAAAGTCTCCTTTCAGCCAGGTGGGATCGTCTTCAAAGCTGAGCCGGTTGACCAGAGCGGTCAGGGTCTCAGGATCGGTTTGCCGGATTTGGGCGACTGCCCAGGCTGCTGCGGGGGTGGGTTGCCAATATTTTTCTCGTGGGTTATTAGGGGTAGTCCAAGGCGTGTTTAGTAGCTCAACCGGGATGCGCCCGTGCCCGTTGAGGCCGATGGCCCAGAGCAAATACCACTGCACCACATCAGCGGCAGGCTCTGCGACGACATTGTCAAACAACTCTGCTGATAGGTTGGGCAAAGAGGTTTTTAATCTCTCAGAGAGGTCTTCACCGGCCTCTGCGCTGCCACTCAGGGCAAGGGATAACAACGCCTGGGAGAGCACATCTTGGGTGTTGCCATTGGCGTAACTGGCTGGGTCAGCAATCACCTGATCTACCTGTTGCAGGGCGCTTTGCAGTTGCTGAGGAGAGAGAGGCGCGGGTTGAGTTGTCAAGGTTTGCTCTGAAACGAGTTCGCTTGTTGAAGCAGGGGCGGCAGGGCCTAACAAAACGCCTTGTCTGGCCTCATTTTGGGCACCTAAGTAGAGCCGCAAAAATATTTACAGTTATCAGGCAGATAAAGAGAGAAGCTACAAAGGTGCCTATCTCTGCTAGTGTCAACTATGCCATTGCATCGTGAAATCAGTCCGGAAACTCAGCACTTACTTGAACGGATCTAT
>JBCDDJ010000326.1:0-7425 GCA_039180385.1 Cyanobacteria bacterium P01_G01_bin.38 | reverse complement strand
TGGTATGGATGCGCTCGACGCCGTGAAGATCGCCGGTCCAGGCCATCTCGGGGAAGTTTCGGCGCTCTTGACAGGCTTGTTCTAAGTCTAGAACAGCCTTTAGGAGAGACGCTTTGTGCTGGGCGGCATCGGGGAGATCGTCGTAGTAGATGGCGAGGGGGAACCAGGTGTCGAGGGGCATTGGGAAAGGATAGAGGGTAGAGGGTGACGGGTAGTTTGGGAGAGATGGGGAGGGCGTAGGGGTATTGGGCAATGGATGAAGGGTCGGGTAGAACGGTTGAAAGTATTGCATATTTTGGCTTAACCCGTCATTGAGGCTCTAAACCCACCCAGGCCACCGTCCGAAATCTTGCTAGACCTTATTGAATTCATAAAAAACACGTAATTTGCACTGAAGATGAACCGCTAGACTTTAAGATCGGTAGGGGATATTAATTTCGGTTAACTAAACGTTTTATCTTAGTCACAGTTCTGCTTTAACTTGCCTATGACCTTTAACGCACCCGACCCAATCCAAGCTCTGCGAGAAGCACTCCGGTTTTCACCCGAAAATGTCCCCCTGCGGCAGCATTTAGCCGAAACGCTGTTGAGTCGGGGCGAGGCAGCGGCGGCTGAGCAGGAATATGCGAAGGGGCTGGAGATGGCTCCAGATAATCGGGAATTGCAGTTTGGGCTGGCGCGGGCGTTTTATCAGCAGGGCAAAGATGCCCAGGCGCTGGCGCTGATGGAAAATTTAGTGGGCTCGGGGGAGGCAAAGGCGGCGGTACTGACACTGTATGCTCGACTGTTGCTGCGCTCGGGGGAGGTATCCGAGGCGGTGAATCAGTTTCGGGCGGCGATGGTGCAAGATCCGACCTTACAAACCTCTGACCTGGCGGAGCGCTTGGGCATTGATGCGGGCGCAGATGCGTTTGTGACCGACGGGCGGGTCCGGGCAACCTGGGATGACATTGTAGATGATGGCTTGGGCGAGGTGATCGAGCGGCCCAGCATCACCTTTGAGAATGTGGGCGGCATGGAGTCGCTCAAGGAAGAAATTCGGCTGAAGATTATCTATCCGCTAACCCATGCGGACATGTATAAAGCCTATGGCAAAACCATCGGCGGCGGGATTTTGATGTATGGCCCACCGGGGTGTGGTAAAACCCATCTGGCGCGGGCGACGGCAGGGGAAATCGAGGCGAATTTTATCTCGGTTGAGATCAGCGACGTTCTGGATATGTGGCTAGGCAACAGTGAGAAAAACCTGCACGAAATTTTTGAGGAGGCTCGCCAAAATACGCCCTGTGTTTTATTTTTTGATGAAGTCGATGCCCTGGCGGCGAAACGCTCTGATTTTCGTCAGAGTACGGCACGGCAGCTGATCAACCAGTTTTTGGCTGAGCTGGATGGGGTCCAAGATTCTAACGAGGGCGTGCTGATTTTGGCGGCGACCAATGCACCCTGGCATCTGGATAGCGCGTTTCGGCGACCGGGTCGGTTTGACCGGGTCTTGTTTGTGCCGCCGCCGGATGCGGTGGGTCGGGCGCGAATTTTGCGGCTGCTGTGCCAGGGTAAGCCGGTGGAGGATATCGACTTTGAGCATGTCAGCCAAAAGTCGGATAAGTTTTCGGGGGCAGATTTAAAGGCACTAGTGGACCTGGCGGTGGAGGCTAAGCTGCAGGAGGCGATTAAGTCGGGCATCCCGAAGCCATTGGAAACTCGGGATTTGGTTAAGTCGGCTGGTAGCGTTAAACCGTCTACGGGGGAATGGTTTATGACGGCGCGAAACTATGCCATTCATGCCAATCAAGATGGTATTTACGATGAGATTTTGCAGTATCTGAAGCTGCAATGATGAGCCAATAATAAGTGCCAAGATGAGCGCATATTTTGAGCGGGCCTTATTACTGTTTGAGCAACATCGCTACGAACAGGCAGAGGATGCCCTGCGGGAGTTATTAGCAGAGAACCCAACTTACGCCAGGGGGCTGGCCTTGTTGGCGCTGACGTTAACCAGGCTCAAGCGCTATCCAGATGCAGCTGAGACGGCTCAGCAGGCCATCGGCAGCAACCCAGAAATGCCGTTTGCCCACTATGCGCTGGCCGATGTGCACTATCACCGGGATGATTATAAGGCGGCGGAAGGTGCGATCGCAGATGCCCTCCGCCTCGACCCCACGAACGAGAGCTTTTATTCTCTCAAGGCAGGCATCTTAGCCGACCAGGGTCAGTGGAAAGCAGCTTTAGACGCCGCGGAACAAGGTCTGGCCTTTGATGCTACCCACACGGGTTGCAACAATTTGCGGACACTCAGTCTCAAGCAGCTGAATCGATTCGAGGAGGCCGCCAGCTCCATTGAGGGTACACTGCTGCAAGATCCAGAAGACGCTCTGGCCCATGCTAACCAGGGCTGGCTCTGGCTCGATCGGGGTAAGCCTAAGCAGGCCCAATCGTCTTTTCAGGAGGCGCTGCGGCTACAGCCGGACCTGGACTGGGCCAGGCGGGGGATGATCCAGGCGCTAAAGGCGACCAATGTGATCTACGGTGCATTTTTGCGCTACGCCCTGTGGATGTCGAAGCTGTCAGAGGGACGGCGCTGGCTGGTGGTGGCGGTGCTGATCGTCGGGTTTCGGATTTTGCGGCTGATTGCCCGCAGTAGCACCGTGGGGCTGATTATTGCGGCCCCGTTTATTGTGTTTTACATTAGCTTTGTGCTGTTTAGCTGGGTGGCCGATCCGCTATTTAACCTCTTGCTGCGGCTCAATCCCTACGGTCGGATGCTGCTGTCTAAGGATGAACTGGCCGCCTCTAACTGGATTGGGGGGCTGTTGGCGGGGGCATTGGGCCTGGGTGGGGTTGCGATCGCGATCGCCCTGACGCCTCAGTTGGCATCCCAAGCCTGGCTGGTAGCCGTGGGCGCTGCGCTCACCTTGGGCATGATCATCCCTACCGCAGCGGTCTATCAGTGCAGCGCAGGCTGGCCCCGACGAACCATGACCCTCTATAGTTTCTCTATGGCGGGCATTGCCTTACTCGGTTGGGCACTGCTGTGGATACCGCCAGTGCGCAGTGGCGGGGTGGTTTTGCTAGTGCTGTTTATCTTAGGGTTTGTGGCCTCTAGCTTTGTCGCGAATATTTTGGTGAATCGGACCCCTAAAAAGTAAGGGGCAATTATTAGACCACCCTAAAGCTTAAGCGCTCTGCACCGTTAAGGATGCAGAGCGCTTAAATTAAACCTTGGCTAAAAAACTCGCCCCAAATTTAGTAGCCGCCGCGGGAAAAGCCATCGCGACGGCCACCGCCACCGCCTCTGTTTTCACGGGGCCTAGCTTTATTCACTTTCAGGTCACGGCCCATCCATTCTGCGCCATCAAGCGCATCAATGGCCGCTTGCTCCTCTGCCTCTGTGCCCATTTCCACAAAGCCAAAACCTCGCATACGGCCGGTTTCACGATCGGTCGGGAGCTGAACTCGCTTAACCGTCCCATACTCTGCAAAAGCAGTCGTCAAATCTGCCTCTGTCACCTCGTAAGACAGATTACCCACATAAACTGACATAAACGTGATCTCCAAAATCAAAAGTGCGTAGAGAGTGAGATTTCGGAAAGATGCTTGTCAATACAAAACACGAGAGACTCGCCAGTACATTAAACAAAATCCTATAACCGATACTTTTTCTCAGCTACAAATACAGCCCCTGCAAAATTTTGTAGGAAACCATACTTGATGTCGAATATAGCACCGGATCAAAATTGTGGTGGGCTAGGGCTCATTTTTATCTTCAAAATCCGAATTTTTCTCAGCGACATCTGGACGATATCTGCATCCAAGATTTGGCCACCGATTCGGACATTCAATGCCCCTGTAGGCGGGATTAGCAAGGATGGGGATGCTGTTTTAATGGCTAATCCCTGGGTGGCTGAGTAGCGTAGTCTATGGCCTGGGCACGGCCTACATAACGAATTGTGACTTAATTGACTGAAGGAGCCGTCCCCCTATCTAAGCAGCTGCCTCAAACAAACTATCTAGATAAATCCGACTGACCTTGGGCTGAGCCATGCCATTTTGCATCAAAAACAGGGAGATGGCCGCGCAAAACACTCGATTCTGACTCCAAGCCGAATGGGTTTCTAAATAGCTCTGCAGGGACTCGTGCAGCTCCTCGGGGATTTCGACTAATAAACTCACGGTCTGCGTTGTCATTTACTTATCTCCTCATTAAAATTGTCACGGCAAAACCACCCCTGCCGCTTTTGTAGTTCGCTTGTTCGCTGGCGTTTGATGGGGCTGCTGAGCAGTGGTGACTATTGTGGGGCAAGTACCTGCAATTTTCAACAGCGCCGCAATAGGCCATCGTCTTAACAAAAACTTCGGGTTCACGAGGACAGGCGAAATGGGCCATTTTTTTTGTCTTACTCCGTTACAGAAGTCTGTCGTTAAAGATGCGCTTTAAGCTAACGACTTTATCCACAGGTATTGGTAAAAACCTATTAACCTCGTTAGCCCTCTGTGGAAAAAAAATCCCCATCTGTGGAAAGCCTGTGGAAACGCTGTGGAAAAAAGGAAATCTTTCATAAGAATTGTAAATTCTAGAAAGATACTTCTATCAGAAAAAATTAGGGAACTTTTTTGGGCGAAGGTTTATGGCCCTAAGACCCTTGTAATCGCTTGATAGCGGCGGGTCTGGTCCTGCTTGATTGATTCAAATGTATTACCCAGTCCGGGGGCATTCCACTGGCCAGTATCGGGGTCAATAAAGGCTCGAGTCCTAGCCCAGATGATCTGCTCGGCTTCGTCTAGGGGCAATTGCTGGGCCTGATACAGCCAGTCAATATAGCCCCGGTCTAGTGCTGCGAGTGGGGCCTGATTCGCCAGATCAATGCCGTTAATCTCTGCTTCTACTGACATTTTAAGGTGTCGACCCCTGGCCTGTCGGCGCAACTCTGCGGCCTGGGCTTTGAGGCGGCGCAGCTGTTTGACATCAGCCGCTTGGGGGGAGGCCGCTCCGTGTTGATAGGAAAAACTACCCAGGTTCCAGACACTGTTGCCGGGGTCAACATGGCCGTAATAGGCCGACGTGTAACCGCCCGTGGGGGTGCGGGTGCCCTCAGCATTACCCACGGCGATGGCCACCAGTGAGTCAGACCCCGCTGCAAATAGCTCGGTCAGGGAATGGGTTGGCACAGATTGCGACCCTGGCTCTGGTGAATTGGGGTCTGGTGGCTTTGACTCGGGTAAATTGGACGGGGCTGGCGGGGTAAAGCTCAGCTCAACGGATGGGGCTGGCGAGGTGGCTTTATCGGTGGCCCCCGATGCCTCAAACTCAAAGCTGAGGGCAATATCTTGAGTGGGTGGAGCCGCTTGCGGAGCTGCTTGGGCAGTTGCCCCATTCTGCGATGTTGCTTGGGCCGTTGAGGCCCAAAGCACCACAGTCATGCCCGCTAGAAGACTCCCTAGTTTTCTGAAGGACCCAAAATTAAATGACATCTGTTTATTGCTCCACCAGTAAGTTTTCGATCAAGGCGGTTGAGGGTTCGACCATGGCCCAGGTGCCGTTGGGCTGTTTACGCAGGGCTGCAAATACAAGCTGCTGAGCCCGACCCACAATTTGCCCCTGTTCCCGTTGACCCAGTTGGGGTCGCCGCACTCCACAGAGGCGAAACAAATAGGCCGGCACCTCTGGACTCGATATCACCACACAGTTGCCAATGGTGGGCTGCACCTCCCCTGTAAATGGCATCTGCACCCCATCCCCCCCTAATTCCAGGGTGATATCGCCCAGACCGCTGCTGACGGCGTAGCCCGCTACCTCACCTCCCGGCTGCAAAGCCCACTCCTGCTGAATCTGGATAGTCCGTAGGGGGACCTTTTCCGGCTGACACCCTGGCAAATGCAACCCTGCCAGCAAGGTCAATATCACCACCGCCCCCCAGCGTCCCAGCCTCAGTTTCCCCTTTCGCCTTTCCCCCTTCGTCTTTCTCTCTTCCCCCTTTGTCTTTTCTCTTCTCTCCACTTTTTGCTTCCCCATCCTCCCCATCTCCCCCATCTTTTGACCTTTAACTTGCAACCTTTAACCGTTAACTCTCCTACCCCTGAAACCTAAACGCATATCCTGCATACTCCCCCTCCTCATAGAGCAATACCAACCAGGTCTTCGGATCAAACGCCAGGGGATAGACTGCCCGCTCTGCCCGTACCCCGGCGCGAATATCGAGGTCCGGCAGCTGACAGTAGGGTGATGAGACCACCGCCTGCACCACCTGCCGTTCAGATCTTTCGGGGATGCTCAACACTTTGACGAGCTGTTCTCGGGAGAGCACAGCGGTGGGCTGCACCCTTTTTTCGCAAAGATTGTTGTCAGCGGCCTCGGCTTGAAACTTCAATCCTAGATTAAAGACAAAGCTCATCAGGGCCAGCCCCCATCCACTGGCGAGCCAAAAGCGGCTGCGCTGTATGGGGTGTCGGGATATTTTACGTCGCATACGGGTGCTCCTTTTGCTCAAAATGGCAAGCTTCAACAACAGGCTCAAAACAACAGGCTCAAAACAGCATAAATAACCTGTCAGCTGTCCCCCTGGCAGCCGCGACGCTGTAGTGATTCTGTTGTATAAACGTCTTTGAATTACTGCGATTATAGGGTGCTTATTCCAGGTATATCAAGGCTTTTACGAATAGCAATGCCCTGCCACAGAGGGTGCGACAGGGCTCTAAACGGTATTGCATCTGATCTATATTTTTTGAGAATTTGAGGCGACGTTTTTTGCAACAGCCGATTGCAACGGGTTAAAGCGAGGATTGCAACAACTAAACCACTCCCTATGTATACAAAATCGACCAGTTCTTCGGAAGGCTGTGCAAATCGCCGATTAGGGAAACGATGGTGGTGAGGTTTCTAATATCTGCGCTTCTAATACTTCGATGCGATCGCGCAGCTCAATGACTAAAGTTGCCAGGTTATCGAACTGCTGATCTAAGGACGGATCGCCGAGGTCAGGGGGTAACTCGACTGGGGCCGGGCGACTGCCGCCGGTGCTGCCGCTCGGTCCGGGGATCTGGGCCTGGATGCGACTGACCTGGGACTGTAGCGATCGCAACCGAAACTCCAGCTGATTGACGCGGGAGGTCAACAGCGAAGAGGCCCCGACGGGTCTGAGCCAGAGGCTAAGGAGCAACGCCAGGGTTAGACAAAAAACGGTGAAGGTCCAGGGGAAGGGTTTGTGGAAGGGGGGCATTTGGATTTTGGGGGCGAAGGGCCGTCTGACGGGCAACATCAGTCAGATGTGGTTAAGCCTTGTCGGCTTGGTTCATCTTAGCGATTGAGGCTAGGCCCGAGAAATTCTAACGATTGTGAAACTTAACAACTCTTTACAAGAGCCCGTCCCTTTCCACAGGTTTTCCACAGGTTTTCCACAGGTGAGAGACGGAGTAGATTGCCTCTCAGGT